>DASXXR010000440.1:0-16526 GCA_036502945.1 Paraburkholderia sp. | reverse complement strand
GATGCCGCTATTCGTCTGTGTGCGCGTGCCGCCGATCAGCAGGCTGCCCGCGCCAAGCGCGTCAAGCTGACCCGCATCGATATGCAGGTAGCCTTGCAGCGCAGCTTCACCGTTGCCGGTGATCTGGATGTCCTGCGACGCGATATCGACTTCCGCCGGCGCACCGCCGGGGCCCGCCGCCGTGTTCAGTTTCGCGCCGAGGCTCAGCGCGTTGGTCGCGGCCAGCACCAGGTGTCCCGCGTCGACCGGCAACTGCGGCGCGATGTTGCCCGCGCTCGCCGCGAGGCTCGGGAAGAACGCATTGGCGCTGGTAAGCGTGTATTGCGATGACTGCTGCCAGACCGCGGCCGACTGGACGTCGAACAGCGTCGGCATTGCGCTGCGGCTGCCGTCCAGTGCATTGCCGAAGTAACCGCCAACCGCTATCGTGCCGTCTGGCAACACCTGGCTCGCACCCGGTGTAACCGGTCCGGACGCAGACGATACGGTCACCCGGAATGCGCCCGGCAGCGTTGCATACTTGCCCGGCAGCAGCGTATAGAAGCCCGCCGGAAGTCCCGGCACACCGGACAGGTAGACGGACTGCCCGATCGCACTGTTCAGCGCAGCATGGCCGACACCGTCCGTGAGCGTGGCCGTAATCGCCGCTCCGGTCCCGGCCGTGGACGGCTGCAGCGTCTGCGCGAGAACGGGGTCGTACGCCGCCACCGGCGACTGCTTGCCCGGCACGATTGCATAGACGTTGGACCCACCGACGTTCACCGGCACCGCCGTGCCGCTCGGGTTCGACGCGAAGCTCACGTTGAACTGCGAAAGCACATCGCGACTGCCGCCGGTACCCGGCACGAACTCAGAAGCCTGCAGGTCGCCGCCACCCGACAGGTCGATCGTCGCGCCTGCATTGAGCGACACGCTGCTGCCGTTCGCGCTGACGAACTTCGACGGCGGCGCCGTGATATCTGGCGCCGCGTTCTGGTTCGGCACCGGATTGAACTGCCATTCGGTGCCGTCGACGGTCGTACCGAACGGAATGATCGCGCCTTCGTTCGATACCGACGTCACGCTACCGCTGGCGAACGTGACGGAGTTCGTCGCCACCAGCGGCAGCGAGTTGAACTGCGCCTGTGTCGCGGTGTCGGTCGTGTCGCCCACGCCGAAGATGAGACTGCCCGATGGCGCACGCACGGTACCGCCCTGCACGATGTCCGTTGCGTCGACGAGCAGCGTGCCGCCTGCCGACAGCGGTACGCCCGACGCGCCGTTCGACAGGAATGTCACGGTGGTGGGGGCCGGGTTGCCGTTCTGGTCAGCCGGGCCAACCGCATCGATGATGAACGTACTGCCGGTGGACGGATACAGATCCGCTGCCTTGAACGTCAGATTGCCCCGTGTGAAGAGTTCGCCCGGCATCAACGCGTTGGTGGCGTTCGCGTTCACAATGGTCGACGTCAGCCGGATATCGCCGCTGCTGGTGAAATTCGCCTGCTGGAAGTTGTTCAGCTGGACCTGGTTTTCGAGGTCGATGAACGACGCGTTCACGTTCAGTGTGCCGTCCGCGAGCGCCTTGTTCGGCACAAGCGCCTGGGCGGCGGTATTATTGCCAAGCGTCGGACTAACAAACGCGACGTAGGGCGCGCTGATCGTCACATCGGTATCCGTTGGATTCCCGGAGCCCTTCGACGAAAGCAGATTAGCGAGGGTCGTTGCCGGAGCCTGCCAGTGTCCTGTGCTGCCTGTCGGCAGCAGCGAGTTCAACTGGTCGGCGCCAAGCGCGGCGATTGTTCCCGTATTGAGGACGACCGCCCGGCCCAGATTGAGGTCGACGTCGCCGGTAAAGGCGATCGGCACCACGCCCACGCCAGTGGAATTGCCGCTACTGACCGGGACGCCCAGCACAAGCGTCGTGATCCCGGAGTCATTGAGCCGGTCCGCTGCGAATTGCAGCACGCCCGTCGGCAAGCCGACCGCGGCTACAAAACTCTGTCCAGGCGCGAGGCTCGCCGGTACCAGGTTGCCGCTCTGCTGGATGACAAGCGCTGTAGCACCCGGCAACGAAGGTTGGCTGCCAAGCACTCCAATAGGATTGCTCACCGCGTTCGGATTCGCGAGGATCGTCAGCGTGCCGCCCTCCGCCTGCGGAGCGCCCGCGTGCGCCTGCAGCGTGCCGTCGAAGTACAGGCCGCTGGAAGCCGACAGCGTGATCGAGCCGGCATCGCTCCAGGCCGGTTGCGACACATACTGGCCGTTGGCCTGCAGCTGGTCGAAGTTCGCCGATGTGCCCGACACGTCGATGCGTGAGCCCGCCTGCGCGACGATATACCCCGCGTCGTCGGAGATCGTCACGGAACCGCCGGCCAGCACCTTGCCGGTGGTCGGGATGAACGTGTTCAGCCCGTTTTTCACCGGCGCAGCAAGCGGATCGGTCAGCGCCACCCCTGACACGTCGAGCACGGCATCCGCCCCGAGCCATACCGATTTGCTCGGACTCGAGAACGTGGCGGTTCCGTTATATTGCCCGGTTTGCGCAAACGGCCCGCCGTTATCCGCGCTCAGCGTGATCGAGCCGCCCGGCGCGATCAGCGAACCGAGCACCGTGACCTGCGCGGGCGAGCCCAGACCGATGTGCGCGCCCGCATCGCCGACAATCGACGCACCCTCGCCAATCGTTACGCCGCCCGTAACGCCGGGATAGTCGGCAATCGGTACGGTGTTACCGTTTGTGGCCTCGGAGCGCCACGCTATGTAACCGCCGCCCGTGATCACGAGGTTGGTCGACTGCCGGTCAAAGGCATCGATCGTTCCCACCGTCGTCAGACCACCCGCCGACAGATCGGCGCCGCTTGCGGCGTGCTGGAGGGCGGGTACGTTCGCCAGCAGATTCTGCTGCGTCAGGCTGACCGTCGAACCGGGCGCCACCGTCGCATCGAACTCCGCATTCAGCACGTAACTGCCGAAGCCCTGCTGCGCAAAGAAATCTGTCGGCAGAACCAGTGTCGACGCCGGTGCCGCTGCCGGATCGCCACCAATCTGGATGCCGGGCGCCTGCAACGTCAGGGTTCCACCGCCCGAGAAGCCGAAGCTGCGGATCGTGCCATCCATATGCAGCAGATCGTCCATCGGCAAAGCGGTTGGGAAACCGAAATTGTTGGCGAGCGTGACTAGCGACAGGCTCCCGCCCATGCCGGTGGGAATGCCGTTCTGCATCAGCAACTGCCCGTTGGCCTGCACCTCGCCGCCGCTCGATACGTCGATCACGCTGCCCGGCTGCAGGTCGATGCCGTAGCCGGCGGCCAGCGTGATGCTGCCGCCGTTGATGTATTCACTGCCGCCTGGCGTGGTACCGGCGGCAAGCTGCGTGTCGTTGTTCACCCATTGGCCCGCCGTGCTGAGCAGCGCGTCGGGGCCGACCGTGATATTGCCCTGGGTCGGACTTCCGCCTCCGCCCCCGGTTATCGAAAGCGCGATCGAAATCGAGCCGGACGGCACGATCAGCTGGCCGTCAATCACGGCGTTCGCGCTCCGCGAAGCGTTCAGCGAGATGGAACCGCCGGGCTGCAGCTTCAGCACGGTTCCTTCGGGTACGTCAAATCCCACGCCCGCACGCGTGTCCTCCCTCACGTTCAGGTTCGCAAACCCGCCTGCGCTCAACGTGCCGGTCGGCACGACCGTCGTGGCCAGCACGTTGTTCGGATCGGTGCCGGGAAGCGCGTTCAGGGCTGCCGTGTCGAGCGGCGTGTCGATTGAGAAGCCCGGTACCAGGTCGTTGAGTTGCGGCGCGCTGTTCTGCAGGATGACGAGGCCGAATTCACCATTTGTGGACGTGTTGGCGCCTTGAGTCAGCGCCGCGATATTGTTGCCTGCCGCAATGACCTTGGGGTCCGCGCCGAGGTTGAACGTACCGCCCACCGCCTGATTGTTGTCCTGCACCTGTTTCGAGCCACTGAACGCCTGCGCCGTGATGTTGCCGTCGAGCACCGCGGCCGTCGATGCGAACACATTCAGCGTGCCGGCATTGCCACCGACGATGAAATCGCCTTCGAACGTGCTCCCCGCGAGCAGCGGGTTCATATAGGTGTTGGTGATCCCCCAGCGCGGGTGATTGTCGACGAACCGGCCGGCAATGCCGACGAATGTGTCATTCGGATTCGCCTGGCCGATCGGCACGATCGCACCGCCCGCATCGATGAGACGCGTGGTGTTGACCATCCCGCCTTCATAGTGGATGTAGCCACCGTTGAGGTTCATCGACGACCCGGTGGCCGTCATCACCTCGTTGCCCGACAGCGTGATCGACCCACCGTTGATGAGCAGCTGGTCGACCGTGCGCGGGATCAGGCTGACCAGGCCAGCAAGGTTCAGGATCGGGCTGCCGACCCATTGCACGCCGTCGCTGCGCGTGCCCGACAGCGTGCTGTCGACCACCACGTTCTGCAACCCGAACAGGAAGCCGTCGCGCAGCAGCGGCGAATCGGCCAGTTCGTTCTGGCCGATGCGCGGCACCGTGACGAGCGTATTGGCAACGGACAGATCGACGTTCGACAGGCCCGATACGTCGATCGTCGCGCCGGTGTCCAGATAGATGCGCCCGGGCACGGCCGTATCGCCCGGCGGCGTGGCGTTGAGCGCCGAAGACGGCGTCAGCGCGGCGACCGTCACCGTCGAACCCGGCGCCTCGAGCAGCGAGCCGGACTGGAACCAGACCGAACCCGCCGTAATGCCTATGCTACCCGCCGTGAAGACCGTCCCCGGCGCCGAAGTGGCCGTCTGGCCATCCGTGTCCGGCATGACCGTCGTCACCGAATCCGGGCCGAAGGTCAGCAGGCCGGCGCGGCGCGTGGCGACCCCTACCGGATCGCTAGTACCCCCTCCGATCGGCGGCTGGTTGGTGAAATACGAAGTGCCCGTCGGCGTATTCGCGAAGTATTCGTCGACCGTCGAAATCGTGATGGTGCCCGGCGTGTTCACGCTGGTCGTCACGCCGACTACGCCGTTCTGCACCACGCTGCTGCCGAGCAGATCGACGGTTCCGCGCGCGGCCTGAACGATACCGGTGTTGGTCAGCGTGCCCGCCGGCGTGACGTCGACGCCTTGCATGACGAGTTGCCCGCTCAGTTCAGGCAGTAGCTGTTGCGGAGCCGTCGGGTTGGGCCGCAGGCTCACGCCCACGCCCGCCGCCAGCACCACCTGCCCGCCGGTCGACGTAATGCTGCCGCCGTTGCTCACATTGGGTGCCGCCAGCAGCACGAAACCGCCGTCGCTGACGGTACCGTTCGTCTGCGTCGTGATCGACGCGCCCGGTGCTACCGTGACATTGCCCGGTATCGTGTAATCGGTCGGTGAATTCACCTTGACCTGATTGCCGAGACCGAGGACCTCGTTGGGCGCCCCCTGCTGGCCGTTGGCCTGTGTCTGCCCCGCCTCCAGCGCCGCCAGTCCCCCTTGCGCACCCGCCATCAGGCCCAGAAACAGCTTGTTGCTGGCGGCGATGTCCGTGAGGCTCTGCGTCGGCACATCGTTTGCGTTGAGCAGATCGAGCGACGTCGCCACCAGCGAGTGCACGTTGACCTGCGAACCCGGCCCGAACAGGATGCCGTTGCGGTTGATTACGTACACCGAGCCTTCGGCCTTGATGCTGCCGAGAATCTGGCTCGGCGCCATCGACGGGTCCATGATCCGGTTCAGGATCACCCAGTTGTTCGCGCCATTAGTCTGCGTGCCGCCGGACTGATTGAAATACAGTGTGGTCTGCTTGCCGACGTTCATCGTCTGCCAGGTGGCCACCGCGTTCTGCGCAGTCTGGTCCACTTCGACGGTGACGTGACCGCTCGAGTCGACCGATTGCTTCGGCGCATTCGCATTGAGCCACAGCAGCGGATTGTTCGTATCGGCGCTCACACCCGGCGCCACCTGCAAACCGCCCACACCCAACCCATTCGGCACATTCGAAGCCGCCGCCAACCCCGCCGCCGCCGCAGCCTGCTGCGCCGCAATCTGCTGCGCGATCCCCTGCGCCGCACGCGCAAGATTGCGAATCGACGGTTGACTCGCCTGCAGCGCCTGCTGCGGCGTCATCCCAAGACTCAGCGCCCCCGCACCGCCCGCACCACCACGCGCCGCATTCACCTGCGCCCCCACATGCCCGAGATTAACAATCCCCGCCGCATGAGCACTCATCGCTGCGCTAGTGGCCACCATCACCGCGATCGCCTGACAGACCGGACGCAGTCGCGGAGACCGCAG
Source organism: Paraburkholderia sp. (assembly GCA_036502945.1). Lineage (GTDB taxonomy): Bacteria > Pseudomonadota > Gammaproteobacteria > Burkholderiales > Burkholderiaceae > Paraburkholderia. The sequence continues at coordinate 10,286 of DASXXR010000440.1, read as the reverse complement.
CTCAGGCAATACCTTGATCTGTTTTGATTGATTGAACTGACGTGCGCTCATGCCGGATCCCCGAAAGAAATGCGTGACATGAACCAGACGAAACTGGAAATGAAAATCCGCTAGAAATTTTCAAAGGCCGCGTCTGCACTCACCAAACGACGCGGCGACGGTCCGAAGCAGCACGCCCAGCACAGATACACAACACCCGTGACAAACACAGGACAGCCAGATGGCAAACCCGCCGAACGCGCGCACAACGACCAGCCGTTCAGCGCGGCCACTTCAGGGATTCGAAAGGTGACTCAGAGAGATGCCACACAACGCGCACGACGCATAACGCAAGACGCAACACGTCACGTCGCTGTCACGAACCAAACAACGCGCCCAACCACCTCAGCTAAGAAGCAGCAAACCAGCCGGCAACCGCTCGGCATGAAGCGCATAGGTATGCTGAATCTGCACCAGCACCGTATCCAACGCGCGAATCGAAAAACGCCCGCTAACTTCCCGATTGCCCACGCTCCTGTTAAGCAACAGAACGTGGCCCGGCCGATACCGGTTGATTTCTTCAATAACGTGATCAAGCGGCGTTTGCCTGAACACCAGAATGCCGTCACGCCACGCAGTCAGCGCAACCGGATCGACCACAACCACTTCACCCAGCGACTGCCGGTCATACGTGACCTGCTGACGCGCTGTCAATCTGCGCGTGCCGAGCCGATGCCGCACCTCGACAGCGCCGTCCACGCATGTCACGCAACTGGTGTCGTCCGTATGGCGGACCTCGAAGCGGCCCGACTGCGCCACGCTGCGGCCCGCACCGGAGATCACGCTGAATTCCCGCGCACGCGCCGCCAGATCCACCGATGCTTCACCGGAAATCAGCTCGATGCCGACGGTCTGACCGTTCACGTCCTGACGGGCGATGCGGGTAAGCGTGTTCATATCCACACTGACGCGATCGGCCAGCGCGACGCGGCGCTGTTCGCCCGTGTCGGTGCGATAGTCCGCCCGCCAATCCGTGACGGTGGACAGCCAGCCAGCCGGCGGATAAACCACCGCAACGCCAGCCGCGGCGATAACGCTAACCGCGCCGCCAACGAACGCACGGCGCCCCAACGCAGGCCGGCGTGGCGAGCGCAGCTTGTCGGCCAGCGCCTTATCCTCGTCGGCCAGCGCGCGCATCGCCGGACCCAACGCATTCCACCCGCGCTGCGCTTCGACAAAAGCTTCCTCGTGCAACGCACTCGTCGTGCGCCAGAGCCGGAACGCCTGCGCGTCGTGCTGCGTGACCTTGCCGGACGTGAGGCGGCGCAGCCAGGCTTGCGCCTCACGCTGCAGTTGCCCCGACCCGACAGTCTTCTGGTCAACCGGTGCATTCATCGCGTCACCCCCTGCCGGCGCGGGGCGGCTGCTGCCAGCCCAACCTGCGCCATGTCAGATTCACAATGGGAAACTCCCTACCGGATAGACGGTTCTCAACGTGCCAATCCGTCATTTAATTTTCTTGCCTCGCGGCTCGGCCGATCTGCCGGTGCGCGCGGCGCAATAGTCGTGAGCCAGCTTCAACTCCTTTTCGACTGTGCGCAGCCCCAAACCCAACCGGTCCGCCACTTCCTGCTGCGCCAAGCGCTCCAGACGAATCATGAGGAAAATCTGCTGGCGGCGCAGCGGCATTTTCCGTATGACCTCGATCAGCGCGTTCAGCTCCGATCGTGCTTCAACCGTCTCGGCCGGCCCGGGCAACGGATCGGAATAATCAAGCAGCGTATCGATTTCACTGGCGCTCAGCAAACGGCTGTCGCGACGCTGATGGTCGATAGCAATGTTGACGGCCATGCGCAGCAGATAAGCCCCAAAATTTTGCACACTGCCGATGCCGCCCGGCTGTTCTTCACGGCTTTCCAGACGCAACCACGTGTCCTGCAAGGCGTCGTTGGCCGCCTCGGGACTGCCGAGTTTTTTCGTCAGGCGCTTCCTGAGTTCGTCGTAGCGCTGTACGAGGAAATCGCGCAGGGCGGGGATGGTGTTGTCGGTCACGGTTTCGGCGGCTTCGCTATCGTGCGGAGCGCGAACGGCACGCGTCGCCTGACGCCGATCCGCGCGGCAGGATCACCATGTACAGCGGCTGGGCCATCCCAGGTGGCGGCGCTTCGTCGAGCTGGATGCGCTGCAACGCCAGCAGGATCGCCAGGTCGCGATCGCGGTCGCCGGTGCCGTGCAGCAGCCGGGCCCGCTTGATCCGCCCGTCGCCGTCGATGCCGAAACTGATCGCAGTGCGGTAGCCGCCCGGCGCGAGCAGCGGCGTGTCGCAGAATGCATCCTCGACGGTCGACTGGACGAGGCCGTCGTAACGCGTGGATAGTTGCGCGGCCGTGCCCTCGGGCGCGATCGGCGCGGCGACAGCCGGTTGCGCCTCCGCCGCTTTCAGGACAAAAGCATCGGCCTGCCCCGTGCCGTCGTATTGCGCAGTGAGCCCCGTGTTTTCAAGCAGGATGCGCAATGCGGCCTCCGGTGCGTACCATCCCTGGACAGCCGTCGACGTGCGGCCCGCCACCTGCGAGGAGTCGAAAAATACGGGACTCCCCGAAACAGTTCCGTACTGTTCGAGTGCGGCAGCAAGCGGCTGCGCGGCGATATCGAAGCGCAACGATGGTTGCGCAGGCATCGATCCCGTCGATGATCCTGAGGGCGGCAACGGCCGACCGGATGGCAACGCGTCGGGCTCGGCAGACAACGCCGACCGCGGCGCCGCGACAAGTTCCCCTAGCAGGCACAGCACAGAAAGCGACCATTTCAGCCTGCCGACAACGCGACGCATGAAGGTTTCCAGACCTGCGTATGCCTCCTCCGCGCACTGTTGGGCCAACGGTGCTGTGTCCGGGCGTCATCGGGAGAACGGGTGATTTGCATAGCGGCATTAGATGAGCCGCCGAGTGTGGCGCGGTCATATGTCAAAAAGATGACCGTCTAATGCGCTCAAGCCCCCGCTCGTTCCACGTTTCAGTTAGTGAACCTCACAAGGCTACCAGCCGCGCCCCGGTACGCGGCGCGCGGCACCGGTCCGCCAGCTTGCCGACGTCGCAGCCATAATGCGGGCTGCGCACCAACGCTCTGTTCTTCACTGAACTGCAATCTCTTCATGGCAAGGTGCTCCTAGCCTTGCCGTAACCAGGCTCAAAGCCAGTCGATGTGACGGAGCCCAAAATGCATACGAACGACATCCGCACGCGCGCCCCAAAACGCGAACAAGGCATCGCCATCGTGACGGTGCTGCTGGTGGTTGCATTGGCGGCCACGCTGGCAGCAAGCGTGCTGTGGCGCCAGCGGGTAGCCATCCGCGACGTCGAAAATCAACGCCTGACCGTCGAAAGCATGTGGGTAGAACGCGCAGCGGTGGAATGGGCGCGCGCCACGCTACGGGAGCAAAGCGCGACCTCCAACGTGACCTACGACGGCCAGGAGTGGTCCGCCCCAGTGAACGACATTCAGCTATCCAGCTTTCTGCCGCGCGAAGCCATCGCCGTGAACGGCGAGCTAGCCAGCGCGAGAATCTCCGGTCAGGTCGAAGACGCGCAGGCCAAGCTGAACCTGCTGAACCTCGTGTCCCGGCCAGGGCCCAGCCAGCCATGGCAGATCAACGGTGACGGCGTATTGGCTTATCGCCGCCTGCTAGGCGGGCTCTCGCTGAACCCGGCGCTCGCGCAATCCACGGCCGCCTATATCCTGCGCTCGCTGAGCGACGGCACAGGTGCCGGCGGCTGGCCGCTGCAACTGGTCTCGGTCGACGACCTCGCGCACGTCCCCGGCTACGATGCGCGCGCCGTGCAGGCGCTGTCGCCGTTCGTCACGATCCTGCCTGACATCACGCCGGTCAACGTCAACACGGCGACCGAGCCGACCCTCGTCGCGGCGATTCCGGGTCTTTCGTCCAGCCAGGCACACACGATCGTCGAACGGCGCAATACGGCCTACTTCGTCAGCACCGCCGAAGTCGAGCAAATCCTGTCTCCCGCGCAGACCTCCACGGCGCTAGCGCCGGGCACGCTGATCGGTGTGAACAGCAGCTATTTCATCGTGCACTGCCGGATTCGCGCAGCGCGGATCAACACCCGCATCGACACGTTGATCGCGCGATACGGCATCGGCGGTTTCAGCTGGACCTCGGTAATCTGGGTACACCGCCTCACTAGCTAAGCTAGTTGATCGACGATTTCCTCACAGGCCCGCCGATTTCCGCCTGCGCTGCTCCCGCATAGCCGACCGCGAGCCTGTCCAGACTGCTTTCGCGTATATCCGCTTTCATCCGGTTCCAGTCTTCGACGGAAATCAGGAAAGCGATCGCCTGGCCGTACTTCGTCACCATCACCGGCGACTCCGCTGCATCTCGCAACGCCTTCGACGGGTTGCTGCTGAAGTCGCGCGTGGCCATCGCAATGGCCCGCTGTTCCGCGAGCGGTTCGGCGTCGGAATACGCGCTGCCTTCCTTGCCCACCAGGCTATCGATAGTCGCAGCGCGCAGCATGGCCGCCGTTACCGGAGGCACCTTGGGCTCGCGCTGCTGTTTGCGCGAGCTGCGCGGATCGACATGAGCGGCAATCCCCTTGACGATATCGCCCACCTGGCTCGGCATCAACTGGTCGCAGCGCTGCCAGAACTCATCGGGCAACGCGATCATCATGCCCGCGTAAGTCGCACTGACGCCCGTGGCGATGTACGACGGCAACCGTTCAAGTTCGCGCTCGTTCAATGCGTGCCGGCTGCTCACCGCACGCGCGATCGCGCTCAATACGTTGTACGCGAACGCGGCCACGCCAAAGGTCAGCAACGCGGCGCGCGGCTGGCCCAGTGAAAGCACTTCACTGCTAAAGAGCGGTTCAAGCGGCACGGGCAGCGTGTGGCTCCAGCGTCGGCATGACAGGCGCGCGATCTCCTGCGCACTCAAATGCGAAGCCGGCACGTTCGTCAGGATGCGAATGACCTTGTCGCCTTCGTCAGTGCCGCGATCGAGGTGCAGTTCGATGCGTCTGAATACGATCGACGCGCCTAACTCGTCGACGATGCCAACCGGCTGCTCGTACACGAGCCCAGTCTCGACTCTTCCTTTCGCAACGAGCGAATCCAGTTCGCGATGCTCAGGTGTGCAGCCGTGCTCCTGCACGATAAAGGCGCTGGCGCGACGCGGCCAGCCGCTGAGCACCGCCCGCGTGCTGAAGCGGCGATCGATGATCCACAGCTCGCCCGGCTGGACCGTGTCCAGCAAGGCCCCTGTTATCACCCGCTCCTGCGTCTCGCCGCGTTCGCACGGCACCAGATCGACGATCATCGCAAGGTCCGGGTCGTACACGACGAACGGCTGTCCGGCGAGCGCCGCACCGCGCAGCCGGTTCAACGGCGTGACCGCGCTCAGGCAGTCCCCCGACGAACCCGGTGCGCACTTTTCGCCCACCGGCAACGGCGCCCCGTCAAGAATTCTCAATCGATAACCGCTGACCGAGGCCGGCAGCTCGCGCGGCAGCGGCTGCACGAGCGACGACAAACGTTGCGCGCTCTCACGCACGAGCGCGCGCCCCCACGCCGGCTGGGTCCGGCTGATCCGGTCATGCAGCGCAGTGATCGACACCGTCAATTCACGCGGCGTGCGCGCCGCTTCATGTTCGGTGCGGCGCAATCGCGCGGCGATCGTCGACATGACGTCCACGGTCGTCGTCGACAACAACTCGCGGAACGGCAGGCTATTGCGAGCGTCCCCCTCCTCAAACAAATCGGTGACCCATTCCGCATCCAGCGCGCATTGCAATATCAGCCGCGCCATCAAGGTCATCGGGCTATGCTCGACAAAGCGTTCAATCACTGCGCGTATCACCTTATTGCCCCGTCTCGATCTGGTACAGCGCTTGCGTGCGTATGCGTTGCCGCGGGCCCACGCGTTGCCGAACTTGACGATCCATTTTCAGTACCAGAGGATCACCCTAAACTGGATGCTGCGACGGCCGACGCATGACGCAACGCCCCGGCAGTCCACTCAATCGAACCCTTCAGGAGCCGCATGTTCGTCGATCCACGCGTAGCACATGGCCGCGCCAAATTCGAACTCAACCGCTCGCCGCGGATGTTCGCCGACGAGCGTCGCGGCCAACTCAGCACAATCGTCATGAAGAGCCTCGAAGACTTCACGGGCACGCCGAACCGGCGCAGCCTCATGCGGCTTCTCGAACATCAGGTTGCGCCGAGGCTCGAACGCCTCGGCCTCGAGCCCTATGTGGGCGCAATCGGCGCCGCCGGCCAGGCAGAAGGCCTGTTCGTCAATTTCGTCACCATGAGCGCCGAGCACGGGCTTCGCGAATTCCAGTTGCAGGTCACCGTGCCCGACATGGTGTTGAGCAGCTTCGCCTCCAACACCATCAAGCCGCACGCGGTTGCGCGCTGCATGCAGCGCAATGGCGTGCTGTCGCTCGCGGAAATCGAGCGCGAAACCAGCAGCGCGTTCGTGCTGACTCGCGCACTGCGCGCACTGGCGCAGGCCGAGCATTGGAAACAGGCGGCCGTGCCGACATCCGATGGCCTCTTCGTCGGTGACGTCATGAACAATGGCGACTTCCACATGAACACGTATTTCCGACCCTCCGTCAACGACCGCCCGTCACGCTGGAGCGGCTTCGCCGAACTTTTTTCCGCCATGCCTCGTTGGTCGGCCACCCAGATTCACGAAGGGAGTGATCTGTTGCAATGGATGGTCAACCATATTCTGGTTTTACGAAAAGCCGCACCACTCGCTGAACGCTTTCCGTTTCTGCTCAAGCCCTATGAAAGCGTCGACGATCCGCTCGATGCAACCTGGGACGCCGCGCGCGCCAGCGCCAGCGCTCGCGCAGACGCAAAGCCGCCACTGCCGGCCGCGCACAGTGACGACGCACAGGACAGTGAACGTTTGAAGGGGCCTACATAAACAAGGTCGAACCGAGTTGGGCTAACCCGCAGAATTTCCTCGGGCGCGAGGAAAACACCCGTCGCCGGGTGGGATGGGCGATGCCGGATGAGTGACGAACGAAATTAGCGGAACATGCGAAAGATGCGAACGCGATACAAAACGCGCAAGCGGCGCCTAACTGAGCAATACGATATTGCCCGGCAGTTTGGTGATGTGCGCGCCGTAGAGTTTCCCAAGCATATCGATCACGTCGTCCAGCTTGGCGATCGGAAACTGCGCCTGCATGCGATTTTCACCTAACGCGGTGTTGCGCAAGATGATCTTGCCCGGCCGATAGCGATTGATCTCGTCGACGACCTGCGCGAGCGGCACGCCGTTGAACACCAGCACGCCTCTGCGCCACGAAGTGACGACCCCGGAATCGACCTGAGACACGGGCCGCACAAACCGGTCGTCATAAATGAGCTGCTGCGAAGCGAGCAAGGTCAGCCGGCGACGCGGATGCTCGAACGCCACCGAACCCGAAATGCAGGTTACACAGACCTGATCGCCGGTGCGCCGGATGTCGAATCGTGCCACCTGCGCGCGCATCGTGCCCTTGCCCGCCACCGCCGCGACCGTTCTCACCAGGCCGGCCTGGCCTGCGGTCGGCGCCGCCGCGACGATCTCCGCCTCGCCAGCAAGCAGTTCGACAGCACGCGTGCTTTCGTTAGCCGGCAGCACATTCAGCCGCGTCTGCGTATTCATTTCGACCCTGACACGGTCCGACAGCGCGACCTGGCGCTGCTCGCCTGTGCCGGTGCGCCAGTCCGCGGCGAAGTCGCCGATTGACGGCCACAGTGCCAGCGGCGGCCGCAACGCGAGCCACGACGCGCCCGCCGCCACGGCGAAGCCGACGAACGCACGCCGTCCGGGCCGCAACGGATGGGCGCGGCCCACGTTGCCCTTCCATGCCTTGCCTGACGCGCGTTCTTCCTGGGCGATCTCGGCCGCCGCGGAGCGCAGCGTGCTCCATGTATCGCGCAGCAGGTACGCCGTCTGCGGATGAAGCTCGCACCACTGCTGGAACGCCTGCGCGTCTTCCGGGCTCACGTTTCCCGCGCGCAGGCGCAGCAGCCACGCGCGGGCCTGCGTCGCTTCGTCGTTCGCGGAATCGGCCTCGGCTTTCGTCATGGGTAAGGGAGTCAAAATTTTCTCGGCCCGGCTGTCGACCCTGCGTAAGGATCGCCTACTTCCTGCATGCGCTTGAGGCAATATTTCATCGCCGCGCTCAGTTCGCTTTCGACGAGCCGCAGCGAAATGCCAAAATGCTCCGCGATCTCGCGGTTCAATTGCCCGTCAACCCGCGCCGCCAGCAGGATCGCCCGGCGCCGCGGCGTCAGACCGCGCAGGATGTCCTTGAGCGCCTCCACTTTACGGCGTGCAGCTACGATCCGTTCCGGGTCAGCAAGTTCATCCGGCAGTTCGAGCAACATATCGACATCATCGTCGTGGACGTGACGCCGCTCGCTGCGATGCTGGTCGATGGCGACGTTGTTCGCCATGCCGAGAATATACGCGTCGCCATTCGCGACCGGCGCGGCAATATTCGCGCTCTCGAGGCGCAGCCAGGTTTCATGCAACGCGTCGGCTGCCCCGTCCCGGGATCCCGTCACGCGCTCCAGCCGTTTGACCAGATACGAGTAACGCGAGACGAGGAGGTTCCTCAGTGACTGTGCGCGGCTGCTGTCAGACATAGCCCCTAACCTCGCTCATCGGTTGGCGGACAGTCGATATGCACGCCGTTGCCAGTCGGCCGAAGCAGAATGGTGACCGGCTCGGGAAGCCCGGGCGGCGGCGCCGAATCGAAGCGCAACGTGCGGATGGCCCGCTCGATCGCTGCGTCGCGGGGCGCCGAGCCGCTCGACGCCACCAGCGCAGTGGCCGTCACCGCGCCCCTGTCGTCGATGCGCAGCTGGGCCACCAGCCGATAGGTTCCTGGACGGGTCACGGGCAGCGCGCACAGCGCTTCGGTCAGGCGCGCCTGAACCATCGCGGCATAGGCGCGCTGGTCGCTATTGCCCGCGAGACCGTCCATCGTCAACGTGCCCGGCGGCTCTACGCTGGCCGCAGGCGCTGGAGCGGACGGCTCCGCCTCCGCGACGATCAGCGCCTCGTCAGGCCCGGTGAAGTCGGCCATGAGCCCGGTGCCGGCCAGCACGCGCAGCAACGCGTCGCGCGGCAGGAAGTCGCCGCTCACCGGCGCGCTGGTGCGCCCTTCCAGCAGCGGGGCGGGCGCGAGCAAAACCAGTTCGGTCATGCGGCCAAAGGCCTGAAGCACTTGCGCGAGAGGCTGTGCGGGCAGATCGAAATGCACGATTCCGGCAGACGAGCCATCGTTCCGACTCACATCCTGTGCCCGGGCGTTCTGCAAAATCAGTGCGTAAAGCATGAGACATACGGCCAGCGCCAACACACTGGACGGTGCCCGTGAGTCTGTCATGAATGAAATATCGGAGGTAAGGTGACGGCGGGCCGTCGCGGCAGTCGGAACGAGGGTATCGACAGTGCCGTCGGACGACGTATCCTAGGTAGTGAATGTGACAATCACAAGTCAGCAGTGCGTGCATTTCGCATATCGAAACGGCACGTCTGACATGTTGGATTGCGCGGGGGGTCGACGCGTACCACGCCGCCCATCATCCGCCCGCATCACGCCCCGCCCCGCCTCACCGTTCCGACGCGGGCTGCAGTGTGGCCGAAACCGTGACTTGCCCCGGCTTGTCTTCAGCGCGTGCGCGCGCATTGATCACGCGCACGCGATCGGCGCGGCGCACCTGATCCAGCCAGGCCATCCACGCAGCGAACGGAACGCCTTTCGCGTCGATCTGCACGCCTTTGCCCATTACGGTGAGCTGCGCATTCACGACGCCCGCCTGCGCGAGCGACGCGTCAAGCGCGTCGCGCAACGCCACGCCGGCGGGCGGGCGAACCGCGGTCGCCGCCTTTAGCCGGCGCGCCTCGTCGATCTGCGTCTCGATGTCGGCCAGTTGTCCCTGGAGTTGCGGCAGGCTCGCGGCAATCCGCGCGCGGCCGTCGTACGCGGGTTCCCACAGCACGTTGTAAACCAGCGCCGCGGCAGCCAACGCGCCGCCAGCGACCAGCATTCTTTTTTCGCGGAGCGCGCGTGCGTCGAACCACTCGGTCAGTGCGGTCCAGCTTGCCCGGATTTGATTGTCCATTTTCCGTTGTCCTCCTGAGCGGACAGGCTTTGAGCCGCCAGACGCCGCGTCAGCCCATCGCCGTCCACTGTCGTACCGGGTTTGAATGTCAGATCGAGCGCACTGCCGCTATAGTCGAGCCCGGCTATCGCGCTCGACGGAAG
>DASXXR010000439.1:0-18088 GCA_036502945.1 Paraburkholderia sp. | reverse complement strand
CACACGCTGACGCAAGTGTCGAAGAGCGCGTGGGGCATTAAAGATCCGATGAATGCGGTCTTTAGTCCCGACGGGAAATGGCTTGCCTTTATGGGCGTCACCAACAACGCGTGGAATGTCTTCATCTGGCAGGTCGGCTCGAACAGCGCGCCGATCAACATGACCAACAGCACTGGGCAGACCCGCAACGAAGATCCGAAATTCGCCTCGGACGGCAATTCGATCTTCTTCAAGCAGAACGGCGACGTGATGCACGCGACGCTGTCGTTCACGAGCGGCGGTCCGTCGTTCACGTCGGTGGTGGACATCACGAATACCGCGCCTTCGATCGAGAGCTCGATGCCGTTCCCGACGCCTGACAGCAGCGCGGTCTATTTCGCAACCGGCACGGGCGCGAGCCTGGGCTTGTACAAGGAAACGATCGCGACGCATCAGAAGGTCGCGTTCGACGCGCCGGCAGGCCTCGAGACGTACTACCCGATGGTCCGTAAGGACGGCACCGTGTTTTACGCGCGCTGGAAGGACGCATCGAGCCAGGCCGACCAGATTTACACGAAGGTGAACCCTGGCGATACGCCCAATCAGCTGTCGATCAACGACTGTAAGGGCAACAACTCCGACCCGGCGCCCGTCGACAACACAAACTACGTGTTCTTCTCGTCGACCACCGCGGGCGGCTACCAGTTGTACGTCGCCGACGTCACCACGGGTAAGCGCTGGAGCCTTTCGCAATTCGGCGTCAATTCGGACACGACGAAGGCGAAGCTCGGTTCGAATTACTACGGCGGCGCGAGCTCGACACCGGGCAACACGCTGCTGTCGCAGGGAAAGGCGGCTTCGGCTTCTTCAAGCTATAACTCGAGCCTTACCGCCGCCATGGCGTTCGACGGCAACACGACCACCACCCGTTGGGATTCGATCGAAGGCAACAGCGCGGGAACGCAGTGGCTCTCGGTGGATCTGGGCGCAGCGAAAAGCATCACCGGTGTCGATCTTTACTGGGATGCGGGCGCGAAAACGTACTCGATCCAGACATCGAATGACAACGCGAACTGGACCACGATCTATTCGACGTCGAGCGGCGTCGGGTCGGGGCACGTGTCGCTCACGAACCTGAAGGGAAGTGGCCGCTACGTGCGCATGCTCGGCACGCAGCGTGCGACAGCGTGGGGCTATTCGCTCGACGAGATGCAGGTCTGGGGTTCCTGATACCCGTGGCGTTGGCAGGCGGGCACGTCCAGCAGGCGCCCGCCTGAACGCGCGAGAAACGCGTTGTCAGCCCACATCGACAACCAATTTGCCGCTTGCAGTGCCGTTTGTCATCGCGTCGTACGCGCGTTCCGCCGCTAGCAGGTCGAAGCGGCGCGGATCGATACGTGGCGCCAGCTTGCCGTCGGATGTGGAGACACCAGGTCCGACAGCTTCGACCGTACCGGCGAGATCGATACCCAGCACGAGCGGCACCGGATGCCTTGCGTGAGCCGCGTTGCCCGCGCGGATCTTGATGTCTAGCGGATTGAGCCCGCTGGCGGCGATGCGAACCAGCACCTGCCCGGCAGACGGGACAGGCACCGGCATGTCAGTGATTTCAAGCGGGCCGCCATAGCGGTTCAGCACCAAAGCTTTCATAGACATGACGATATCCTTTCCAAATCAGGCGACTGGATGATCCGATCATGATCTATGCCCGAACGAATGTACATCGACGCAATGCATCGTCGTCAAACAAAAAACAAAAATGAATGACAGCACGCTCAATTGGGGCGATGCGTGCGCAAATTGCATTGTTCGACCGTTCAATTCGGTCAACCAATGCTTAACAGCGCCACAGTGGGTTCTATTCCCGTCTGCAACGAAATAAACGCACTTTCTTTAGAGTGACAAAGCACGATCGGTGAGAAACGGAGAAAAGGCAGGCGCTACGGCCAAAATCCCCAATTTATTTTTGAATCCCGGAATAACGGTTGACTCGCCGATGTTCACCCTCATGAACACGCCACTCACCCACCACTCAGGAGTTTGAAAATGAAGACGCTTGCCATGCTTACGATGTCTGTTGCCGTTCTCGCTTCGACCACTGTTTTCTCGAATGCATTCGCACAGGAAAGAACCCGTGCCGAAGTGCAACAGGAACTGGTTCAGGCCGAAAACAACGGTTCACGTCTCGTTACGGAGACGTCGTATCCGGATGTCAGCCCGATCTATCAGCAGCAGGTCGCGCAATTGAAGGCAGAGCACGCCGGCAGCGGTAGGGGCGCCGGTATGTCGGGTTCGAGCGTAAGCGGTCAACGTGCACCGATGCCGAGCGGCATGGGCAACGCAAATTCGTGCGTCGGTCCTGTCAGCTACTGCAACCTTTACTTCGGCAGCTAATGCGCGAGGTAACAGTCGTTCTGTTTGGTAACCCGTTCAATTCGGCACCCTATATCTGTTCGGCGCCACCATTTAATGAATTAAGGAGATTCAACCATGAAGACGCTTATCTATTTGACGTTGGCTGTTAGCGCAATGGCTAGCCCGGTCTTGTCGTTTGCCCAAACTGTGAATGTGCCGCTGACGCGAGCAGAAGTTCGCGCTGATCTCGTGCGGGTTGAGCAAGCGGGCTATAGCCCTTCCACAGGCGATGACGTAACGTATCCGGCCGATATTCAGGCCGCTGAAGCGAAGATTGCCGCACAACACGGTACGCAAGCGGCCGCCGCCAACAACAGCACAACGGCTAGCGCTATGGCAGCGGACAGCGTAGGCGCGGCTACGTCGGGCTCGAGCGAGAGCGGTTCACGCAAGCCGACGCATAACAAGCCCGCCAATCAGTGCGTGGGTCCTGTCGACTTCTGCGTGCCGTACTTCGGCAGCTAAGTGGAGAATCGTACGATGCGTCTCCTGCACGCTGGACCTTTGCGGAAAGTCGCGACAACGCAGCGCAAAGGTCCGGTTCGTTGCAGCAAAGCAGCACAAGTTGAGCAAGCGGCTGCAAGCCTGTCTTCCGCATACTCGAAAACGAAGTCACGAACGAAAATTATCCGAAGCGCGCAATAACGTCCATGCAGCGGCGTTGGCCCAGACGGCGTTGTCTGCCCGGCTAGATCGCACCAGGCTTTGCGCTACGCATCGAGCGTTTCGATAAACACCTTTGCCAAGGCTTCAAGTCCGTTTCGATCTTCGTCATCGAAGCGCGCCAGCACCGGGCTGTCCAGATCCAGTACGCCAATCAGTTCGCCTGCGGAAGTCGACAACGGGATCACGATTTCCGAGCGTGAAGCAGCGTCGCATGCGATGTGATCGGCAAACGCGTGCACGTCCGGCACCAACTGCGTTTGTCTCGTCTGCGCCGCCTTGCCGCATACACCGCGTCCGATTGCGATGCGCACACAGGCCGGTTTGCCCTGAAACGGCCCCACCACCAGTTCGCCGTCGGTCAGAAAGTAGAAACCGGCCCAGTTCAATTGCGGCATGCTGTGATACAGCAGCGCGGCAAAATTCGCCGCATTGGCGATCTTGTTCGACTCGCCGGCCAGCAGCGCGCGAGCCTGTGTCGTCAACTCAGCATAGAACGCGTGCTTGGGCAACGCGGCGGAAACGGTTCCTTCGAACATGGATATGAACTCTGCTGAATAGTTGAGGAGAAGGGCTGGTCGCCTCTGGCGGCGCGAAGCACGCCGCCATCGTGCCGTGCGAAGCGACATGGGTCAACTGGTTACATCCGCTTTGCGGTGGCGCGCCCTGAGCGACGCGGGTACGATCGAGTCCTGCTCACCACCGCAGAGCCGTTGCAATCGTCGCGGAAAAGCCCAGCATCCGGCGCACATGCGCGTCGCATACATCTTGGCAAGGAGCACACGAACTTGAACACGCAAGCATCCGCAGACAGCGCGGCAGGCGCGCCCAATCGCTTCGTCGAAGTGGGTGGCCGGCGCCTTGCGTATCGGTCGATCGGGTCCGGCAAGCCGATCGTGCTGTGCACGCGCTTCAGAGGGAATCTGGTTGATTGGGACCCGGCATTTCTCGACGCACTGGCGGCGCACGGGTTTCAAGTCATCACATTCGACTACAGCGGGCTCGGCTTGTCGACGGGCGAGCGAACCTACAATCCGATGCTGCTCGCGAAGGATGCAACCGATCTGATCGAATCGCTCGCGCTGAGAGACATCGTGATCGGCGGATGGTCGCTGGGCGGAATTACCGCGCAAATCGTGGCAGCCACGTTGCCGCGGCGGATCAGCCACGCGGTGCTGATCGCCACATCGCCGCCCGGAGAACTCGTCAAAACGGCGGAACAGTTGTTCCATGACGTAGCAACCAAGCCGGTGAACGATTTCGACGACTCGGTCGTGCTGTTCTTCGAGCCGCGTTCCGATGCGAGCCGGGAAGCCGCGAGGCGTTCAGCCGAGCGCATCGCGCAGCGCAGTGCCGACCGGAGCGTTCCAGTGCCGGGTGACTGGGCGGCCGCGGCATTGGGCAACAAGCCACGCAATCCGGTGTTCCCGGCGCCTACCATTCTGGAAGCGTTCAAATCGACGACGATGCCGATTCTGCATATCGGCGGCGACCATGACATCGTGTTTCCGGTCGAGAACTGGTATGCGCTCAACGGGCAACTGCCGACGCTGCAACTGCTGACCTTTCCGCGCGCGGGGCACGGCCCGCATCATCAGCATCCGCAGGCAAGCGCCGACCATATCGGCATATTCGTCCGCACGACCGGTGAGACGGATGCGTAGCGGCGAGGGTATTCGGCGTCTTGCGCGCCGCGTTCGACTATCGCGCCGCGCGCCGCATCGAACAGAAGACGATAACAGCAGCCGTCACCGCAACCAGCGCGGCCGCGGTGAATGCACCGGAGAACCCGGTTCCATAGCTGGCTCGCGCAACATGCGCGATGGTCTGTGCCGTCGAAGGCGGATACAACGCCGAAGCGCGTTCGACGTCGCCTGCAACGAGGCGGTCCACCAATCCCGGCGCGACGCTCAGATGCGCCTGCGCCATGTTCTCAGCAAGCGCATCACGCACTTTTTCGGCGAGCACTGCGCCGAGCCCCGAGAAGCCAAGCAGAATGCCTGAAAAGCGCGACGTTGTGCTGATGCCCGACGCCATACCTGCGCGGTCGCGGGGCACCGTCCCCATGATCGCTTTCTGGGTTTCGCCGTTGAGCAGGCCCCCGCCGCTGCCGAGTACCGCCATCCCGACGATCAACAGCCCATGATTGCCGGAACTCGCGGCGAAGGTCATCACCAGATTGCCGAATCCGACAATGGCGAGACCCAGCGTCAGGATCTGATACGGCGCCATGAATTTCGCTAGCCGGCGGCCCACCATCGGCAGCAGCAGCATCGCAATCGCAAACGGCAGCATGGCGACGCCGGCGGTCAGCGCGGTGTTGCCGCGGGCGTTCTGCAGGAACAGCGGCAGCAGCGAAGCCATCACTTGCGCGGATGCCGCATACGCGAACATCGCGACGATCGCGCCGACGAACGGCAGCGCCCTGAACAACGTGAGATCGAGCATCGGATGCCGGCTGCGGCGCTCGACGACCGCGAACGTCCCGAACAGACACAGTCCGGCCAGCGCGCGCAGCAACACCGCCTCGCTGGTCCAGCCGTTATCCGGCCCGAGAATCAGCGCCCATGTGAGCGAGAACATCGCGGCTGCAAAGAGCGCAATGCCGGGAAAGTCGAGTGTGCGAGGGATCGGGTCGCGCGATTCGTCGATGATTCTGACCACCGCGATTGCAAGCGCGGCGCAGATCAGCAGATTGACGTTGAACGCCCAGCGCCAGCCGAGATACGCATTGATCACGCCGCCCAGCAGCGGCGACAGCACCATCGTCAAGCCCATGATGCCGCCCCAGGCCGCCCACGCGCGTGCGCGCTCGTCTTCGCGATGGAATGCATGGCCGATGATCGCGAGCGCCGGCGCGAGCTGGAAGGCCGCGCCGACCCCCTGGACCGCACGCGCGATATACAGCGCCGGCGCCGAAGGCGCCATCCCGCACGCGAGCGAAGCGAGCGCGAAGAGCGTGATGCCGATGAGAAACACCCGCTTGCGCCCGAACCGGTCGGCGATCGAACCCGCGGGGAGCAGCAGCGAGGCGAAGCTCAGCACGTAGGCGCTGATCACCCATTCGATATCCGCGAACGACGCATTGAGGTCGTGCGCGATCGTCGGCAGCACGATGCCGACCACATTCGTATCGAGAACCGTCATCGCGCAACCCAGCGATGCGGTGAGCAGCAGTGGCGTGTTGCGGGACATCGCGTGCGATGCGGGTATCGAACTCATGAAGGAAGCCTTGTCGTGCGAGCGTGTAAAAGCCGCCGGGACGGCGACGCGAGGTTCAATTCAAACAGGTTTGACAATTAATTTCATTAATGGTGTTTGCCGATATAATTAGATGAAACCTAATACCGTGGACGAGACATCTCGTGGAACTCAGACATCTACGCTATTTCATCGCGGTAGCGGAGCAACTGCACTTTGCACAAGCGGCCGAAACACTTGGCATCTCGCCGCCCACGCTGACCGTGCAGATCCAGGAAATCGAACGCGCGCTGGACGCGCGGCTGTTCAGCCGCACCAAACGCTCCGTCGCGCTGACGCCGGCCGGCGCCGCGTTCCTTGTCGAGGCCCGCACGGCGGTCGAACAGTTCGAGCGCGCGCTGAATACCGGCCGCCGTGCGGGCCGCGGCGAACTGGGCCGCATCAATCTGGGCTATGTCGGCTCGGCGGCGTTTGCCGGTGTGCTGCAGCAGCAGATTCGCGCGTTTCGCCACGCGCACCCGGACGTCTTCATCGACGCACGGGAACTCCCGATGGAGCAGCTGCCCGCGCTGCTGGACGACGGCCGGGTCGATATCGCGTTCGTCCGTCTTCCCGTCGATCTGCCGACCTCGTTGCGTACGCACGTATTGCTGCGCGATCGTTATTGCGCGGCGCTACCCGCTGAGCACCGGTTGGTGGACGCGGCGCCGTCGATCAAGGCGAGGGCCTTTGCGCACGAAATCTTCGTCGTTCCCGAGCAGCCTTGGGGAACGCTCGAAGTCGCGCGGCGCGGAAAGTTCAGCCCGGCCATCGGCAGTGCGCCGGGAAGTTTGCTGGCGGTATTGACGCAGGTTTCGCTGGGCGAGGGCGTGGCCATCGTCCCTAGCGTGCTGACGCAGGTCGTCGCTTTGCCCAACGTCGTGTTCAGAGGGCTCGCGGGCGAGCCGATCGCATCCGAGGTCGCGGCGGTATTCCGCAAGTTCGAACACTCGCCGGCTGTTAAAAGTCTGATCGATCAGATGACGCAGATGTTGCCGCTGGCCACGTAGCGCATCGCGCGCCAATGCTTACGTCAGTTGATAGCCGGGGCCGGCCGTCAGTTCGGCGGGTAGCGTCTCGCCGCACAGGTCGAGCAGCGAGCGCTCGAAGTTGCGCGTGAGCGCGTCGAGCGGCAGGCTGTTGGGCAGCTTGCCGAACGGTTCGGCGACTTCGCTGGCGATGGCTTCGAGCGCAATCAGCGTGTACGACACGAAGATCGCAATGACCGGCGTTGCCAGACCGATCGAATCGACAAGCCCAAACGGCAGCAGCAGACAATATGCATAGACGGTCCGGTGCAGCAGCACGCCGTACGGATACGGAATCGGCGTCGATGCGATGCGCTCGCAGCCGCCCACCGCCGCCCCCAGATCATTGATCTGGGTGTCGAGCATCATCAATTGCTGGCTCGAGATCGCGCCGCGCCTGTAGCGTTCGGCGAGGCCATGGCGCAGTTCGTTGAGCAACGCGATCGGCCGGAACTCGCTGTGCAGCAGCATTGTCGCGCATTGCGCGGGCAGATAGCGTGCTGCTTCGGCGAACGGGTCGGTGCCGCGCAATTGATGCTTGAGCGTGTAAGTGAAGGCGACCAGCTTGTAGATGAACTCGCGCTGGTCGAAGTCGCGGTCGGCGGGCACGTAAGCGAGTACTTGCGATGCGAGCGCCCGGCCCGAGATCAGCAGGTTGCCCCACATCTGGCGCGCTTCCCAGTAGCGGCTGTAGCTCGCATTGTTGCGAAACGCGAGGAAGATCGTCAGCGCCACGCCCACCAGCGTGAACGGTGTCGTATTGAGCGGCACTTTTTCGCCGAAGATGCTGCCGTCGGTGACCACCGCAACCACGTCGACCAGCGAAACGAACGCGAGCTGCGGAATGATGGACTGCAGCACCGAGCCGTTCCAGATGAACAGCATGCGAAACCAGTTCTCTTGCGGTCTGACGATCATGATGAGCCAATGCGGCTGCGGTTGCCGTTACGGTGTCGCTGTACGCGGCCGGTGCGCTGCGGGTTGCGCTCGCGCCGGCCGTTTTCGGATTGAACCCAGCCCTCAGGCCGCGTGACGATGCAGCAGTACCGGAATGGACTTCGACGTCGGCGTATTGCTGACATCGCCGACGCTATGCAGCGGCACGAGCGGATTGGTCTCCGGGTAATACGCACCGATGCAGCCGCGCGGAATGTCGTATTCGACCAGCAGGAAGCGGTCCGCACGGCGTTCGATGCCGTCGTCCCAGACGGTCGTCATATCGACCCATTCGCCGGCCGCGAGACCTAGCATCTTCAGATCGTCCGCATTCACGAACACGACGCGGCGCTGGCCGAATACGCCGCGGTAGCGGTCGTCGAGCGCGTAGATCGTGGTGTTGTACTGGTCGTGCGAGCGGGTCGTCATCAGCGTCATCAGGCGCTCGCCGTGCTGGTTGCGTGCGCGGCTGACCGGCGTGTCCTGCTCGACCTGGTGGACGATGAACTGTGCCTTGCCGGTCGGCGTCAGCCAGATCCGTTCGCTCGATGCGATATGCAGACGGAAACCGCCCGGCTGCGCGACCCGCGCGTTGTACTCGTCGAAGCCCGCGACACCTTTTTCGATCGCATCGCGAATGCGTGCATAGTCTTCCACGTACCAGAGCCACGGCACATTCTCGCTGCCGAGCGTCGCATGCGCGATGCCGGCGACGATCGCGATTTCCGATTCCAGGTTCTTCGATGCGGGAATGTTCATCCCGTACGAGATGTGCACCATCGACATCGAGTCTTCAACGGTAACGCCTTGCGCGATGCCGCCTTGCAGATCGATTTCGGTGCGGCCGAGCGTCGGCAGGATCAGCGCATCTTTGCCGTGCACGAGATGGCTGCGGTTCAGCTTGGTCGTAATATGCACCGACAGGTCGCACATGCGCAGCGCGTCCCACGTGCGCGGGGTGTCGGGCGTGGCGATCGAGAAATTGCCGCCGAGCCCGATCAGCACCTTCACGCGGCCTTCGAGCATTTCAGCAATGGTTTCGACAACGTCGAGCCCATGCTCGCGCGGCGGCTCGAAATTGAACGCCTTGCCGAGCCGGTCGAGGAACGCCTGGCTCGGCTTGTCCTCGATGCCGATCGTGCGGTTGCCCTGCACGTTGGAGTGACCGCGCACCGGGCACAGCCCGGCGCCTTCGCGGCCGATATTGCCGCGCATCATCATCACGTTCGACAGCATCTGGATCGTCGCGACCGAGTTCTTGTGCTGCGTGAGGCCCATTCCCCAGCACGAAATGACCCGGCGGCCCTTCGCATAGATCTGCGTCAGCACTTCGATCTCTGCGCGCGGCACGCCCGATTCTTCGACGAGCAGGTCCCACGATTCGGCGCGCAGGTCGTCGGTGAAGGCGGCAAAGTTCGATGTGTGCGCATCGATGAATTCGATGTCGAGCACGCGCTCGGCACCGGCGGCTTGCGCCGCGTCGTCGAGTTCGACGAGGCGCTTCGCGACGCCCTTCAGCAGCGCGAAGTCGCCGCCGAGTTTCGGCCGGATGAACGTCGACGCGATCTTCGTGCTGGCGTTGGTCAACATTTCGAGCGGATGCTGCGGGCTCGTGAACCGTTCAAGGCCGCGCTCGCGCAGCGGATTGATGGAGACGATCGTCGCGCCGCGCTTCGCGCATTCGCGCAGTTCGCCGAGCATGCGCGGATGGTTCGTCGCCGGGTTCTGGCCGAAGATCAGGATCGTATCGGCGTGCTCGAAGTCGTCGAGCACCACCGTGCCCTTGCCGACCCCGACCGTGCCGGGCAAACCGCGGCTCGTCGCTTCGTGGCACATATTCGAACAATCGGGGAAGTTGTTCGTGCCGTACATCCGGATGAACAGCTGATACAGGAAGGCGGCTTCGTTGCTCGCGCGGCCCGACGTATAGAACGCGGCCTCGTTCGGATTGTCGAGCTTGTTCAGGTGGCGGGCGATCAGTTGATACGCGTCGTCCCAGCCGATCGGCTTGTACTTGTCGGTCGACGCGTCGTAGACCATCGGGTCCGTGATGCGGCCGTGCTGCTCAAGCTCGTAGTCGGACTGCTGCATGAGCGCTTCGACCGTGTGCGCGGCGAAGAACGCGGGCGTGACGCGCTTGCTGGTTGCCTCAGCGGCCACCGCCTTGACGCCGTTTTCGCAGAACTCGAAGGTCGACGCTTTCTCGCGATCGGGCCACGCGCAACCCGGGCAATCGAACCCGTCCGGCTGATTCTGGCGGAACAGCGTCCGGTAGTTGCCGCCGGAGACCTTCTCCTTCAGCAGGTTGATCGCGACATATTTGAGCGCGCCCCAGCCTGCCGCGGCGTGTGTGTAAGGTTCGATGCGTCCTTGCTGTTTCTGATCTTCCACGACTTTTCACCCCAGAAAACGGTCGGCAATGATCCTGCCGCGACCGCCATGCACGACGCACGACGGCTAACGCTACGAATGGTAGAGCAGGGCACAATTGGCAGGCAGACACAAAAACAGCGGTAGGGAAAGAGTACAGTTTGGCGTTGCAGCCACGGGTGCAGGGCGGCGAGGCCCGAGCGGGCGGGCGCGAGGCGATGGCAAAATGCCGCCATCCACGGCCGTGCCCACCTTGGCTGGGCGCGGCCGCCATCGGGGAGAAGGGCGTTGAAACTCTATGAAAAGCTGGCCGACGACATCGAGGCGCTCGTCCAGCGGGGCGTGTACCTGCCCGGCGAGAAGATTCCGTCGGTGCGTCGCACGAGCCAGCATCACCGCTTGAGCATCACGACCGTGCTGCGCGCCTATGTCGTGCTGGAAAGCCGCGGCGTGATCGAAAGCCGTCCGCAGTCGGGCTATATCGTCCGTCCGCGCGGGCCGGCCTCGGCGGTCGAACTGGAGCCGTCGAAGCCGCTGGCGATCTCCGCATCGGTGGATGTGAGCCGTCTCGTGCTGTCGACGCTGCGCTCGATCCGCAGCGACGAAGCCGTGCCGTTAGGGTCGCCATATCCCGATCCGTCGGCCTTTCCGTATCAGCGGATCAACCAGTACGCGAACGCCATTGCGCGCCGGCCGTCGCTGTGGCGCGGTTCCGAGGAACTGCCGCCGGGCTCCCGGCAACTGATCGGCCAGATCGCCAAGCGCTATCTGGAGAACGGCTTGCCGATCGACCCGAACGAGATCGTGATTACCGTCGGCGCCACCGAGGCGATCAATCTGTGCCTGCAGGCCGTGGCGAAGCCCGGCGACGTGATCGCGGTCGAATCGCCGACCTACTACGCGATGCTGCACGCGATCGAGCGGATGGGCATGCGCGCGATCGAGGTGGCGACGCATCCGCGCGAAGGCATCGACATCGGCGCGCTCGCGTCGATTCTAAAGACGCAGCGGATCGGCGCATGCATGGTGATGCCGAACTTCCAGAATCCGCTCGGCTTCCAGATGCCTGACGAGAAGAAGCGCGAACTGGTCGAGCTGCTCGCGCGCTACGACGTGCCCGCGATCGAGAACGACGTGTATCACGAGCTGTACTACGGCGGCTCGCACCCGAGCGCGCTGAAGTCTTACGACGAGAAGGGCCTCGTGCTGCATTGCGCATCGTTTTCGAAGAGCCTGAGCGCGATGTACCGGATCGGCTGGGCGGTCACCGGCCGCTATCGCGAGCAGGTCGAAAAGCTTAAGTTCCTGAACACGCTGACGACACCGTCGATTCCGCAGCTCGCGATTGCCGAATATCTGAAGAACGACGGCTACGACCATCATCTGCGCAAGCTGCGCAAAGCGTACGCGCAGCAGGCGAACCTGATGAAGGCGATGGTCAAGCGCTTCTTTCCCGAAGGCACGAAGATGTCGGATCCGGTGGGCGGCTACGTGCTGTGGGTCGAATTGCCGGCCGAGGTCGATTCGATGCGCCTTTATCAGCTTGCGCTCGAAAACGGCATCACGATCGGGCCCGGCTATATGTTCTCGACGACGCCGAGCTACCGCAATTTCATCAGGCTGAACTACAGCTATCCGTGGACCGAGCAGGTCGAGGCGGCGGTGATTACGCTCGGCAGGCTTGCCGCGTCGTGCATGCATGCACAGGTCTAGCGCGCGATGCGGGGCAGGTTGCGCGGGTTAAATACGCAAGTGAGGACGCAAATAAGGACGCAAGTGTGTCTATCTTCGCCGGTCGGCGGCGGCTAGAATCGCGGGCAGGGATCACCCGGAAAACGTGGGGCGCAGATGACTTCTATGGCGGACGAACGCGAAAGCAATGCCGACGGCGGCGCGCCGGATATGAATGACCCGCAGGTTCAACTGGTACAACTGCTCGTCGAATTATGGCAGGCACGTGACGAATCGCCGGAGAAGCCGTGGTCCCTCGCAAAGCTCAGCAAGCGCGCGGAATTGCCGATGAGCACGCTGCGGCGCCTGTTGACCGAATTGACGTCGGCGGGGCTGGTCGACGTGGATCTGCGGGCCGACGGCACGGGCTCCGCAGTATTGACGGAACAAGGTGTCGAAGTGTGCGGCGAGCTATTCAAGGTGTGAGCTTGCTGTGCCGTTTGAAAGAGCACAGTTCGCGCGCGTCACGGCTAAGTCATGTCACTGCGTGCCTGCAGATGCCCGGCATCCTCTTCTTTGTGGCAACCGTGCGGCGCTTCTTCGGAAAACGACTTTTCAGCAATCCGCAGTGACATAATCCGGCAGAGTCGTTCGTCACTCCTGGGAGACCTGCCATGTCTGTCGAAGAGATCGTGCGCGGCACACCGGTATGGGTGTGGATTCTGCTGGCGTATCTCGTTTCGCGCGGCATCAAGGCGCTCAAGGGCGGCACCGCTGCGCTCTCCAAGCTCGCGATCATACCGCTCGTGTTCGCCGTCTGGGGCATCGCGCATCTGGTCACCGAGCCATCCGCCGGCTGGCAGGCGGGTCTTGCGTGGATCATCGGCGCCGCAGTGGGGCTGCCTGTCGGCGCCGTGCTTGCGCACAAGACCCGCTTCACGGTCGACCGGGTGCAAAAGACCGTCACGCTGCCCGGGTCGGCTATTCCTCTCGTGCTGATTCTCGTGACATTCGGATCGAAGTTCTGGCTCGCGGTTCATCTGGCGACCTCGAGCCCGTTGACGACCGATTCCACCTACGTCGTGCTGGATGGCCTCGTATCGGGATTGGTTGCCGGCATTTTTGCCGGGCGCTTCCTGATCTACTGCCTGCGGTTTCGTTCGGAAACGGGCTTGCCGGTCAACGAAAACCTCTGATCGAGCACGCGGCGCGAGCGGGAATCGCGCTGTGGCTTGCCGACTGCCCGCTCCGCGCTCGCCGGATGCCGCGGGTCACGCCCAGTGCGCCTGTACCCAGACGTTGCCAACCCAATGGCCCGGGATCCAGACCGCCGGCCGCGGTTTCGGCGCGACATAGACAACGGGCGGCGGCGCAGCGACATAGACCACCGGCGGCTTCGGTGCGACATAAACCACCGGCGGGGGCGGCGGAATGTAGACGACCGGCGGCGGAGGCACATAAGCGACCGGCGGCGGCACGACGACAACCGCAGTCGGCGCGACCGCAACCGTGGCGCTGACGGCGGTGACCGAACCGCTCGTCGTGACGGTGGTGCCGTGCGTTCCGGTCACGGTGCTGGACGTAACGACGGTGCCCGGTGCGACGCGCGTCGCCGTGCCGGCATGCGTGAGCGTTCCGCCGTCAGTGCCGGTCGCGGTTCCGGAGCGATAGCACGAAGAACCCGCGCAATTCGTCGATGCCGAGTGGCTGGCCGTATTGCCGTTCGAACCGGTGACCGTACCGGACGACGAATACTGGCCGGGCGCGGTCCGCGTGACATTGCCGGACGTGGTGGCGGTGTTGCCGCCGGCGCCGGTGAGCGTCCCGTTGTGGTCGCACGTGCCGCCTGCGCAGCTGGTGTTGCCGGCATGCTGGACGGAGCCTCCATAAGGTCCCGTCGCGGTGCCCGAATTCGAGAACTGACCCGGCGCGGTGCGTGTCACGCTGCCGCTGTTCGTCGCGACGCCGCCGTACGGCCCGGCTACGCCGCCCGCATGCGAGCAGCTTCCGCCGCCGCAGGAGCCGTAATGCCCGCCGCTATAGGTGCCGTGCGACGTGTAGGCCGTGCCGCCGTGCGCCCATCCGGCGCTAGCCGACGCGCTGCCGAATACGAACACGGCGGCGGTGGCCGCGAGAACGAGATTTCGCACGGCGCCGCGGGTGATGGCGGCGGCTGCGGTGGAAGCCAGCGACGCGCGGGCAGCGGATTGGGCAAGCGATCGGATGTTCACGGAGAGTCCTTCCTGGTTCGGGCCACATCGCGTAGCGCGGCGTGGCGACGGATGTAAATATAGAAGGACGCGCCGGTTAAATCTTCCTGAAAGTTATGTCGCGCGGTTTCACCGGGCTCAGAAGAGTAGCCGTGACGTGCGTTCGAGCCGCGCCACGCCACGCGCGACTATTTGACGGTCTGTATGACCTCGAAGCCTTCGAACTCCGGATGGCCCAGATAAAGCGGACGGTTGCCGCTATTGCCCGCATTGCGGTGCGCCGCACGGAATGCTTCCGACTGGGTCCAGTCTTCAAAGGCCTTGTGACTCGCCCAGATCGTATGGCTCGCATACAGCACATGGTCATCCTTCTGCGGACCCTTGAGCAGGTGAAATTCGACAAAGCCTGGCAGGCCCTGCAGATGGGAGTCCCGGCTGGACCAGACCTGTTCGAATGCGGCCTCGGAACCGAGGGCGACCTTGAAGCGATTCATCGCGATGTACATGCGTTGCAATCCTTTGCCGCGCGCACAAGCCGGATGAGAAGCTGCCGGCGGCCAATGGTGGGTTGTATGTTCGGCGGTAGAGGTCGATTATAGATCGCCTGCTGCCTGCTTTCATTGCGGGGGCATAGGCTCCAGGTGCCGCTTGCCGCGGCGGCGCATTGCCGTGCCCAGAAGAACGCTTTGTGGTCCGCTGGAGCGATCCTTGCTAAGCGACGCAGTGACCTTGCAATGATTTCAGCACCTGAGGAAAAGCAAAATGACGATCGAATTTACCGGCCGGCGCCACGTGGTCGCAGCGTCGCGCGTTGCATTCGAAGCGAAGGTGAGCGGTAAAGACGTGTGGTGCAGCATATCCATGGATGCGTTGAACGACCACTTCGGTAACACGGGCACGTCTTCGCATGAGCTGATCCAGTCGTTCGAGGCCAATCGCCCGAAAATCGAGGCTGCCGCGCAGCGCGTACTTGAACGAAACGGCGGGCAGTCGGTGGAGCTGGAGACGAGGGATCTCGACTAGCCGGGAAGCGCGCGGTGCAGACTCGCGCAGGAGACTTCACCGTGAAAGGCAGCAGCGGTCCGCTGCCGGACCCGGCGTGTCGCTTTCCGACGCGAGGAGAATTCATGAAAGTGCTTGCGGTTCATCCCAGCGGTTTGATGTACACCCGCGTGTTTCTCCGGCTGGAGCCCCTTGGCCTCCAAATGGTTGCGGCATCGGCGCAAGTACTTCATCGGCGTGCTCGACCCCTGCGCTTCGATAGAATTCGCGCGCGGCTGCCCGTGGGATTGCACGTTTTGCAGCGCGTGGACCTTCTGGGTGCACCTATCGCTCGCGCAGTCCGGAACTCATCGCGGACGAACTTGCATCGCTTCGGGAACCTGGCGCGTCTTTATTCGACTGCGTAAGTAAGGGGAGGCCGGCTTCCGCAGCCGGCCTCATTGCACCACGCGCCAGGTGCGCGGGCAGCGCCGCTAGTGCTTGTCTCCCATGGTGATGACTGCTTGTGCCGCGTCCTCTTGTCCGGCCGGCGCAGCGCCTGCTTCATTTACGGGATGCTTGACCGGCTCGCCGGCGGACAATGTCTGCACGCTGATTCCGCGCTGCGAGGCCGGCGCACCTTCTGCCGGCTGATAGTAAGGCGCTGGACCATAGCCGCTTGCAAAGGCCGGCGCTGCGAGTGTGGCGGTTGCTGCGATCACGATAGCGACGAGAGGGGTTCGAGTCATGCTGGTGCTCCAGAAAAGTAATAGATGGATGTCGGAGTCGCTGCGCTGCGTGATGAAGATCAAACTCAACGATCAACCCTCCGGATAGTGCGAAAAACGTACGCGTTGATCGTTTAGCTTCAATTGCATGGAAGACCGTTTCCGCGTCCATCTCGACTTCTCGGGATGCATGCCGTTGCAGCAGTACGTGGGTGTAGTATCTTGGCGAAGGCTTCTTTAGTGAATGATCGGGCGTCCAGATTTCTTGTGCGGGACGCCGCCAATCGACGGGCGCTCTTCATGGATGCCGTCTCCGAAGTGCTGCGCTTCGTGCGCCTAAGCGGCGCGGTCTATCTCAACGGCGAATTCACAGCACCGTGGTGCGTGATCGGCCAGACCGACTCGGCACTCTGCGCGAGCTTCCTGCCACGTTCCGAACGCGTGGTTTCCTATCATCTGATCACGCAAGGGCATTGCTGGGCACGGCTGCCGGACGACCCCGAATCGGCCGTCCGGCTGGATGCCGGCGAACTGCTGGTAGTGCCGCAAGGCGAAGCGCACATCATGGGCAGCGCGCTGGATCTGTTGCCTGTTCCGTCCGGGCCGTTGCTGGCCCGCCAGTTCGAGGCAGCGCCGGGCGAAGTGATGCGGCTGTCGTACGGCGGAGGCGGCGCGCAAACGCACATCGTCTGCGGCTTTCTCGCTTGCGATGATGCGTTGAGCAACCCGGTCCTGTCGTCGCTGCCAAGAATCTTCAAGGTCGACATGCGCAACGATCCGCGTTCGGCATGGCTCGAAGCGTCGCTTGAATTCGCGGCTGCGGAAGCAGCGGAGTGGCGCGCGGGCAGCGCAACCGTTCTCGCGAGACTGTCCGAACTGCTGTTCGTCGAAGCGGTGCGCCGCTGCATCGACACGCTGCCGGCGGACCGCAAAGGCTGGCTGGCGGGCGTGCGCGACCGCTTCGTCGGGCGCGCACTCGCCCTGTTGCACGCGCAACCGGCTTACTGCTGGACCGTCGATGAACTCGCGCGCAAGGTCGGTTTGTCGCGCTCCGCATTGGCACAGCGTTTCACCGATCTGCTTGGACAGCCGCCGATGCAATATCTCGCGCATTGGCGTTTGATGATCGCCGCGCAGGAACTCGCGGCAGGCGGCAAGACGCTTGCCGCGGTCGCACAGCAGGTCGGATATGAATCGGAAGCAGCCTTCAACCGCGCGTTCAAGCGCGAATTCGGCATGCCGCCGGCCGGTTGGAGAAAGAGCCGGGCACAGTCCGACGACGCAGCGGAATCAATGGATCAGACCACGGCCGATCGCTAGATATTGCATTCCCGTAGCAGTGAAGATTATTCCCGGTGGAGAGGCTATTGCGCTTGCTGTCGGGGAGCGCTCGAATGGTGATTGGAATGCTTGCAATCTATTATGGAAACCTAAATAGATTGGGTAGATGGTGCAACGGTGACGTACCGTTGCACAGGTGCTGCTGATGGTTGGGCTCGAGGATATGAGCTACATCGAAGTATCGCAATCTCTCGATATACCTGTGGGTACCGTCATGTCGCGTCTGTCACGCGGGAGGGGCAGACTGCGCACGCTGATGATGGGCAGTCCGGTTGGAGCGCGCGATCCGGTGCGTAAAGCCAATGCGTTAGGCATATCCATTCCAGTGCGATGACTCCACACCGATACCTCATGGGCTTAATACTTACATATGATTTACGCTCCCCGCCATTGCGGATAGATTGACCAGGCTGATCCGGGGGCACGACGTCAGGCCCGCTTTGTAAATCCGAAGGATGTGCAGCTTGCCTAACGTTCCCATCATTTCGATCGTCGACGACGACGAATCGGTTCGGGTTGCCACCGC
>DASXXR010000438.1:0-4687 GCA_036502945.1 Paraburkholderia sp. | reverse complement strand
CATGAGCCGCGCGCCGTTTCTGCTGATCGACGCCGGCAATAGCCGGGTCAAATGGTCGCTGGTTCAGTCCGACGGCAAGCACACGCACGCCGGCGTTTTCACGCATAGCGGTTTGCTGGTGAAGGGCATCGGCGATCCGCTCGATTTCGAACATGAACCCGACTGGGCGGAACTGCCCACGCCCGGCAGCGCGTGGTTGTCGAACGTTGCGGGCGAAGCGGTTGCACGGCGCATCGACACGCTGCTCGACGCCTGTTGGCAGGACCTGCCGCGCACGACGATTCGCTCCCTCGCGCAGCAATGCGGCGTGCGCAATCAGTACGCAACGCCGGCTTCGCTCGGCAGCGACCGCTGGGCGGGAATGATCGGTGCACGCGCCGCTTTTCCCGGCGAAGACCTGCTTGTCGCAACCTTCGGCACCGCTACGACGCTCGAAGCGCTGCGCGCGGACGGCGCCTTCATTGGCGGGCTGATTGCGCCGGGGTGGTCGCTGATGATGCGCTCGCTGGGTGAACATACCGCGCAGTTGCCGGTGCTCGATATCCGCCCGGCGGACAATCCACTCGCCGATGACGAAACCCACGGCGCCGCATCAGGCGGGCTGTTCTTCGCAACTGACACACGCCGGTCGATGGCGTCCGGCTGCGCGCTTGCGCAAGCGGCGTTCGTCGAACGCATGTGGCACAAGCTGCAGGAAGAATGGCGCGTGCCGGTGCGGCTCGTCGTCGGCGGCGGTGCAGCCGATGAAGTCGCCGGTATGCTGAATGCGCCGCATACGCGTCACGATGCGCTGGTGCTGTCCGGACTCGCACTGATCGCGGCGGACAGTACCGCTACGCGCCCGGTATGAACGCGCACGCGGCGGCCCTCACCTCAATCACCCTAAGACGGAGATTCCACCGATGCTGCGCTGGCTGATCACGTTGCTTGTCATTGCGAACCTGCTGGCGTTTGTTGCAGTACGCGGGATGTTCGGCCCGGCGCCGGCGGCAGGAACGCGCGAACCGAATCACCTGAACCGGCAAATTCACCCGGAGTGGCTGGAAGTGCGGCCGATGTCGGCGGCTGACGCCGCGGACCAGGCCGTGGTCGGCGGGCCTGCGCCGGTTGCGCCGATTGCGGCGTCGGCACTTTCGCAGTAGCCTGGAACCCTCGCGCCGCGAGTTTCGTGCGACAGGTGTTCGGCTAGCCCTGCGCGCGAACCTTTTTCAACAGCGCGGTGGTCGAGCGGTTGTGCTCGAATGGAATCGCCAGTGCGCTGCCGCCCCAGCTGCGCACGAGCGTCGATTCCGGCAACGCGTCCATGTCATAGTCGCCGCCTTTCACCAGCACATCAGGGCGCAACGCGCCGATCAGCGCGACCGGCGTCTGCTCCTCGAAGCACACGACCCAATCGACGCTCTCCAGCGCCGCAAGCAGCGCCATCCGGTCGTCTTCATGGTTGATCGGCCGATCATCGCCCTTGCCGAGCATTCGCACCGACGCATCGCTGTTCACACCGACGATCAAACACGCGCCCAGCGCCTTCGCGTCCGCCAGATACGTGACGTGGCCGCGATGCAGGATGTCGAACACGCCGTTCGTCAATACCACCGGCCCGCGCAGCGTGGGGCGAAGTTGAGCGAGCGCGTCGCGCGTCGTGAGCTTGCGTTCGAATGCAGCGGTCATCGTGAAAGTAAGCGGGAGTGAATGGAATTGCCGCAACGATACACGGCTTGCGGTCCGATGCAAGGTGAACGCCACAACCCGCGGCATGGATGGAAAACGGCCCGGCTGGCTTACGCCTGCCGGGCCGTTGCCGGTTTTCCTTGCCCAGTTGTCTCTGTCGAGCGCTAACCGGGTCTCTGCCGACCGTCAGGCCGGCTGTTGAGCCGAACCTTGCTCGGTCTGCAAACGCGCGACCACTTCCTTGCGATACCGGTTCAATTCCTGCGCAGTGGTGAACGTGCGCTCGAACAGAATGGACAGGTTATGCAGAATCCGTTCGACGACCTTCTTTTCCCAGCCGTCGTCGAAGCGGATTTGCTCGTCGAGCCAGCGCTCGAGCCACTCCGGATCAGGCAGGCGTGACTGAATCGTATCGCGCGGGAACAGCGCCTGATTCACGTGCAGGTTGGTGGGGTGAAGCGGCTTTTCCGTGCGGCGCGCCGACGCCATCAACACGCCGATCTTCGCGAACGCCGCACGCGCGACGTCGCCGAAATTGCCCATCGCCTTCTTCATGTAACGCAGGTATGCGCCGCCGTGGCGCGCTTCGTCGCGCGAGATGGTTTCGTAGATGTGTTTGATGACCGGCTCGGTGTGCCATTCAGCCGCCCGGCGGTACCAGTGATTCAGACGAATTTCGCCGCAGAAATGCAGCATCAGGGTTTCAAGCGGCGGTGCGGGATCGAATTCGAAGCGCACTGCGTGGAGTTCATCTTCTGTCGGCACCAATTCCGGTTTGAAGCGGCGCAGATATTCCATCAATACCAGGGAGTGTTTTTGCTCTTCAAAGAACCACACGCTCATAAACGCGGAAAAATCGCTGTCGTGATGATTGTCGCGCAGGAACATTTCCGTGGCGGGCAGCGCTGACCATTCAGTGATCGCATTCATCTTGATCGTTGCGGCCTGTTCGTCGGTCAGCAGCGATGCATCGAATGTGTCCCAGGGGATGTCCTTTTCCATGTCCCATCGGACCGACTCGAGCGATTTATATAGTTCCGGATAAAGCATGGTGTTCATAGTCCCACCCCTGTTCTGCGCAAGGCGACGTCTGTTTGTGCCTGTCTATTGTTACTTTTGCTGCTGACGAACGAAACCGGCGCTTCCGCCAGCGCAGCATTCAATTTTACGCGGTAATCGACGCCCAGACTAAATCTGTAGCAAAGAAGTACCTGCGGCGTTATAAGCGCTTGCGAAAATCTCGGCTTCGCAATACGCGGCCAACCGTGGGTGAGGGGAGAGACCCTGTGCCTGAGGTCAAGCCAGCCTGCGGCGCAATACGCAACGCCGCAAGCTCGAGCCCGCGCGGCGGACCGCCGCTTTGTGGACTGCTGGAATGGTTGTTTTCAGCGCATTTCCACGGGCCAAAAGCTTACACAATAATAGCACGCGGACTTGACAAGATTCCTTTGCGGGCGGCCGGAAACTGCTGGCCGGTTGAGGTGGGTCAAGGAGGCGGCAGCTGGCGCGAGGCCGGGCTGGGCGCATTGCCCGGCGTGGAGAAAGCGCGGCGCATGTGCCGTCGGGCAAAGGGTCACGGGGCCGATTGATTCGCCCCGCGACCGCATGTCGCGCAGATGCGCGCTGTTCACGCTGCTCCCCGGTTACTCCGGCACTTTCCTCGGCGCTGTTGTGCCAGCACGTTTGGCCGTCGCCGGCCGTTTTGCAACGGGGCGTTTCGCGGACAACTTCGCAGCAGGAGTCTCACCTGCGCCCCGCTCATTCGCGCTTTGCTCATCTACCTGGTTTTCGCCGGCTCCGCCGCTCGCCGGCGTGCCGCGCTCGCGCGCTTCGCCTTCGTCTGCCGCGCCTTGCCCGGCGGCGCCCGGCTGAGTCATCGCGAACTGCGCGATCTGGTTGAACTGCGATTGCAGCAGATTCCACCAGCCGGACGTATCGAAGGAAGGGGGTGCCGTCGCTTCGCCTGATTCCGGCTGCGCGGCGGCCGCATCGCCGCGACTTGCTGCCACAACCGGATCGGGTTGAGCAGTCCGAGCGGCAGGCTGCGCCATCGACGATTGGGCGAACGCGCCGAACGCACGCAGCGTCGCGAGCGTCGCCCGTTGTACTTCGAGCGCCTGAATCGCCGATTGCAGCATGTTCAGGTTCAGCTTGAGCCATTGCTCGACGGCGCGCATGTCGGTGATGCGCTTGTCGAGTTCCTCGACGTTCGTGAGCGGCGCCATCATGTCGGACATCATCGACAGCGACGGCACGATACCCTGCGACGCACCGGGCTGCGCGCCCGGAAACGCGGCGCCGAACGGCGTCAGGCGCATCATTCCCCACATCTGGTCGAGCATTTCAGCCGGCGGAAACCCCGGAAAACCGGGAAAGGGTGGCGTGGGGCCGGGTGTATCGGTCATCTTGATCTCCTCGCAGCACAAGAAGCGCAGTAAAAGAAACAAAGTAAAAAACCTGGGTCAGCGCGGCCAGATGCGCATTTTGCCCGATCATACAGCGCACGAAGATGCCCGCTGCCATCGGAGAATCAGTCGGCGCGCGGTGCCATCCGACGTCACGCCACATGCACCACACCGTTGCATTCAGCGCGGCTGATCACTCCACTTTCCGGCGCGGGTCAGTGTGCAGGTTCGAACGGCGCGACTGCCTGCTCGATCGAACCGAAAATCGACTTGCCGCCTTCGTCGAACATTTCGATCTTCACGGTGTCGCCGTATTTCATGAACTCGGTCTGCGGCGCGCCGTGCTCGATCGTCTCAAGGCACCGCTTCTCCGCAATACAGCAATAGCCGCGCTTCGCGTCCTTGTTCGAGATCGTGCCCGAACCGACAATCGCCCCCGCGCGCAGGTTGCGTGTTTTCGCCGCGTGCGCGATCAACTGGCCGAAGTGAAACACCATGTCGACACCCGCGTCCGGCTGGCCGACCTTCTTGCCGTTCCAATGCACGATCATCGGACGGTGCAGACGCCCTTCGCGCCAGCCGTCGCCGAGTTCGTCGGGCGTTACCGCGACCGG
>DASXXR010000437.1:0-6665 GCA_036502945.1 Paraburkholderia sp. | reverse complement strand
TACACCGGGCTCGCCCAGCCGGACGTGAAGATGTACGGTTTCTCAGCGTTGAAATGCACGGCCTGGACTTCCAGCAGCATTTTGGCGGTCGTGTCGGAGATCGTCTGGCGATCGAAGCCTGTCATGGGCGAATCCTTGGGTGTCAGCGGAGAGGGCGGGCGCGCGGCCCGATGGCGCAGCAAGCGACGCATTCCGCGCCCTGACGGGCCGAACACGAAACACATCCGGCAGACCGGGACCCAGACCGAGGCGCCTGCCCGGATACCTGAAGCGCGAGGCACCCAGGGCGGGGCAAACTGAAAACTGACCTACGCGGAAAGGCGGACCGGTTTGCTGCGCGCGTAGCCCGCGATTTTACCCGATTCGGACCTCGCCGAGGAGGCGGCGGAAGGCAACATGCCCGTTCGCGATTCGCCTGCGCGCTGCCCGCTCGCGCGCCGGGTGTTTTTTGGCGCGCTTATGAGCCCCGCCCCCGGCCATTGCACTCACGCGATTTTCCGCGGCGACACGGCTGCTGATTTCCTCGGCGCCGTAGTGCGCCGCTCGAATAGCGCACTGATCCGGTTGATTTTTTTCCCTGCCGATGCGCGATCCTTGGCGCGTTGCAGCATGACAATCCACCGTTGATCTGGCGATGCTATCGGTTGTAGCCCCAACGTTTCGGCATCCATACGGAGGTGTACACTAACCGACCCGCCAAAGCTCGCGTTGCCCTTCTTCCGCTTCAGGTTCGATGCCGCGCAAGCGCTGCAGGCAGCTCGGCGAGCCGGGCCCAACTACTAACGTCTCGCAGGTCAGAAAATGGACGAACAACTGAAACTAAGCGCTCTCGCCTATCACCAGAATCCCAGGCCCGGCAAGATTTCGGTCACGCCGACGAAGCCACTGTCGAACCAGCTCGACCTGTCGCTCGCGTATTCGCCGGGCGTCGCCGCCGCGTGCATGGCTATTTTCGACAATCCGCTCGACGCGCAGAAGTACACGTCGCGCGGCAATCTCGTCGGCGTCGTGACGAACGGCACGGCGGTGCTCGGCCTCGGCAACATCGGGCCGCTCGCCGCGAAACCGGTAATGGAAGGCAAAGGGTGCCTCTTCAAGAAGTTCGCCGGCATCGATGTGTTCGATATCGAGCTGAACGAATCCGATCCGGACAAACTCGTCGAAGCGATCGCGATGCTCGAGCCCACGCTGGGCGGCATCAACCTTGAAGACATCAAGGCGCCGGAATGCTTCTACATCGAGAAGAAGCTGCGCGAGCGGATGAAGATCCCGGTCTTTCACGACGACCAGCACGGCACCGCGATCATCGCGTCGGCAGCGATCCTGAATGGCCTGAAGGTGGTCGGCAAGAAGCTTGAGGAAGTGAAGCTGGTCTGTTCGGGCGCAGGCGCCGCGGCGATCGCGTGTCTCGATCTGCTCGTGAATCTCGGTTTGTCGAAACAGAACGTGCTGGTGATCGATTCGAAGGGCGTGATCTACGAAGGGCGCGGCAGTCTTGATCCGTCGAAG
Source organism: Paraburkholderia sp. (assembly GCA_036502945.1). Classification (GTDB taxonomy): domain Bacteria; phylum Pseudomonadota; class Gammaproteobacteria; order Burkholderiales; family Burkholderiaceae; genus Paraburkholderia. The sequence continues at coordinate 5,156 of DASXXR010000437.1, read as the reverse complement.
GTGCGGTATGCGGCGCATACCGAAGCGCGCACGCTCGCCGATGCGATCGACGGCGCCGATGTGTTCCTCGGCTGCTCGAGCGCCGGCGTGCTGAAGCCGGAGATGGTCAAGGTGATGGGCACGCAGCCGCTGATTCTCGCGCTGGCGAACCCGGAGCCGGAAATCCGCCCGGAAGAAGCGAAGAAAGCGCGGCCTGACTGCATCGTCGCGACGGGCCGTTCGGACTATCCGAACCAGGTCAACAACGTGCTGTGCTTTCCGTTCATCTTCCGCGGTGCGCTCGATGTCGGCGCCACGACGATCACCGAGGAAATGAAGCTTGCCTGCGTGCGCGCGATCGCCGAGCTCGCGGAAGAAACCGATCAGGGCGACGAAGTCGCGAAAGCCTATGAGGGGCATTCGCTCGAATTCGGCCCCGACTACCTGATCCCGAAGCCGTTCGACCCGCGTCTCATCATCAAGATTTCGCCGGCTGTCGCGCAGGCCGCGATGGATTCGGGCGTCGCCACGCGTCCGATCAAAGATATGGACGCGTATCGCGAAGAGCTCGGCGCAACTGTGTATCGCACGGGCCTCGTGATGCGTCCGGTGTTCGCCGCCGCGAAGGCGCAGCCGGCGCGCATCGTGTTCGCAGAAGGCGAGGACGATCGCATGCTGCGCGCCGCGCAATTCGTGCTGCTGGAGAAGATTGCGCGGCCGATCCTCATCGGCCGTCCGGCGGTGATCGCAATGCGCTTGCAGAAAATGGGTTCGAAGCTGAAGTGCGGCGAAGACTTCGAAATCGTCAATCCGGAAGACGATCCGCGGTACCAGAAGTGCTGGCAGGAGTATCACGAGATCGGCGCGCGCGAAGGCATCACGCCCGAAGTGGCGAAAGCCGCGATGCGCAAGTTCAATACGCTGATCGGCTCGATTCTGGTTCGGCTCGGCGACGCCGACGGCATGATCTGCGGGATGATCGGCCGGTATCACACGCATCTGCAGTTCATCGAGCAGGTGTTGGGTAAGGCCGAGAATGTGCAGAATTTCGCCGCGATGAACCTGCTGATGCTGACCGGCCGCAACCTGTTCATCTGCGACACGTACGTCAACGAAAACCCAACCGCCGAACAGCTCGCCGATATGACGATGCTGGCCGCGCGCGAGATCGAGAAGTTCGGTATCACGCCGAAGGTCGCGTTGCTGTCGAGCTCCAACTTCGGCAGCGCGCCGTCGGCATCGTCGCAACGGATGGCGGCTGCGCGCAAGCTGATCGTCGAACGCGCGCCGAACCTCGAAGTGGACGGCGAAATGCATGGTGACGCTGCACTGTCGGAGGTAGTGCGCAAAGCGGCGTTCCCGGGCACGACGCTGTCCGGCGAAGCGAACCTGCTGATCATGCCGAACGTCGAAGCGGCGAACATCACGTACAACCTGCTGAAGATGATCGGCGGCGATGGCGTGACGGTCGGGCCGTTCCTGCTCGGCGCCGCAAAGCCGGTGCATATCCTGACGCCGGCTGCGACCGTGCGACGGATCATCAACATGACGGCGGTCGCATCGGCGAACGCGTTGGTGAAGCGGGCGGCGGCAGCGAAGTAATGCGCCTGATGTCGCGCTGCTGATGTTCAGCGATAAAAGAAGGGCGCCCCGATTGTGAAATGACCCCGCAAAGTTGGACGGGGAAGTTAGGCCGGCGAGGGCTGGGTTCTGTACCGCACAGGACTCAGCCCTTTTTCTTGCGTTGCATGCCGCTCGCTGCTCGCGCGTCAAGCCACGTGACGAGCTTCACTTCCCTCCGGCGCGCGCCACTTCGCAAGCAACGTCGACCACCTGGTCCGCACGCCCTTCAGGTTGTTCTCCTTCACGTGGCCATAGCCGCGAATACCTTCGGGCAGGCTCGCGAGTTCGACGGCTAGCGCACGCTTGCCGGCAGTCAGTCCGCCGATCAGCTCACGGACCAGCGCTTCGTATTCGACGATCAGCGTGCGTTCGGTGCGTCGCTCTTCCGTCTTGCCGAACACGTCGAACGCAGTGCCGCGCAGGAACTTGCCCTTTGCGAGCACGTGCATCGCGCTCATCATCCACGGGCCGTACTGCTTCTTCACGAGATGACCGTGTGCGTCTTTCTTCGACATCGCCGGCGGCGCGAGGTGAAACTTGAGCTTCCAGTTACCTTCGAAATTCGCCTTCAGCTTTTCGATGAACGCGGGATCCGTGTATAGGCGCGCGACTTCGTATTCGTCCTTGTACGCCATCAGCTTGTGCAGATTCCTCGCGACGGCTTCGGTCAGCGGCAATTGGCTGTCGGCGGGGTCGAGCGCGGTTTCCGCGCGGTGGACGTCCGCCACCAGCTTGCGGTAGCGCGTCGCATACGCGTCGTTCTGATACGCGGCCAGGTACTGCGCCCGTTTGTCGATCAACGTGTCGAGCGTCTTCGGCGTATGCAGCGAGACGATCTTGCTGCCGGCGGCATCCGTATCCGCTGTGCGCCCTTGCAGCTGGGCGAGCTTGCGCACCGCGGCCGGATCATGGGCCGCGCGGCGGCCCCATTCGAACGCAGTGCGGTTTTTCTCGATTTGAACCGCGTTCAGTTCGATCGCGCGCATCAGCGACTCGTGCGTCAACGGCAGCCAGCCGCGTTGCCACGCATAACCGAGTACGAACGGGTTCGTGTAGATCGCGTCACCGAGCAGCGCAACGGCGAAGCGGTTCGCATCCACCGCGGACACATTGTCATCACCGGCTGCGGCGCGGACGTCCGCATCGGTGCTCGCGCCCGGGAAGCGCCAGTCCGGATTCTTGACGAACGCGGCGGTCGGTGTAGGCGCGCTGTTCAGCACGACGCGCGTCTTGCCGTTCTGCATCCGCGACACGCATTCGTCGCTCGCCGTCACGATCGCATCGCAGCCGATCACGAGGTTTGCTTCGCCCATCGCGATGCGGGTGGCGTGGATGTCGGCGGGCTGGTTCGCGATCTGCACATGGCTCATGACGGCGCCGCCTTTCTGCGCGAGGCCGGTCACGTCGAGTACCGTCACACCCTTGCTTTCCAGGTGCGCAGCCATGCCGAGCAGCGCGCCGATCGTCACGACGCCGGTGCCGCCGACACCCGTGACGAGCACGCCGTAAGGCTTGTCGATCGCCGGCACGTCCGGGTCCGGCACGGGCGGCATCGCGTCGCTCGCCACGCCCGACGCTACATCCGGCTTGCGCAATTGTCCGCCTTCGACGGTCACGAAGCTCGGGCAGAAGCCTTTCAGGCACGAATAGTCTTTGTTGCAGGTCGACTGGTTGATCTGCCGCTTCGTGCCGTACTCGGTTTCGAGCGGCTCGACCGACAGACAGTTCGATTGCACGGAGCAGTCGCCGCAGCCTTCGCAGACGGCCTCGTTGATCACGACACGCTTCGCCGGATCGGGATACGCACCGCGTTTGCGGCGGCGGCGTTTCTCGGTCGCGCAGGTCTGGTCGTAGATCAGGATCGTCGTGCCTTCGATCTCGCGCAATTCGCGCTGCACGTCGTCGAGCTGGTCGCGGTGGTGAACCGTAATGCCGGGTGCCAGGCCGACGTTCGCCCTGTACTTCTCCGGCTCGTCGGTGACGATGACGATCTTGTTCGCGCCTTCCGCGGCAAGCTGATGCGTGATCTGCGGCACGGTGAGCGTGCCGTCGACCGGCTGGCCGCCCGTCATCGCGACCGCGTCGTTGTAGAGAATCTTGTAGGTGATGTTCGCCTTCGACGCGATCGCCGCGCGGATCGCGAGCAGCCCCGAATGAAAGTACGTGCCGTCGCCGAGGTTAGCGAACACGTGTTTGTCGTTCGTGAACGGCGCCTGACCAACCCACGCGACACCTTCACCGCCCATCTGGCTGAACGTGCTCGTGCTGCGGTCCATCCATACCGTCATGTAGTGACAGCCGATCCCGGCCATCGCACGTGAGCCTTCCGGCACATTAGTCGACGTATTGTGCGGGCAGCCGGAGCAGAACCACGGCTTGCGCTCGATTTCGACACGCGGCCGCGCCAACGCCTTTTCTTTCGCTTCGATCACGGCAATGCGCGCGCCGATGCGTGCGCGCACGTCGGACGGCAGATCGAATTTGTCGAGGCGTGTCGCGATCGCTTTCGCGATGATGGCCGGCGACAGTTCGTAATGCGCGGGCAGCAGCCAGTTGCCCATCGGCACCGACCATTCGCCGCCCGCGCCGTCTTTCTCGTCGAACTTGCCGAAGACGCGCGGGCGCTGCGCATCGGGCCAGTTGTACAGTTCTTCCTTGATCGCGTATTCGAGGATCTGCCGTTTTTCCTCGACCACCAGAATCTCTTCGAGTCCGCGCGCGAAGGCCTGCGCGCCTTGCGCTTCGAGCGGCCACACGCAACCGACCTTATAGAGCCGAATGCCGATGCGCGAACAGGTTTCGTCGTCGAGGCCGAGATCGGTCAACGCCTGCCGCACGTCGAGATACGCCTTGCCGCCGGTGACGATGCCGAAGCGCGCGTGCGGCGAGTCGATTTCGATGCGGTCCAGTTTGTTCGCGCGGACGTACGCGAGGGCGGCATACCACTTGTAGTCGAGGAGGCGCGCTTCCTGGACGAGCGGCGGATCGGGCCAGCGGATGTTGAGGCCGCCTTCGGGCATCGCGAAATCGGTGGGCAACACGATCTGCATATGGTGCGGATCGATATCGACGGAAGCGGACGACTCGACCACGTCGGTCACGCACTTCATCGCGACCCACAGGCCGGAATAGCGGCTCATCGCCCAGCCGTGCAGACCGAAGTCGAGATACTCCTGAACGTTCGACGGGAACAGCACCGGCAAGCCGCACGCCTTGAACAGATGCTCGGACTGGTGCGCAAGGGTGGATGATTTTGCCGCGTGGTCGTCGCCCGCCAGCACGAGCACACCGCCGTGACGCGACGAGCCGGCCGAATTGCCGTGCTTGAAGACGTCGCCCGACCGGTCGACGCCCGGGCCTTTGCCGTACCACATCGAGAACACGCCGTCGTACTTCGCGCTCGGATACAGGTTGACCTGCTGCGACCCCCAGACGGCGGTGGCGGCGAGGTCTTCATTGACGCCGGGTTGAAACACGACCTGGTGGGCAGACAGATGCTTCTTCGCTTTCCACAGCGAGAGATCGAGCCCGCCGAGCGGTGAGCCGCGATAGCC
>DASXXR010000436.1:0-23465 GCA_036502945.1 Paraburkholderia sp. | reverse complement strand
TGCTCCCGGTTATCGCTTTGTCGCCTTCACGTTTTTTCTACCCTGAGGATCTACATGAAACGCTTGTTGTTGGCGCTCGGCAGCGCCGCCCTGATCGCAAACGCCCCCGCCTTTGCGCAGTCCGCGCCGCAGGCCGCGCATCCTTCCGTCCTCTTCAAGACGTCGGAAGGCGACATCCGCGTCGAGTTGTATCCTGAGAAAGCGCCGAAGACCGTCGCGAATTTCCTCGACTACGTGAAATCCGGCCAGTACAACGGCACGATCTTTCACCGCGTGATTCGCGGCTTCATGATTCAGGGCGGCGGCTACACGACGAGCTTCGCCGAAAAGCCGACGCGCGCGCCGATCCCGCTAGAGAGCCGTAGCGGCCTGAAGAACGCAACCGGCACGCTAGCGATGGCGCGCACGAGCGATCCGAATTCGGCCACGGCGCAGTTCTTCATCAACACCGTCGACAACGCCGGGCTCGACTATCCGAATCCGGACGGCAACGGCTATGCGGTGTTCGGCAAAGTGACGTCCGGCATGGACGTCGTGAAGAAGATCGAAGGTGCGCCGACCACGTCGCGCGGCCCGATGGGCGACGTGCCGCAAAAGCAGGTCGTGATCGAGTCGGCGACCGTGGTCGCCAAGTAGTACAGCCGAACCAGTACAGCCGGACCGCGCGCCGAAGTGCGCGCAGAACTGCACGCGGACGCGTACACAGAAGCGGCGCACGACGATGCGGCAAGGCCATGCACCGGAACCGGCCAGCGATGCCGTATCCTTGAACATGAGCCGTTAGAAATCATGCCCCAGGCGCGGTCCGTCTGCCAGGCGGCCGCTGTCGGCATTGCAGCCGCCACGGCCGTCGAGGCCGCGCCTTTCATCCAACCCGTTCAGCAAAGGAATCCATCATGGTTGAACTGCACACGAACCACGGCATCATCAAACTCGAACTGGACGTCGAAAAGGCGCCGAAGTCGGTCGAGAACTTCCTCAACTACGTGAAAGCCGGCCACTACGACAACACGGTGTTCCACCGCGTGATCGACGGCTTCATGATCCAGGGCGGCGGCTTCGAACCCGGCATGCAGCAGAAGCCGACCGAAGGGCCCATCACGAACGAGGCGAACAACGGCCTGAAGAACGTGAATGGGTCGGTTGCAATGGCGCGCACGAACGACCCGCATTCGGCCACCGCGCAGTTCTTCATCAATGTGAACGACAACGAATTCCTGAACCACTCTTCGCCGACGCCGCAAGGCTGGGGTTATGCAGTGTTCGGCAAGGTCGTCGAAGGCCTCGATGTGGTCGAAAAGATCAGGAAGGTGAAGACCGGTTCGAAGGGCTTTCACCAGGACGTGCCGGTCGACGACGTCATCATCGAGAAGGCGGTCGTAGTCGAGTAAGTGGTGCAGCAAGCGGTGCAAAAGCGGTGCAATAAGCAGCACAACAAGCGGTCGAACAAGCGCCCGGCCGCGGCGCGCCAGTAAGTATCAGGAGGACAAGCCGCGGCCGGGAAGATCGGCATGTGAGGCGCCCGCGGCTATTCCATAATCGTAAAACGACCACCCGAGAGAAAGCACCCTTCAATGCTGCAAGAAACGCCGCTGCGAAGCGTCGCCGCGGGCGTGCCTGGAGAGGGCAAACGCCCGCATGCCGCACGCCCGTTTTTTTTCCTGTCGGATCTGCACCTCTCCGAGGCGCTGCCGCGCACTGTGGCTGCGTTCGAACATTTCGTCCGCGTCACCGCCGAACACGCCGATTCGATTTTCATCCTCGGCGATCTGTTCGAATACTGGATCGGCGACGACATGCTCGCCGACCCGTTCCCCGCACGCATGGCCGCGCTGATGCATACGCTGTCGGAACGCGGCATCGCGCTCTACGTGATGCACGGCAACCGCGACTTCCTGCTGGGCAAGCGCTTCATGAAGGCGGCCGGCGCGATCTGGCTGCCTGACCCGTTCGTCATCACGTCGTTCGGCACCCGCATCGCACTCGCGCACGGCGATGGCCAGTGCACTGAAGACCACCGCTATCAGCGGTTTCGGCGCATGGCGCGCAGCCGGTTTGTGCAGTGGCTTTTTTTGCTGTGGCCGTATCGATGGCGCAAGTCGCTCGCCGACAAGATGCGGCACGCGAGCGCGTCGAACCGCTCACGGCCTGTGTCGCCGCGCTACGACGTGACCCGCGAAGGCATTGCTGCACTGTTCAGGAAGACCGGCACCGCGACGATCATCCACGGTCACACGCACCGCCCTGCCCGCCATCGCGAAGCGGGCGGCACACGGTGGGTGCTGCCGGATTGGGATCTCGATCATGGCGAGCGGCGCGGCGGCTATCTGCGCATCGACGCCGAAGGGATCAAGTCGCTGCCGCTCGATTGAGCGCGCACGCCGGCATCAACGCTGCTCGGCCCCGCTGTCCACTTTCCCTTCAATCGCCGCCGACAAGCGGCGCAGATCGAGCAACGCCGCGTCGGCGCCCTGCAACGCTTCGAGGCGCGCGCCGAGCCGTTCCAGTGCGGCGACGATCTCGTCGATGCGTTGCGACTGGCTGGACGCGTGATCGACCAGCCCGTGAATCGCGAGCGACACCGGGTCGTCCGCGTTCGGTGTGATGCCGTACGCGCAGAATGCCGTGCGCGCGGCGGCCGCGGGTTTTGCAGCGGCGCCGCCGGCAGCCCGGGCGGGCACGATGATCCGCGCCGGATTGCCGACCGCGGTGCCGCCTGCCGGTACCGCCTTCACGACGACCGCGTTCGAACCGATCTTCGCGTCCGCGCCGATCGTAAAGCCGCCGAGCACCTTCGCGCCGGCGCCGACGATGACGCCGCGCCCGAGCGTCGGATGCCGCTTCGCGCCGCGCGTGAGCGACGTGCCGCCGAGCGTCACGCCTTGATAGATCGTGCAGTCGTCGCCGATTTCAGCCGTTTCGCCGATCACGACGCCCATCCCGTGATCGATGAACACGCGGCGCCCGACGGTGGCGCCAGGATGGATTTCGATGCCGGTCAGAAAACGTCCGATCTGCGACACGAAGCGCGCGAGCCAACGGCGCTTCACGCGCCAGCACGCGTGCGCGAAGCGGTGCAGCACGAGCGCGTGCAAGCCCGGATAGCACGTGAGAACTTCCCAGGCGCTGCGGGCGGCGGGGTCGCGCTCGCGGATCGTTGCGATGTCTTCGCGGAGTCTCGTGAACATGGCGGTGGCGCTGTCGTGAGGGAGTGGCGCCAGCGCCTGAGGCGCTCGGCGAGCGCCGGCCGATATCAGGCCGGCTGCTTTGCTTATGACGATTCTGCGCAAATTGTAGGTCGATTTGCGCAGAACGTGCCGATGCCCATTCGGCCGTCAAGGTCGGCGTCGGTCCGGCGGACGGCGAGCGGTGAGCGCATCGGCAGCGCGAATTTCGCGCGCTACGCGCTTTCGGCCCCGCCTTGGCCCCGCGATGCAGCGCGGGCGCCGGCGTGCCTGCTCAGCCGTGCTCACTGCGATTCGCCGTCCCGGCATTTCGTCTTCAGCAGGATGTGCTTCGCTATGCCCCGCACAATGTTGACTTCCTCACGCTCGAGCCCTGCCCGCGCAAAAAGCCGCCGCAGCCGCGACATCAGCTTTTTCGGATTGCCGGGGTCGAGAAAATCCAGCGCGATCAGCGCGTTCTCGAGGTGCACGTACATGCGCTCGATTTCTTCGCTCGCAGCGCGCACGTACACGGCGTTCGGGTGTGCGTCGCCGCCCGCTTCCGCCATGTCCAGGTAAGCGATGCGCAGTTCATAAGAGAGCACCTGCACCGCCTGCGCGAGGTTCAGCGAGCTATACGCCGGATTGGCGGGGATATGCGCAAGCGCACTGCAACGTTCGATATCTTCGTTCTCGAGGCCCGTGCGCTCATTGCCGAACACAAGCGCGATATCGCCATGCGCAGCATGGTCGCGCGCATGCGCCGCCGCTGCGCGCGGCGCGAGCTGCGGCGGCCCGTATTCACGTGCGCGCGCCGTCAGCGCGAGCGACCACTGCGCGCCGGACAGCGCATCGGCAAGCGTCGGCACGACATGCGCCGACGCGAGCACGTCGTCGGCGCCGCTTGCCATCGCGATCGCCTCCGGGTCGTTCTGCACGTTCGCGACCCGCGGCGAAACCAGCACGAGCCGCGAAAAGCCCATCGTCTTCAGCGCGCGTGCGGCTGCGCCCACATTGCCCGGATGGCTGGGCTCGACGAGCACAAAACGCGTGGACGTGAAACCGCCGCGCACGGGGCCTGCACCGTCGGCAGAAGAACCGGCGGGGTCGGCAGCGGTTGATGCGAAAGGCGTGTGCGGGTTGGCCACAGTGAACATCGGAGAGCGAGGAAACAGCTATGGTAGCGCCAACTCATGCCCTCCTTCCAGGTACGCGCCGGAAACCTTCCGCGTCGGGCGAACGCCCGCGTTGCAGCCGGAACCGGTGAGAGTCGGGTAAAATCACGCCATTCGCGTGCTGTCCCGCTCGCTTTTTTTCACGCATTGCGCCGTTGCGGCCTGTCGTGAACAAGCCGTCAACAAAGTGGGACAAGCGCCTTGCTCTTATTCAATTCGTCTCCGTCGACGGAACGTGCATAACCGGTTTCGATAACGGTTGATCGCCGGTCGTTTCGCATCAGCCGTCAGCGGCCGTTCCGGGTTCCGCACAGATTTCGCATCATTTACCGCTTTTTTCAGCTCATTTTTCAGCTCAGTACCGGACAGCCGCCGCGCTCCTCCGGCAAAAGGATCCAGGCTCATGCATCCCATGCTCAACATCGCTGTCAAGGCCGCTCGCCGCGCCGGGCAGATCATCAACCGCGCGTCGCTCGATCTCGACCTGGTCCAGGTCTCGAAGAAACAGCACAACGATTTCGTCACGGAGGTCGACAAGGCAGCGGAAGCGGCCATCATCGAAACACTCACCACCGCCTATCCCGATCACGCGATCCTCGCCGAGGAATCCGGCCGCTCGGAAAACGAATCGGAATATCAGTGGATCATCGATCCGCTCGACGGCACCACGAACTTCATCCACGGTTTCCAGTACTACTGCGTGTCGATCGGGCTCGCGCACAAGGGCATCGTGACGCAGGCGGTCGTCTACGACCCGACGCGCAATGACCTCTTCACCGCATCGCGCGGCCGCGGCGCGTATCTGAACGACCGGCGCCTTCGCGTTGCCAGGCGCGACCGTCTGGCGGACGGCCTGATCGGCACCGGCTTTCCGTTTCGCGACAAGGACGGCCTCGATGCGTACACGCGCCTCTTCGCGGAAATGACCGAATCCTGCGCGGGCCTGCGCCGCCCGGGCGCGGCGGCGCTCGATCTGGCGAACGTCGCGGCGGGCCGCATGGACGGCTTCTTCGAGCAAGGCATCCACGCGTGGGATATGGCTGCCGGCAGCCTGCTCGTGACCGAGGCGGGTGGCCTCGTCGGCAACTACACCGGCGACTCGGAGTTCCTGCACGTCCACGAAATCGTGGCAGGCAACCCGAAGATCTACGCGCAGATGATTCCAATCCTGTCGCGCTACAGCCGCACGAAACAGCAAGCGGCCTGACACGCGGACACGAAAAGCGGCTTCGGCCGCTTTTTTCGTTTTTGACGGCTGTTTTTTGTCGCATCGCTCGCAGCGAAACACACAGCGCGCGACGCGCATGGTTTGATACACGCTTTGCATCCGGCGCCCCGCACGCCTGGGTCACACCCACGCCCCACCCGCGTCGCCCCCGACTCCCGTGCTGTGTTTCAATCGCTTTCATGAAAAAAGGCTTCTACACGATCATCGCCGCGCAGTTCGTGTCGTCGCTTGCCGACAATGCGCTGCTGATCGCCGCGATCGCCCGGCTCACGGTCATCCATTCCCCTGCGTGGATCACGCCGCTCCTGCAGATCTTCTTCACGATCTCGTACGTGCTGCTCGCGCCGTTCGTCGGCGCATTCGCCGATACGCTGCAAAAACGGCACGTGATGTTCATTTCGAATGCATTGAAGGCAGCCGGCTGCCTGCTGATGATATTCAGCGTGCATCCGATGCTCGCGTATGGCGTGGTCGGCTTCGGCGCAGCCGCCTATTCGCCGGCGAAGTACGGGATTCTCACCGAACTGCTGCCCGCCGAACGGCTCGTCGCCGCGAACGCCTGGCTCGAATCGGCAACGGTGCTGTCGACGATCGTCGGCACGATGCTGGGCGGTGCACTGATCAGCACGTACGCGGCGAAGTTCGTGCTGCACGCGCATTGGCCGCTGATCGAGACGGCCGCCGATCTCGCGATGCTTGCCGTCATGCTGACGTATGCAACGGCCGCCGCGATCAACATCGGCATTCCCGACACTGGCGCGCGCTATCCGAACCGGCTGACGGAGCCCGTTCATCTGATCAATGAGTTCACGCACTGTTTCAACGTGCTGTGGGCGGACCGGCTCGCACAGATCGCGTTGTGGGTCACGACGCTGATGTGGGGCGGCGCGGTCACGCTGCAACTGCTCGTGCTGAAATGGGCCGATGTGAACCTCGGCCTGTCGCTTTCGAAAGCCGCCGTCATGCAGGGCGTAGCGGGCCTCGGCATCGCGCTCGGCGCGGCAGCCGCCGCCGCATGGATCCCGCTGCGCAGCTCGCTGCGGGTGCTGCCGGTGGGGATTGCGACAGGTGCCGTGGCGGTCGCGATGGCGTTCTACAGCAAGGGTATCTTCCCGGCGGGCGCCGGCATCCGGGTCGGTTCGTACGTCGCGCCGGCCTACATCCTCCTCGCGTATCCGATGATGATTCTGCTCGGCGCGCTATCGGGCTTCTTCATCGTGCCGATGAACGCGGTGCTGCAACATCGGGGTGCGACGCTGCTGTCCGCGGGGCGTTCTATCGCCGTGCAGAACTTCAATCAGAATCTCGCCGTACTGCTGATGCTCGGCGCCTATGCCATCCTGCTGACCGCGAAGATGCCCGTGCAATGGATCATCGCGCTGTTCGGCACGTTCATCACGCTGATGATGTGGCTCGCAAAACGGCACAGCGCGGCAAATGCGCATAAGGTGGATATGCGCGCGCTGATCGAGGATTAAACACGAGACCGAAGTGGCACAGCCTGGGCCGAGGACTGGCCAGTCCAGTCCTCGCGCCAGATCGGCTAGCCATCCACCGGCGTCGACGGTGTAGCGAGCAGAAGCTGATAGAACGCGAGGTCAAGCCAGCGCCCGAACTTGAAACCCGCTTCGCGAATCACGCCGGCTGGCTGAAATCCCAAACGTTTGTGAAGCGAGAGGCTCGCCTGATTCTCGGCATCGATTGCGCCGATCATCACGTGTACGTCGCGCTTCGTCGCTTCGTCGATCAGTGCCCTCATGAGCAGCGGAGCCAGTCGGCGCCCGCGATAATCCTTCTGGACATAGATGGAATGCTCGACCGAGTATTTGAAAGCCGGATAGGCGCGAAACGTGCCATAGCTCGCGAAGGCCATCAACACACCCTCGTCGTTTTCCAGACCAAGCACGGGGAAATGGCCCTTTTCCTTGGCGGCCCACCAAGACGTCATAAACGCACGGTCGCGCGGATGGTATTCGTAGATGGCCGTCGAATGCTCGATGGCGTCGTTGAAGATCTCAAGAATGGCGTCCGCGTGAGCGGCTTCACAGCAGTGGACAAGACGCATCGTAGTGAACCGGATCTCTGAAAAAAGTCAGTGGAGTGGCGCCGCCTTCGCTTGGCCACGCCGGATAAAGTATTGCCGGGTGAGCGCAACTCAACAGCGCACGCCCGCCTGGGTCAAACGCATCACAGGACCTAGCGCCTGCCATCCGCGAGCCGCCGGGCATCCGGATGCCGGCGCAACGCCCACATCGCAACGCATCCCAATGCAGGGCCGACTGCGAGTATCGCAAAACCGCCTTGCCAGCCGATGCGCTCAACCAGGTCGGGCACGAGATGAATGCTGACGAGGGTCAACAGGAAGCCGGCGCAGGTCTGGGTGGTCAGCAACGTCCCGACCGAATCCGCCGCGGCCAGTTCGGCAACGCACGCTGAGAATTGCGCCGAGTCGGCAATCACCGAGAGGCCCCATACGAGGGCGATCACGATCAGGAGCGCAACCGGCGCGTTCGAAAGCGAACCCATGACGAGCGCGCAGAGCGCGCTAATGGACATCGCGCCAATCGTCACCCGCGTGCGCCCCACGCGATCGGCGAGGAACCCGCCGAGCCACGCGCCCAGCGCGCCGACGCCCACCACCGCGAAGCTCAGCAATTCCGCTTTGGTCCGGGCGCCGGCCATCCCGCGCCCGACGAACGACTGCCGCAGAAACACCGGTATCCATGCCCACATCGCGTACAGCTCCCACATGTGTCCGAGGTAGCCCATATTCGCGAGACGCACCGACGGACTGCGCCATGCCTGCGCGATCTTCGTGAAGTCAATGCGCGTCGCAACCCGGATGTTCGGCCCGACCTGCACGAACTTCATCAGCAGCGCGGCCCCGGCGGCGCAGGCGCCGGCCACGCCATAGGTGGTGCGCCAGTCGGCGCCGCCGAGAGCGGCGAGCAGATGCGGACTCGCCGAGCCCAGCGTCAATGCGCCAACCAGCAGTCCGATGAGCACGCCGAGGTCGCCGCTCGCCCACGATGCCGCGAGCCGCAACCCCACCGGGTAGACGCCGGCCATACAGATGCCGGTCAGAAAGCGCAGTGCGATCACGGACATTCCGGTGGGCGGCAGCAACGCGAGGATGCAGGTTGCGCACGCCGCCATTACGCTCGATGCCATGAAGAGCCGCCGCAAATCGTAGCGGTCGGGCAGCGAAAAAGCCGCCGACAACAACGTGCCTGTCACGAAGCCGACCTGAACCGCGCTGGTGAGCAGCGCCTCGTCCGCGCTCGATACGGCGTGGCTCTGCTTGATCACCGCAATGACCGCGCTGGAGGAAAACCAGACCCCCATCGCAGCGACTTGCGCGAGAAGCAGCAGCGTGAGCGAAGCCCGCTTTCGCCGCCTGTGCGAACTTGCCGGCGCCGCCGGTTCGAGCTTGTCAAAACCGGCACTCGAGACGTTGGTCTCCATCGCGCTAACTCCCGGCCAGCGCCGCTGCCGTCCGCATGTTGCCCACCCGATGAAAGTCGCGCGCGAAGTAGATCAGGCCGTCGCCGTCGCACTGGCCGCGTGCGGCCTTGATCGAGCAGAAGAACACCGTATGGGTGCCGACTTCGCTGATCGATTCGATCTCGCAGTCGAGCACGCTTAGCGCGCCCGACAGCGCCGGCGCGCCGGTTGCGAGGCGCTCCCACTCTGCGCAGGCAAAGCGCTCGTCGATGCTCAGGTCTTTCGTGGCGAAGCGCACCGCGACGTGCCGCTGGTCGGCCGACAGCACGTTGACACACAGCTTGCCGTTCTCGCGCATGACGGCGTTGTTGCGGCTCTTGCGATTGATGCACACGAGCACTGTCGGCGGTTCGTCGGTCACGGCGCAAACGGCCGATGCCGTGCAGCCGGCCATGCCGGCCACGCCGTCGGTGGTAATCACATTGACGGAGGCACCGAGTCCCGCCATCGCGTCGCGGAACGTCGTCTTGTCGATCATTTCAGGTCCTGTATCGGGTTGACGGTCGATCAGCGCGCCAGCGCATCAGCGGCGGACGTGCTGCGATATTGCGCGGCGCTATGCGACGCCGGCAGCCGCGCGCGACCGAACAGCTTCTCGCGGTACGTGCCGTCGCGGTAGGCGGTCTTGTAGACGCCGCGCTCCTGCAGGATCGGCACCAGCATCTGCACAACGTCGTCGAAGCACTCCGGCACCACCGTGCGCGACAGATTGAAACCGCTAACGCCGGTCTGCGCCGTCCACGCGATCAACTGGTCTGCAATACGCCCGGCAGAGCCGACCCACGGCGTTTGCCGGCTGCCGAGCACCATTTGCTCCAGCAGCTTGCGGCGCGTCCACTGCGGGCCTGCCGAACGCGTCATCGCTTCGACGTTCGAGACGATCGCCTGACTCTTGCCCGTCTCGATCGGCTCGTCGAGGTCATAGCGGGCGAAGTCGATACCGAGCGAAGCAGCGGCGTGGACCAGTGCCGCTTCGGAACTGACATAGCGGCGGTAGTCCTCGAGCTTTTCCTGAGCTTCCGCGTCGGTTCGGCCTATGACGAGCGAAGCCCCCATGAAGACCTTGACGTCGTTGGGCGCACGGCCAAGCAACACCGCTTTCGTGCGTATGTCGTCGACGATCTCCTTGACGCCCTCCTTCTTCTGCCCGTTCACGAATACGCACTCGGCGTGGGTCGCCGCGAACTGGCGGCCGCGCGTCGACGATCCGGCCTGGTACAAAACCGGTGTGCGCTGCGGCGACGGCGCACACAGGTGCATCGCGTCGACCTTGTACTGCGGCCCCTCGTGATGAATCATCCGGACCTTCGACCGGTCGGCATAGACGCCGCCCGCGCGATCCTCAAGCACGGCGCCGTCGTCCCAACTGCCTTCCCACAGCTTGTAGACGAGCGACATGTATTCGTCCGCCAGGTCGTAGCGGTCGTCGTGGGCGATCTGGCCGTGCATGCCGATGGCGCGCGCCGCGCTATCCAGATAGCCCGTGACGATATTCCAGCCGATGCGGCCGCCCGTCAGGTGATCGAGCGTCGACATGCGCCGCGCGAACAGGAACGGCTGCTCGTAGATAAGGTTGCACGTCACGCCGAAGCCGAGGTGCTGCGTGACGGCGGCCATCGCGGGGATGATCAAGGTCGGGTCGTTCACCGGCACTTGCACGGCGCCGCGCAGCGCGGCATCCGCGTTGCCGCCGTAGACGTCGTATGTGCCGACGACGTCGGCGAAGAACACGCCGTCAAAGAGGCCGGCTTCCAGCTTCCTCGCGTACTCTGTCCAGTAGCGCAACTCGCCGTAGCGGCTGGACTGGTCTCGCGGATGCGTCCAGAGCCCTTGCTGGATGTGGCCAACGCAATTCATGTCGAATGCGTTCAGATGGATTTCTTGCGACATAGTAAGGTCCTGGTGTTCTGCGTTTGCACAGGCGCGTTCGCTGGCAAGATGTGAAAGCGTCGTCGTTCGTCCATTATAGTGAACGATTGACTACCGTCAAATTTAGTTTTTCGTCAGACGTTTTGCTGCGGCGGTGGGGTTCGGCGGACGAGGCGGTTTCGCGTGCCCGCCGGGCTTGCGCCGACGGTTCGATAGGTGGCGGGACCGCTCGCGCTTATAATTCGTCGCTTTCAGGTTGTCTGTCTGTCCCCATTGGAGTCTGAGTGACCGATCCGACCAACGCTATCTCGGCCCGCGTCAAAATCGAGCGCGAAACGCGCAACTGGTCGCTCTCGGAACTGGCCGAGCGCTCAGGCGTCTCGAAGGCGATGATCAGCAAGATCGAGCGCAACGAAGCCAGCCCGACGGCAACCGTGCTCGGCCGGCTATCGGGCGCATTCGGCCTGCAACTGTCGACGCTGCTCGCGTTGGCGGAACAGGCCGGCATGCGAATCAGCCGGGTTGACGAACAACCCGTCTGGCGGGATCCGGAGACGGGGTATACGAGACGCGCTATCTCGCCGCGCAATGGCGCAATTCTTGAACTGGTCGAAGTGACGCTGCCGCCTGCGGCGCGGGTTTCTTATCCGCCATCGGCGTTCGTTTTTCAGCATCAGCAGATCTGGGTGACGGCGGGGACGCTGGTGTTTGAAGAGGGTGACATCGTGCACACGTTGAATACGGGGGATTGCCTGCAACTCGGGCCGCCGGTGTCGTGCACGTTCGCCAATCAGACTGAAGCGATGTGCGTGTATGTGCTGGGGCTTGTGCGGCGGTAGGGATTAGGCATGCTCGCGTTGCTGGTGTGAACTGCTGGAAGGAACGGGACTGTCCGCACTTTTGTATACGAAGCGGTTCGAAGCGGTTAAAAAATTATGCGCGAACTGAGGTGAGGCGCTCACCAAACAGGATAGCAAACTAGCTCGACGGCGGCCGTCTGCGTCGCATGAGTCATATCGAGTTCTACTCGATGGCTTTGACCTGATCCGATTTCTTACCATTGCAAGCGCGACAAAGCGGGCTGAGATTCAGAAACGAGTTCATACAGGCTTTATTGAGACCATCGATCCAGCCAGCGTGAGCAATCAGACTGAGAAAAGCATCGCCCTTCTCGGTCGTCGTCCACTTCGCAGCATCGGTGGAGTTGCCGAAATGGCTATAGTCGCCCATAGCGCGACCTTTGGGATTAAGAACGATTCGATGAAGGGAACTCTGGTTGGAACCTTTACCGCCACTGGCCGAACCGACCGTCAACCCTAGCGCCCTCAACGTTTTGTGCGCCCATAGAGATGCGCTCCCTGCTTGAGGCATGTAATGATCGACCTGTACGGACGACCACGGCACAACGCACCCACAGTTATGACAGGGTACTGTCAAGATTTCCTGTGACGTTACTTGACCTAATGTATCCATGAACGGGAAATCACGAAGACCAGCGTTGTAGAGCTTTCGCCATTTCTTGTTCTCCTTGATGTCTAAATGGTCGCTCCCGGCATTGAGATCGTCAATTCTTTCGGCAAAATTCTCTGCTTCGACAAATCTCAACTCATACGCAAACGGGTTATTATTGGGGGATTGTCCCTTCCCGTTCGCGCTCTTCCATACGCCTTCGTGGTCTACATTCACTATATTTCGTCCATCCCTTTCTATCCGGCCGCTCCTCCCGATCCACTTATCCAGACGTATAGTGCCATCCATTACAACCGTAGTCTTGGCCCCATTAGATCGAGTACCAACTCTGCCGGGCGTAAGATTGGTACGTTGTATATTCCATATCGCCGCGTTGATTGCGACCCGTGCCTTGTAATAGGTCATTTTATTTACCAAAATTGTATCAATACGATGAAATTTTCAACAAATCCCAAGTGTACCGCTGGAAACTACCTACAGTATCGATATGATTGCACAGCCGTGTAAATACCAGGTTTTTGGTATTCCCGTTTCCTTGAATTTCACAGAATACAAACATCTTTCACGAAACCAGCAATTAGTCGGCACGGACAGTAAATTAATATTCAATGACAGTCTTTATTTACGGCGCCAACATTGAATTGAACACGGCCATGACCATGGAAAATAGAGAGCACCTTATAACCGCTCGGTACCCGCATTATTATTTCGACGGTTTTGCCTGGACTATGCAGTCCAGACGATTTTCCTGGCAAATATGACCTTCGTGTCGACCATTGAATTTCTGTTCAAAGCGGTGGAGCATAGCGTCGCAGCAAATACCGAGCTTGATGAGCAGAAGCACGCCTGGGGCAGCTGCGAGAAACAATGCATCCGCTTTTCGGCGATTCCTGTGCCCCATCAGGCAATGTCGAGTGACCGCCCTCGAAGAGGGCGCGCGAATAGTGGCCGGGCGCATCAACCTCGAATGGAGTGGTTCGTGAGTCGAACGAGCTGCCGTTGAACTCGCAGCTGCAGCTGTCGCAATTTTGATGGACCGCGTTGCTCGCTGTCGAGAACGTGTAGTCATCAAATCGCCACTGCTCACAACCGCCGTCATGCTGTCGCGGTAAAGCCCCGGACGTCTAAACGGCCGCAGCAGATGATCGAAGAACTAACGTGCGTTCCACACGGGCCCCGCCGACTTGCCGAACGCACGCTAGCCATCCGGTCAGCTTCACACCCGCCGCCGAAGGGTTAAACTCACGCCCTGAACCAGCAACCGCACGAAAGACACCGAGGATGGGCATTCAAACCGCAGCAGCTGATGGGATCACACCCCAGCGAACAACACCTCACGGACCGACATCCGAGGCGGCACAGCACACGCCGATGATGCAGCAATATCTCCGCATCAAAGCCGACCACCCCGGCACCCTCGTCTTCTACCGGATGGGTGACTTCTACGAGCTTTTCTTCGAAGACGCGGAAAAAGCCGCCCGCCTGCTCGACCTGACGCTGACCCAACGCGGCGCGTCGGCGGGCAATCCGATCAAGATGGCCGGCGTGCCGCATCACGCGGTCGAACAGTATCTGGCGAAGCTCGTGAAGCTCGGCGAATCGGTGGCGATCTGCGAGCAGATCGGCGACCCGGCAACGTCGAAGGGACCGGTCGAGCGCAAGGTGATGCGGGTCGTCACGCCCGGCACGTTGACCGATGCCGCGCTGCTGTCGGACAAAAACGACGTCTACCTGCTCGCAATGTGCGTCGCGCACAACCGGCGCGGCGTCGCCACCACCATTGGTCTTGCGTGGCTCAATCTGGCAAGCGGCGCGCTGCGGCTGACGGAAGTCGCACCGGACGATGCCGCCGCCGCGCTCGAACGAATTCGCCCCGCCGAGATCCTGATCGCCGATGCACCGGTGTCCGATGCCAACACATGGACACCGCCGGCAGGCGCCGGCGCGCTGACGCGCGTGCCAGGCTGGCATTTCGATATCGCGTCCGGCAAACAGCGCCTGTGCGATCAACTGGACGTGGCGAGCCTCGACGGCTTCGGCGCGCATTCGCTATCATGCGCGTGCGGCGCAGCTGGCGCGCTGCTGCTCTACGCAGCGGCAACGCAAGGCCAGCAGTTGCGCCACGTACGTAGCCTGAAGGTCGAATCGGAATCCGAGTACATCGGGCTCGATCCGGCCACGCGCCGCAATCTCGAACTGACCGAAACCCTGCGCGGCACCGAATCGCCCACGCTCTGTTCGCTGCTCGACACCTGCTGCACGACGATGGGCAGCCGGCTGCTGCGCCACTGGTTGCATCATCCGCCGCGTGAAGCAGCGCTTGCGCAGGCGCGCCAGCAGGCGATCGGCGCATTGCTCGACACGCCGGCGCAAGCCAGCCTCGACACGCTGCGCGGCGCGCTGCGGCAAATCTCCGATATCGAACGGATCACCGGGCGTCTCGCGTTACTGTCCGCGCGGCCACGCGACCTGTCGAGCCTGCGCGATACGTTCGTTGCGTTACCCGAATTGCGCACCCAACTCGCTGCAGTGACAGCCGGCGCGGAATCGCTCGCGCGCATCGACGCGTCGCTGGAACCGCCAGCCGAATGCGTCGAACTGCTAAGCCGCGCCGTCGCACCGGAACCCGCGGCAATGGTGCGCGACGGCGGCGTGATCGCACGCGGCTACGATGCCGACCTCGATGAACTGCGCGACATTTCAGAGAACTGCGGCCAGTTCCTGATCGACCTCGAAACGCGTGAGCGCGCGCGAACCGGCATCGGCAATCTGCGTGTCGAATACAACAAGGTGCACGGCTTCTATATCGAAGTCACCCGCGGCCAGACCGACAAGGTCCCCGACGACTATCGCCGCCGCCAGACGCTGAAAAACGCCGAGCGCTACATCACGCCCGAACTCAAAACGTTCGAAGACAAAGCGCTGTCCGCACAGGAACGCGCGCTGGCACGCGAGAAGTCGCTTTACGACGCGCTGCTGCAAGCACTGCTGCCGTTCATCGCCGACTGCCAGCGCGTCGCCGGTGCGCTCGCCGAACTCGATCTGCTCGCCACCTTCGCCGAACGGGCCCACGCGCTCGACTGGGTCGCGCCGTCGTTCTCCGCAACCAGTGGTATCGATATCGAGCAAGGCCGGCATCCTGTCGTCGAAGCGCAGGTCGAGCAGTTCATTGCGAATGACTGCACGTTGCATCCCGAACGCAAGCTGCTGCTGATCACCGGCCCGAACATGGGCGGCAAGTCGACGTTCATGCGGCAAACCGCATTGATCGCGCTGATGGCGTACGTCGGCAGCTATGTGCCGGCGCGGCGCGCGTCGTTCGGTCCGATCGATCGCATCTTCACCCGCATCGGCGCCGCCGACGACCTGGCAGGCGGCCGCTCCACCTTCATGGTCGAGATGACCGAAGCGGCCGCGATTCTCAACGACGCGACACCGCAAAGCCTCGTGCTGATGGACGAGATCGGCCGCGGCACGTCGACGTTCGACGGCCTCGCGCTGGCATGGGCCATCGCCCGGCATCTGCTCGCGCACAACGGCTGCCACACGCTCTTCGCCACGCACTACTTCGAGCTCACGCAGTTGCCCGCGGAGTTTCCGCAAGCGGCCAACGTCCATTTGTCGGCCGTCGAGCATGGGCACGGCATTGTGTTTCTGCATGCGGTCGACGAAGGGCCGGCCAATCAGAGCTACGGGCTGCAGGTCGCGCAGCTGGCCGGCGTGCCGGCCGCGGTGATTCGCGCGGCGCGCAAGCACCTTGCGCATCTCGAACAGCAATCCGCCGCGCAGCCCGCGCCGCAACTCGATCTGTTTGCAACACCGGCACCGATGCTGCAGGACGCGAACGACGACGAAGACGATGCACCGGTCCAGTCGAATGCGGCAACGCACGCGGTCGTCGAGCGCCTGCGCGCGATCGATCCGAACGAGCTGCGGCCGCGCGACGCGCTCGATCTTCTATACGAATTGCATGAGCTGGCCGCAGCGCCGGATGCGCAACACTGACCGCGCGCTTCCCGGCGCGGTACGGCGAGTGAGTCGCCGCGAGCCGCGCATGGCGCGACGCACAACGCTGAGCCCCGCGCTCGCCGCCACCGTATTCGCGTTGGCAGGCACGCTGCCGCTCGGCGCGCACGCAGCCGCGCCGCACTATGCATTCGCCGTGATCGCCGGCACGCTGCAAAGCCCAGCTGACGAAGCGCCGACGCAACGCCTCATCGATGCGATCGGCCGCGACCCGCATGTGTCGTTCATCGTCTACGACGGCAATCTGAAAAGTGCCGGCGAGCCCTGCCGCGACGCGTTGTATGAAACGCGCGAGGCGCTGCTCGAAGCATCGAAGCCGGCGCTCGTCTTCGTGCCCGGCCAGCACGACTGGGCCGATTGCGGTTCCGCCGAGGCGGGCAATTTCGATCCGGTGGAGCGGCTCGATCAGTTGCGGCAAACGCTCTTTGCCAACGCAACGTCGATGGGGCAAAACCCGCTTGTGCTGACACGCGAAAGCGAAGTCTCGCGCTTTCGGACCTACCGGGAAAACGTGCGCTGGCAGGTCGGCGATACGGTGTTCGTCGCCCTGAACGTGCCGAGTCCGAACAACCACTATTTGACCGCCGGCGGCCGCAACGGCGAGTTCGAAGATCGCGTGGTGGCGAACACGTTCTGGCTCGACCACGCAGCAGAGTATGCGAAACGGCGCGAGGCCAAAGCGGTCGTCGTGCTGGTACAGGGCGACTTCGATCCCGAGCGCTACGAGCGGCCTGAGCGCTTCGCATGGCTGCGCTTCGCGCACAAGCCGCGCGACGGCTATCTGGAATTCAAGCGCGGTCTCGTCAAGCTTGCGGAAACGTTTCACGGCCCGGTGCTCGCCATCCATCAGGACGACGAGAAGGCCCACGGCGGCTTCACAATCGATCAACCGTTGCGCAACGACAGGGGCGCACTCGTGACGAACCTGACGCGCATCGCGATCGCCCCGCACGATCGTCTGAACCAATGGATTCAGATCGACGCGGACATGGCGCGCCGCCCGCCCTTTCGCGTGACCGTGCGCGATGTACCGAAGGGCCTGCCGCTGCTGCCGACACCTGGGCTGCCCGCCCGCAACGACAGCGTGGCGCCACTGCCCGAGCCGATGCCTGCGGTGCCGGCACTTTCGCCGGCGTCGGATCTGCCGCCGCTGCTTCCCGAGTTGCCGCAGAATCCTGCCGCGAAAGATCCGGCGGCCAGACGAACCGAAGGGGACGAAGCGATCAACGCAGGCGGGAATCACTTCAATGCACCCGCCGCGTCCGCTTCGTCCCCTTCGGTGGGAACGACCGTCATACCGTCTGGATCAGTGCAGCGTCGGCCCTGACTTCGGGTCTGCATCGTCCTCGTCGTCGTCATCGACAACCTCGAGGCCGTCCGCGCCATGCGCGTGCTCGTGCTGGATTTCGTCTTCAGTCGCCTCGCGCACTTCCTTGACGGAGAGCGCAAAACGCAGCGACATGCCGGCCAGCGGATGGTTGCCGTCGAGCACGACTTTGTCTTCAGCAACGTCGGTCACCGTGTAGATCAGTGAGTCGAGGTCTTCATCGCCTTCCTCCGGCGTGCCTTCGAATTGCATGCCGACTTCGAGCGGGTCTGGAAAACGGTCGCGCGGCTCGATCTTCACCAGGTCAGGATCGTATTCACCGAATGCGTCCTGCGGCTCGAGCTGGATCTGGGTCTCGAAGCCGGCCTCATGGCCGTCGAGCTCTTCCTCGATCTTGGGGAACGTGCCATCATAGCCGCCGTGCAGATAAACCATCGGTTCATCGCTTTCTTCAATCAGATTGCCCTGCGCATCCGACAGCTTGTAAGCGACCGACACGACGGTGTTCTTTGCAATTTTCATTCGATTCTCCAGATTACGGCTGACATTATACGATGCCCAAGCGGCCCCTTGACCAGCCGGCCGGCTCGGCTTTAGCCGGGCTTTCCGCAGCGCTTTTACAAGCCGCTCCGCCCCCGCCCGATACGCCGACACCGCTCTTAGGCAATCTCACGCCGTCGCAATTCATGCGCCGGTACTGGCAAAAAAAGCCTCTGCTAATCCGTCAGGCGATGCCGGACGTATGCGCACCGCTCACGCGTGATGCGCTATTCGAAATGGCCGATCGCGACGACGTCGAAGCGCGGCTCATTATGCATTTCCGCAATAAGTGGCAACTGGAGCACGGTCCGTTCGCGCCCGACGAATTGCCTTCCGTTCGCCAACGCGCGTGGACGTTGCTCGTGCAAGGCGCCGATCTGCATGACGACCGCGCGCGCGCGTTGCTCGACCGGTTCCGCTTCGTGCCGGATGCGCGTCTCGACGACCTGATGATTTCCTATGCCACCGATGGCGGCGGAGTCGGCCCGCACTTCGACTCCTACGACGTGTTTCTGCTGCAGGTGCACGGCAAGCGCCGCTGGCGTATCGGCGCGCAACGCGACCTGACGCTCGAGCCCGGCTTGCCTTTGAAAGTTCTACAACACTTCGAACCGGATGACGAGTGGCTGCTCGAGCCGGGCGACATGCTGTATCTGCCGCCGCATATCGCGCACGACGGCGTCGCGCAAGGCGAATGCATGACCTGTTCGATCGGCTTTCGCGCGCCTTCCGCGGGCGAGCTGACCGCACAGTTCCTCTATCACCTCGCGGAACGGCGCGACCCGTCGGCGACGTCGGCTTCGTCGAAGCTTTATCGCGACCCTCAGCAACCCGCTGTGGCACGGCCCGCCGAGATGCCGGCCGCGCTCGTCGAAAGCTTGGGCGCAATCCTTGCTAAAGTTGAATGGAACGACCGGGACATCGCGTCGTTTCTCGGCACGTATCTCAGCGAGCCGAAGCCGAGCGTCGTATTCGATCCGCCAAAGCGTCCGCTCGATGAGATGCGTTTCATCAGGCAGGCGGCAAAATCAGGTATGCGTCTGGACCGTAAAACCGTGCTGTTATACGACGCCCGTTCTTACTATTTGAATGGTGAAGAAACCACGCTTTCAGGCGTGAAAACATGGGTGACTGAACTCGCCGATCAACGCCGTTTGAGTGCGAAACGCTTTGTAACACTCTCGCGGCGTTCGCCGATGACAGCACGACTACACGAGTGGTATTGTGCGGGCTGGATACAGATAGGCGAATAGGATAAGATTTGGCCGCCTGTTCTAACCGTATCGTGCGAATTTGTCTGAGAAAGACAACGTATTGGCCCCGGATTTGTCGACGGTCGATACGAAAGTGCATATAATTTCCGCCCAAGCCGTACGGGAAGATTCACGCTCATGAAGTGCGTCTCCACCAGCGGCCCGGGTTGGTGTTTGAGCACATTACCGGTATATTTTGCGCTGTTGCTTACCTTTAACCATAAAAGGACGTGATCATGAAGAAATCCCTCCTCGTAGCATCCCTGTTGGCAGCCGTTGCACTGGCTGCATGCAACAAGAGCAGCGATCAGGCAGCTGCCCCGGCTAGCGACGCTGCTGCCGCTGCGGCACCGGCTGCTGCCGCTGCTTCGGATTCGGCTGCTGCTGCTTCGGGCGCTGCTGCTGCTGCGAGCGATGCTGCTGCTTCGGGTGCGATGGCTGCTTCGGACGCAGGCGCTGCTGCCTCGGACGCAGCTGCATCGGCAGCCGCTCCGGCTTCGGGCGCAAGCCAGTAAGCTGTAGCGACAGGGTTCGCCTCTGGGCGAAACCGGACAGGCAGACTTCAAGGGTTTGCTTGGCGGGAAAACAGAACGCCACGGATCATCTCCGTGGCGTTTTGCTTTTCAGGCCTTGGTTCAAGCGTTATGTCGCATGTATCGCATGTTTCGCGCGGGCTGATAAACACAGCCCGCGACATGCATGTCGCATCATTCGCTTACGATTCGCTGTCCAAAGAACTCTCGCACGACATCGATCTCACGTGTGCGTTTAAACGGCGGCAGGCTTTGCCAGATCCGTCTTCCATAGGGTTTGTCGACCAGACGCGTGTCGCAGATCATCAGCACGCCCCGATCGGTCT
This sequence comes from Paraburkholderia sp., assembly GCA_036502945.1. Classification (GTDB taxonomy): domain Bacteria; phylum Pseudomonadota; class Gammaproteobacteria; order Burkholderiales; family Burkholderiaceae; genus Paraburkholderia. The sequence goes on along the minus strand of DASXXR010000436.1, from coordinate 3,050 downwards.
CAGCGCGAATTAACCGCCCCGCGCCCTGCTTCAACGTGATCACCGCCTGCGGCAATTGATGCACGGCAAACGGACTCAGCCCCTTCTTCGTCAGCGCATCGAGACGGGCCGACAACACCGGGTCGTCAGGCGGCGCGAACGGCAGCTTGTCGATCACGACCAGCGACAGCGCATCGCCGCGTACGTCGACACCTTCCCAGAAGCTTTGACTGCCCACCAGAATCGCGTTGCCATAGGCGCGAAACCGGTCAAGCAATTCCGTGCGGCTCGCATCGCCCTGCACAAGCAACGGAATGTTCCAGCCGCGCGTTTCGATCGTGTCGCGCAGCTTCGTTGCGATACGGTCCACTGCGCGCAGCGTCGTGCACAACATGAACACGCCGCCACCCGCTGCTTCGATGGCGGGCAACGCCGCGTCGAACACGGCATCGGTGAACATCGGCGACGAAGGCTGCGGCAAATTGCGCGGCACGTAGAGCAGGCCTTGCGTCGCGTAATCGAAAGGGCTCGCCAGCGTCATCGAGCGGCGCGAGTCGAGCCCCATCTGCGCGGCGTAGTGCGTGAAATCGCCGCGCACCGACAACGTCGCCGACGTGAACACCCACGCGCGCGGCACACCCGCACGCTGCTTCGCGAAGATCGGCGCCACCGATAACGGCGTTTCATGCAACTGCACCGTATGCGAAAACACTTCGATCCAGCGCACTTTTTCGTTCGTGTTCGTGTTCGTGTTCTCGGCTTCCGGTTCGCTCGCGGCTGCGCGATCGCGTTCTGCTTCGGACGGCGCTTTCGTCCAGCCCGCGAGCAGGTGTTGCAGTTCACGCGCTCGCCGCACACATGCGCCGAGCGATTCGGCGCGTTCCGCCTGGCCGCCAAGCGCATTGGCTAACGCATCGAGTTCGGTTTCCACCGTTTCGAGCGCAGCGAATAGCGGATGGTCGCCGGGCAACTGGCCGACCGAGAGCCGCACCGAGTCTTCCTTGAACGCCAGACGCACGTCGCGGGCCGCACGTTCTAGCGCGGCGCCGAGCTTCACCCAGTCGAGCGCATCGCGCGCATGCGAGAGGCCTTCCGCGACCGAATCGCGCGCAAGTTCGAGGAACTGCGCGGTGGACAGCGTCTCGCCGAAAAACAGCGTTGCCGTTTCGGGCAGCTGATGCGCTTCGTCGAAGATGATCGTGTTCGCCGTCGGCAGCAGTTCCGCCATGCCGGTGTCGCGCAACATGATGTCGGCGAAAAACAGATGGTGATTCACGACGACGATATCGGCCTGCTGCGCTTCGCGGCGTGCCTGCATCACGAAGCAGTCTTTGTAGTGCGGACACTCCTGGCCCACGCAGTTGTCACGGGTGGACGTCACCATCGACCACACCGCCGCCGTCTCCGGCACGCTCGCGAGTTCGGCCTTGTCGCCGGTGCGCGTGATCTTCGCAAAGCGCACGATGTCCTGCAGATACGAGGTTTCCTGACGCGACGGCAAGCGGCCGTTATCGGCCGTGCGCTGCAGGTAGTAGTGGCACAGGTAGTTCGCGCGGCCCTTCAGCATCGCCACGGAGACGGGCACCGCCAGCGCGTCGCGCACGGTGGGGATATCGCGCTGGAACAACTGGTCCTGCAAATGCTTGGTGCCGGTGGATACGATCACTTTGCCGCCCCACAGCATCGCCGGCACGAGGTACGCATAGGTCTTGCCGGTGCCGGTGCCGGCTTCGACGATCAGCGTGTTCTCGGCACCATCGACACCTGCTGCGTCGCCGGCTGACTCCGTGGGGGTGCCGGACGCCGCACGCGGCGCGGAAGCCTGCTGCAGGCGCCGCGCGGGGCGCTGCTGCGCGTCGAACATCGCGGGCTCGGGCATCGTTCGGCCGGACGCTTCAAGCGCCGCAGCAACGGCGCGCGCCATTTCGATCTGCGAGGCGCGCGGCCGATAGCCGTCGATCCGGCTTGCAAGCAATCCGTCGGCGGCGAAGAGGTCGGCGAGTTCGGCGGCACGCCGCGGCGTCAACGAAGAAGCGAGCGTGCCGCCACCGGCGGCGGGCTTGTCGCCACGCGGGCCGGCCGGTTCGTCGCGCGAAGCGGCGCTATCGGCCGCGGCCGCGGGCGTGGCTGCGGGCGTTCGCGAAGCAGGATGAAGCGGTGAATTCAAGGCAAGCGGTTCCTGCAAAATCCGGCGCGAAAGCGTCGACCCCGGCGCCTGCCAGGTCGCGAACTTAGCTGTGCGCGTCCGGTTCGAGCTGCAATTGCAGCAAGATGATGGTGTCCTTGACCTTGAGCTTGCGCTTTTTCAGGCGCTGCAGCTCGAAGTCGTCGATGCCGGACTCATCCGACATTCGGCCGATCAGGCGATCGAGTCCACTATGCTCCGATTCCAGTTGCAGAATGCGGTCGCGAAGTGTGTCCGTGCTGACTTGATGAGCGCGCATGCTCGCCTCCTCTCGGAAGTGGGCGAAGCGCATGCAGTTCGGTTCCTTCGCGGGCCCGATCGCGGTTGCTTCGCTCGAAGTTGCTGTCCGGCTTGAAACGCGTTACTGCGGTTGCGGTTGCTGCGTTTGTTGCGGCGCGAGCTGCTGTTGCTGCTGCAACTCTTGCTGTTGCTTCGCTTGTGCCTTTTCGGCGGCCTGCTTCTGGCGCGCCTCGACGTCGGCCTTGTGCTGCGCGGCTTCCGTTTGCTTCTGCTGATAGCGCTGCTGCTTGTCGACGCGCTCCTGCGCCTTCTGAGCGCCCTGCTGATGCGCTTCGTCGAGTTTGCGCTGGAAGTCGGCCTGCTTCTGATCGTAGGCCTTCTGGTTCGTCACCGCTTGCGACGGACTGACGCCGCGCTGCGCCTGGTCCAGCGCATGCTGGCGCTGCTTGTCCTGGTAAGCCTGCTCGTTTGCGGCGCGCTGGGGGGCGTCAGCCTGACGTTGCGCCTGATCGACTGCGTGCTGGCGCTGTTTGTCTTCGTAAGCCTGCGCGTTGCGCTGATCCACTGCGGCGCGCTGCGGTGCTTCCGCTTCGTATTGCGCCTGCTTCAACGCGGCTTGCTCGTCGCGCTGCCTGGCATGATCGAC
>DASXXR010000435.1:0-4224 GCA_036502945.1 Paraburkholderia sp. | reverse complement strand
CCGACATCAGCAGCTCGAACTGCACGTCGCGCACCGACGCGCGGATCGTCGTCGTGCGGTCGGTGACGATCCGCACGTCGAGCGCGGCCGGCAGCGACTGCTGCAGCGACGGCAGCAGCTTCTTGATGTTGTCGACCACCTCGATCACGTTCGCGCCCGGCTGGCGCTGCACGTTCAGGATGATGGCCGGCGTGCCGTCGACCCATGCGCCGAGCTTCGTGTTTTCCGCGCCGGCCACGATGGTCGCGACGTCCGTCAGCATCACCGGCCGGCCGTTCTTGTAGGCGACGACCGCGGTTTGGTACGCGTCGGCGTCGGTCAGCTGGTCGTTGGCGTCGATCGCGTACGCATGCGTCGGGCCGTCGAAGTTGCCCTTCGGCGTGTTGACGTTGAGATTGGAGATGGTGGTGCGCAGATCGTCGAGATTCAGCCCGTACGACGCGAGCGCGAGCGGGTTCGCCTGGATCCGCACGGCCGGCCGCTGGCCGCCCGACAGACTGACGAGACCCACGCCGCTCACCTGCGAGATTTTTTGCGCGAGCCGCGTGTCGGCGATGTCCTGCACCTGGGTGAGCGGCAGCGTCTTCGACGTGATCGCGAGCGTGATGATCGGCGCGTCGGCCGGATTGACCTTCGCATAGATCGGCGGCGCGGGCAGATCGGACGGCAGCAGGTTGCCGGCCGCGTTGATGGCCGCCTGCACTTCCTGCTCGGCGATATCGAGCGGCAGATCCAGGTTGAACTGCAGCGTGATCACCGACGAGCCCGACGAGCTCTGCGACGACATCTGGTTCAACGACGGCATCTGCCCGAACTGCCGCTCGAGCGGCGCCGTGACCGACGACGTCATCACATCGGGGCTCGCGCCCGGATAGAACGTCTGCACCTGGATGGTCGGGTAATCGACTTCCGGCAAGGCCGACAGCGGCAGAAAGCGCAGCGCGACGAGCCCGACCAGCATGATCGCCGCCATCAGGAGAGCGGTGCCGACCGGGCGCAGGATAAAGGCGCGGGATGGATTCATGCGGTATCAGCCGTGCCGTTTATTGCGAGGCTTGCGCCGCGTGTTTGTGATGATGGCCGCCGCCGCGTGTACCCGACGCGCCCGACGCGCCGGAGGCCGCCGCGGCGCCCCAGCCGCCCGCTGCACCGGATGCACCGGCCGTGCCGGACGCTCCCGACGCGCCGTGCGGATGTTCCGCCGGGATCGTGATCTTCGCGCCGTCCTTCAGGCGGTCGGAGCCGTCCGTCACGACCCGTTCGCCGACCTGCAGCCCTGATGTGACGCTGGTGCGTTCGCCGTCGACCGGGCCGGTTTTGATCGTGCGCACGCTGACGGTGTTATCCGGCTTCACGACGTACACGAACTGGCCGATCGAGCCGTTCAGCACCGCGGAGGTGGGCACGATCGTCGCGTTGTGGATCACGTCGACGAGCAGACGCGCGTTGACGAACTGATTCGGAAACAGCATGTTGCCGGTGTTGTCGAACATCGCGCGCAGCTTGACGGTGCCGGTGGTGGTGTCGATCTGGTTGTCGATCGTTTCGAGGTGGCCGGCTTCGAGCGATGTGGTATTGCTGCGGTCGTACGCGGTGACGGACATCTTCGTGCCGGCGTGCATTTGTTTCATGATCGGCGGCAGATTGTCTTCGGACGTCGTGAAGATCACGCTGATCGGCTGCAATTGCGTGATCACGACGATGCCGTTCGTGTCGCCCGGCGTCACGTAGTTGCCCGCGTCGACCTGGCGCAGGCCGACGCGGCCCGCCACCGGCGCTGTGATGCGCGCGTAGGCCAGATCGAGCTTGAAGGTGTCGATGCTCGCCTGGTCCGATTTGACCGTGCCTTCCAGTTGCTTGACAAGCGATGCCTGCGTGTCTACCTGCTGGCTCGCGATCGAATCCTGCGCAAGCAGCGTGGTGTAGCGCTTCAGGTCGAGGCGGGCGGTTTGCAGCAGCGCGGCGTCGCGCGCAAGCGTGCCTTGCGCGTTCGCGAGCGAGATCTCATACGGGCGCGGATCGACCTGCGCGAGCAGATCGCCTTGCCTGACCATCTGGCCTTCCTGGAACGCGACGGTTTGCAGCGTGCCGGTGAGCTGCGTGCGGACCGTGACGTTCGCAAGCGGTGTGACGGTGCCGAGCGCGTTCAGCACGATCGGCATGTCGCCTTGCGTAACGGTTGCCACCTGGACGGGCTGCGGCTGGTTCGCGAATGCGCCGCGCCCGCTGCGCCCGCCGCCGCTGCGCCCCGCGTGCGCGCCGCTCGCCGCGACCGATGCGCTCGCGCCCGCGCCTTCGTCGGCCTTGCGCCATGGATGCCAGCGCCACTGCACGATGCCCGCGACGATCACCAGCGCCGCGAGTAGCCAGATCACACGGCTGCGCCGCCGTGCCGGGGTGGCGACGGGCGGCTGATGAGCCGGGTCCGGCTGGCGGGAAGGGTCCGAATGCTTTTGTTGTTCGTCCATCGGTTCGGTCAGGTGGCTAGCTTGAAGTTAGGCAAGTGCGCGAAGCATCGACTCTGCGAGTGACACGCGTGCAGAAGGGGCATCAGCCGTTTCGTCAGCCGTTTTTACTGACCGGGCAACCCCGACGGACTGATGCGATGCGACGTGACGCGCGTGAAAAGAGCGTCGTTGCGAATATTTTCGTAACGAATGACGACGCAACAACGCTTCTGCGACGCCGCTTGGCCCGTGCTGCAGCGCTTGCAGAAACCTTGCGCAACCGGCATGGCCCGCAGGAAAGCATGATGCTACGTGGCACCCTGGTTACAGTCCAGCGCGTTTTCTTTCGCAAGGTTACGGAGGTTACAGAATGAAAATGACGCGGGGACGTGCGTGCCGACGCAATGCGCAGGCCCGCTGCAGGCTGCAGGCAGGCTTGGTTTCCGCGGCGCAGGCCCGGCGTGCCGCCGATTTCCGACCCGCACTCGATAAGCGCCGGCGCCGCCCGCTACTCGAGCCATTCGCGCGGGCACTGCGGCGCCGAGCCGCCGCCGGTCGCGCACCGCGAGGTGCACGGACAGCGATGTGCGTTCGGCAAGCTCGATCTGAAAAGGCCGGGCTCGCGCCCGATGCCGAAGTGACGCAGGAAGCCGTTGCTCAGTTCGAGCACCGACGATGTCAGCACGAAGCGTTCGCTGCAGCGACTTGCCGCACTACCATCAAACCTCGTGCGAGCGCGGTCACTTCTTCGCCGGGATCGGCGCAGCTCGCGGCTTTGGCTTGCCTTTCATATGTAAATGTATGAAACGATAGTTCGATTTAACGTGACGCAGTGCGGTGTGCGCCGGGTCGGGATATCGGGTAATGAAGCAGTCAGAAGTATCTGACGCCCCTTTCCCGGAGCCCGTCGTCGGTCAGATTTTTCTTGACTTAGTCAGCATAACCATAAAAAATGGAAGTCTATTCCGAAGTGGCGTGGCTTATTGCCCTTTGCATTGCTGCCCTATCCAATGGTTTAACGGTGAATGGGAGCAGTCCTTTCGAATTCCGTCTCTCAGGTTCTAGCACGGCCCTCGGAATGGCTAGAACTTTTCAAGGCGTCACGGTCACGTGGCGCCTTTTTTTTGCGCTCTCCGTCGACGGCATTGCGTTTCAGATCAGGGTCGTCGATCGGCTCGCTCCATTCGGCTAGCAGGTTCTCGCCTTCGACATTGACATGAAGATCGTCGGGCCGAAGCACGTCGGCGCGAACCGCCATTGCTTCCTCCTCGTGGACATGTTGACGCGCGCACGTGCCGCACACACTGTTTTCAACGGCGCGATTTCGACAGCCGATGTCCGAGCCCGAGATCGGTCGCGATCTGCCAGGTATAGACGCGCGAATAATGCACGCCGTAACGCATGCCGATGAGTTCGCGCAAGCGTCCATTGGTCCACGCGTCGCTAGGAAAACCGTGATCTCGTGCAGAGCCGCGCAGCGCGTCGGCGATCCATTGCTTTGCCTCGTCGTTGAGCAGGGACGAGCGGCCGCCGATGCTGACCTGCCGCAATGCGTCGAGGCCGCCGTCACTGAGGATGGTCTTGTAGCGGCGCACTGTATAGGCCGAAAGATGGAGTGCTTCGGCAACAGCATCGACCGACGCGCCGTCGGTCAGCATCCGGCCTGCCAGCATTCTTCGCGCCACGCTCGGCAGATTGTCTGTTGGGGAACGCATAAGTTGCCTCGTCTACAAAACCCGATTAAGCGGCGCTGAAGTCCAGTTTGTTTCAATCAGGA
>DASXXR010000434.1:0-15277 GCA_036502945.1 Paraburkholderia sp. | reverse complement strand
GGCGGAAGCGGCAAGCGCTTTCTGCTCATCCTGTTTGCGCTGGTTGCGCCGACCTGCGCGGTATTGCCTAACGCAACGACCGTCATTCTGCTTGCGCCGATCATCATCCGCGTCTGCACCGCGCTGGAAATCGACTACGTCAGGCCAATGGTGCTGACCGCGATCATCAGCAATTCCGCGGGGTTGTTGACGATCGTTGGAGACCCGGCCACCTTTCTCGTCGGCAGTGCGATCGGCATGACCTTCGGCGAGTATCTGCGACGGGTGTCGCTCGGCGGGGTCATCGCGCTGCTCGTCATCGTGCCGCTACTGCCGGTTCTGATGCGCGACCTGTGGAGGCTCGAGCGCGCATTGCCGCCCCTTGCACCGGCCACGCGACTCGAACGGCCGGTGTACGCCGCGCTTGCGGCTGCCGTGCTGGTCATGATGGTGGTGCTTTTCATCGTCGGTGAAAATCTGCCGTCGCGCATCCTGCCTCCCGCCGTCGCGCTGATCGCAAGCGCGCTCGCGCTGCTGGTCGGATTCGCCGCACGCGTCGAGCCGACCGACAACGTGCTGCGCGACGTCGACTGGAAGACGCTGGTCTTTCTTGCGAGCATTTTCTGCCTCGTGCAGGCAATGGCCAAGACCGGGCTGCTGCAGTTGCTCGCGCTGCACCTGTATAGCCTGTTCGGCAGCCAGTTGACCGTGGTCGCGCTGGTGCTGCTGGCGAGCATCGGTCTGCTTTCGAGCCTGCTGGCCAACGTACCGGTTGCGGCCGCATCGATCGTGATGGTCAAGGGTTATCTGGTGATGGCTGAGGTCGTGCCCGAACTGGCGCTTTCCGACGGTTTTTCGCAGTGGCCGGCACCTGCGATACCGGTATTCGTCGGGATGATGTTCGGCGCGACGCTGGGCGGCAATGCCACGCTGGTCGGCGCTTCGGCGAACATCGTGGCGAGCGGCATCTGCGCGCGTCATGGCCAGCCTGTCAGCTTCGGCACCTTTGTCCGCTATGGTTTGCCGATTACCGTCGTGCAACTGGCGGTGTCGGCGGTGTACCTGCTCGTCCTCGCGCGCGTGCTGAGCTAGGCGCGCGCATACCGGCGCGCATGGCTGCCGCAACTAACGCCGGCCGCCGCCGCGAGCGCCTCCGCCACCCCGGGCTGCACCACCGCCACGGTTAGGGTGCGAGGACTGCATGCTCGCTTGCCCGCGGCTGTGGTCGCGCTGCGCCGCGCCGCCTCCGCCGACGCCCTGGAATGCCGAATCGCTCCCGCCTCCCGAGTAACCGCCCCTGCTGGAAGCGGGTTGAGCGTTCGCTGAACCGACACGATTGGATGTTTGGGCGCGATTGCTCGGCGCAGCACTCCGGTTGGACGTCTGTGCACGATTGCTTGCTGTGGCATTGCGGTCGGACGTCTGTGCCCGATTGCCCGTTGTGGCGTTTCGGTCGGACGCCTGTGCGCGATTGCCGGCTGTGGCGTTGCGGTTGGACGTCTGTGCGCGATTGCCCGCTGCGGCGCCCCGATTGGCCTGGCTGGACCGATCGCCGACACCCGCCGCGTTCGTTCGACCTGCGCGGTTGGCCGCACCCGCGTTGCTTTGGCGTCCCGTGCGGTTTCCGGCTTCCGCCCGATTGGCTACGCTCGCGCGCTCGGCGCCGCCGCCGGTGCGTCCTCGATAGTCGTTTCGCGCGTCGCCGCCCTGCACACCCCGGGCGTACTTGTCTCGCGTGGCGTTGTCCCGGTAGGCGACTCCCTGACGGTGTCCCGCGTCGTGCTTCCACGTACCGCCCTGTACGTTGCTACGGTTGAAATTGCGGTCGATGTTGGCGGCCTTATTGACATTGATGTTGACGTCGTTGTTATTCCAGTTGCAATTGCCGAAGATTGCGCCGGCTGCGGCAATGCCCAGTCCCCACGCAAACCCTGTCGCCAGTGCGGCGCCGGGGTAATAGGCCGGGTACGGCGGCCAGTAGGTGGGTGGATAAGCTGGCGCGCTCCAGGCCCCGTAGACGACAGTCGGGTTATAGGACGGCACGTAGATGACCTGGGGATTGGCGGGTTCGATGCGCACGATGTTCTGCGGCGCCTGGCTGCCCGGTGCGCGCTGGCCGCCTTGACTCGCAGCAGGGGCTTCGACAATCACCTTTTGTTGTGCGTTAGACGTCAGGTTTCCGGCTTGTTGCGCGCGAACCCTCAATCGCTGCACAGCGTCGAGTACATCCTTTTCATTGGCGAGGAACGCGTCGCCGAGCCGCTGGGTCCAGTCGAGCTTGTCGTTCATCGGTTCCAGCACCTGCGGGAAGGCCACCAATGACTTGACGCTAACGTCCCATGGCTGGTCCTGTACGGCCTGCACGGCAGCATCACCCTTCAGGTTCCGGTTCGCCTTAACCCAGCGGGCAGCATGCACGACTTCGAGCGGATACGTCGAGGCCATCAGGACTTGCGACAACAACGAATCGGGATAAAGCGCGATCGGCGCGACCAGCGCCTCGATTTCCCCCGGTGGAAGTTGCTGGGCCTGAGGCAGGGGCGTCGAGGCCGGGGCTGGCGCGGACGCCGCTTCCGTAGCAGAGGCTGCGGACGCAGCCGAGCCCGGGGCCGGCGCCGAAGCGGGCTGAGCCTGAGTCTGCTGGTCCGGTTGCTTCGCTGGACAGCCAGCCAACAGGACGACGAGGCCTGTGCTGTAGATCAAGCGTCGTGCAATCGCTAATGTCATGGTCACTTCCCCGTTCGTTCTATCGGCAGCGAAATGATCGCTGTGCACCAGGGCGTACAGATCGGCTCTTATAGACAAGCTTTGCGAACGCGTTTCGGACGTGGATTGATGGAGGAACGCATACTAGATTAGTACTCGCCGTACGGTCGGTACAGTTAGATCTGACTGGACGCGCAATGTTCTCGATCACGCTGTTGAAAAGGATGGGCCCGACGCTATTCTCACCCACCCCGCATAGAGACAGGATGCGATCCCGACGGCTCCAGGGTGAGGGACCATTCGCACTGGCTAATAGATCACCTGGCGATTTGTTGTCCCTTTTTCGACTATCCTAGACTCGGACTGGCAATTTTCTATTCGGCGATAATTTTTTGCGGTTCAAGACGGGCAGAAGGGCATTTTCAACCGTCAAGGTTCTGATTCGGCATGTGCATCGCGCACTGACAGTTTTTCGTCATACCTGGGTTCTTGCAACGTTCTTGCCCGAAAGCGCCGGCAACATCGGCGTGGCCCAACCCGGGCCGTCGCGGGCTACTGGCAAGTCTGGTTTGCCGCCGGGGCTCCCTCGCGGCGGCCTGCGAGGAGACAACCGATGCTGACCACGCCTTCTGCGCATAAGGTGCTGTCCAGAGCGTTGCTAGACGTCATGATCCGTGCCGGGCTGATTGCCGTTCTGGCCATGTTCTGTTTTCGGATCTTCGTACCATTCCTCAACCTGATGGTCTGGGCGCTGATCCTTGCGATCACGCTCTATCCGTTGCAGGTCAGGCTTCGCGCCAGATTCGGCGGCAGGGATGGTCTGATCGCCACGCTGATCATCCTCGTCGCGTTTGGCGTCATTCTCGTGCCGACGTATCTGCTGGGCATCGCCGTCGCCGATTCGATCGAGCATGTGATGGCGGTGTTCAAAAGCGGCAGCTTCCGCATTCCGCCGCCTGCGGAATCGGTCGCCGGCTGGCCGTTGGTCGGTCAGCGCGTGTATGACTTCTGGGCGCAAGCGTCGACCGATCTCACCGGTCTCGCGCAGCGCCTCGCGCCGCAACTCAAGGAAGCGGGCCTTGCCTTGCTCGGCACAGTCACTGGCCTCGGCGCGGGGCTGCTGATCTTCTTCATCGCGCTGATCGTCGCGGGCATTTTCATGGCTCACGGCGAGAAGGGCCATCGCAGCGCGGTGCAGATCGCCTCGCGCATCTCCGGGCCTGAGAACGGTGTGCAGATTACCGATCTGTGCACCGCCACCATTCGCGCCGTGGCGCAGGGCGTGGTCGGTATTGCGTTCATCCAGATGTTGCTGATCGGCGTTGCATTCGTCGTCATGGGTATTCCCGGCGCAGGTCTGCTCGCGCTCGCCGTGCTGCTGATCGGCATCATGCAGTTGCCCGCCACGCTGATCACGGTTCCCGTGATCGCCTTCGTCATCGTCACCGAAGGTGTCAGCACCGCAACGGTCATCTTCTCGGTCTATGTCTTCGTCGCCGGTCTCGCCGATAACGTGCTTAAGCCATTGCTGCTGGGCCGCGGCGTCGCCGTGCCGATGCCCGTGGTGCTGATCGGCGCGCTCGGCGGCATGGTGACGGGCGGCGTCATTGGTCTGTTCATCGGCCCCGTGATGCTCGCCGTCGGCTATCAGCTGTTCTGGCGATGGGTGAGCGACCAGCCGCAAACCGAGCGGGTCGAGGAACAGAAGCAGCCTTGAGACGGTGGGGACGGATCTGTGTCGCCTTTAATGCGCCTATACGGGATCGCGGTACTGCTTGGGGCAGTTTGCCTCGGCGGGTGCGTGCGTGTCGGGCCGGACTTTCATCCGCAGCGTGAGAGCTGGAGCGAGCACTGGAGCAGCGCGTCGATCGAGCAGGTCACGGAACAGGGAACCCAGCCTGACGCGCGGCAATGGTGGCAGGTTTTCGCCGACCAGAATCTCGAACGTCTGATTGCCGAAGCCGACGCGCACAACGGCGACCTCAAGATTGCCGGCTTGCGCGTCCTCGAGGCGCGCGCGCAACTCGGCATGGCGGTCGCGGGACGCTACCCTCAGGTGCAGCAGGCCAATGCCGACGTACTGTACTCCGCGCGCAAACGCTCGGATGGATTCAACCCGCGCTCGGGCGGCTACTGGCAGTACGGAGTGGGCTTCGGCATCGGTTGGGAACTGGATTTCTGGGGGCGTTTCAGCCGTGCGATCGAGTCGGCCGATGCCGCGTTTTTCGCCGCGCAAGCCAACCGCGAAAACGTGCTGGTTCTGCTGCACGCGCAGGTCGCCGATACGTATTTCACACTTCGCACCGCCGAGGCGCGGCTGCGCATCGCGCGCGAGAACGGCCAGTTGCAGCTGCGCAGCTATCAGATCACGCAACGGCTCTTCAAGAGCGGTGAAACCGATGAACTGGACCTCCAGCAAGCAAAAACGCAGTATCTCGGCACGCTGAGCAGCATCCCCGACCTGGAGAGCCAGATCGTGCTCGCGCGGCATGCGCTATCCGTGCTGATTGGCCGGCCGCCTGGCCCATTGCCGGAACTGGATGCGCAGCCGGGCAAGGAGGGCGTGGTGCCGCTCGTGAATCGCGCGGTGCTGCAGGACGTGCCGGCCAATCTGCTGCTGCGCCGCCCCGACGTTCGCGCTGCCGAGTTGCAGATGGCCGCGCAGTCCGCCCTCATCGGCGTGGCGAAGGCGGATCTGTATCCGTCCGTGTCGTTACTGGGCTCGCTCGTCTGGAGCGCCAGTTCACTCACGGGCTCGCCGAACACGCTAGCCGTCGTGGGCGGTCCAAGCGTCACGTGGAACCTGTTCGACCACGGCAAGATCACCAACAACGTGCGCGTACAGGACGCCCGCCTGCAGCAGCTGATCGTCGCCTATCAGGACACCGTGCGCGAGGCAGCGCGCGAGGCCGACGATGCAGCCACGGCGCTGCTCGCGGCGTTGCAGCGCGAGCGTATCCTGCATGACGCGCAAGCGGCCGCGCGGCGCTCGTTGACACTCGCCAATACCATCTATAGGGAAGGGTACTCGGACTTCCAGCGCGTCCTCGACGCGCAGCGCGCGTTGTTCGCGCAGCAGGACGCTTATGTCGTCAACCGCGGTAACGCGGCAGGCAGTCTGATCGCGCTCTACAAGGCGGTCGGCGGAGGCTGGGACTCGGAACAGCCGCTCGTCGATCCCGCGACTCGTCAGCAGATGCAGCAACGCACCGACTGGGGCGACCTGCTGAACGAACTGGATGCGCCGTCCACTACCGCCAGCCCGTCCGAAGGTTCGTCACGATGAGCGACCCGCCCAAGGCCCCCGCCACCGCGCCGCCGGACCCGCCGGCATCTGCCGCCGACCCATCGGGCAAGGCGGTGAAGTGGGTCGTCTGCCTGATCATACTGAGCCTGATCTGGTATCTGCTCGCCGACCGCTTTACGCCTTATACGCAACAGGCACGCGTTCAGGCCTACGTCGTCCCGGTCGCCGCGGAAGCATCGGGACGGGTGACCCGCGTCCTCGTGCGCAACAATCAGGAAGTCAACGCGGGCGACGTGTTGTTCGAGGTCGACAACGCGCAATACCGTATCGCCGTCGATCGCGCACGGGCCGACCTCGAGTCGACGCGCCGGCAGATCGGCGCGAGCACGGCGGGCATCGATTCGGCGCTCGCATCGCTGCGCGCGGCAATCGCGAACGAGGTGAAGGCGCGCCAGGATAGCGAGCGCCTCGACCGGCTTTACCGGGAAGACGAGGGCACGGTCTCGCTGCGGCGCCTGGAAGTGGCGCGCGCGACGCACGAGCAGGCCCAGAGCCAGGTGGCCGCCGCCCGTGCCGAAGTGGAACGCGCACGCGAACAGCAAGGCGGCAGCGACGCGGAGAATGCACAGTTGCGCAGCGCCGCCGCTGCATTGGAAAAGGCCGAACTCGATCTCGCCAATACCCGGATCAGGGCGCGCTCGTCGGGTGTCATCACGGATCTGCGCACCGAGGTCGGCCAGTTCGCGGCGGCGGGCAACCCGGTCATGACGCTGATCGGGATTCGCGATGTATGGATCAGTGCGGACATGACGGAGAACAACCTTGGCCATCTCCGGCCGGGCACGCCCGTGGCGATTGCGCTGGACGCGCTGCCGGGCGAGATATTCAAAGGGCGGATCGGCAGCATCGGCTATGGCGTGAGCGTGGGCCAGAGCACGCCGCCCGGCAGTCTGCCGACTGTGCAGAACAGCCGCGACTGGCTGCGCCCCGCGCAACGCTTTCCGGTAATCGTCGAGTTCGAACCGGGTGAACGTGCGCGTCTTCACAACGTTCGTGTAGGCGGGCAAGCCGAGGTGATGGCGTTTCCAGGTCCGGGCAACCCGCTCAATCCGCTCGGCCGCGTGTTCCTGCGTGTGATGAGCTGGCTTTCATACCTCTACTGAGCCCCCTATGCAACCCGAGCTCCAGCGCTTCGGTCACCAGACGCTACGCGTCGGCATCGGTACGGCGCTTTGCCTCGCAATCAGTTTTGCGCTGGATCTGCCGATTCCCGTGGTCGCGCCGGTATTCGCGGTGTTTCTGCTCGCTACGCAGAACCAGCCGCTGTCGCTAAAGGCGGCCCTGGTATTCGCGCTGGTCGTCGGGTTGACGACGGGCTGCGGCTTGCTGCTCGTCCCGGTGCTTCGCTATTACCCGTTGGCTGGCGTGCTGCTGATCGGGCTTATGCTCTTCCTTGCGTTTCGCTATGGTTTGCGCGGCGGAAACAATCTGGTCGCGACCTTTCTGGTGGCCGGACTGACGATGATTTCCGCAGCGGGTACGGCTGACTTCCAGCTGGGCGCGACCGTCGTCGGCGCGCTGGTGAAGGGGCTGTTGCTTGCCGTGCTGGTGTCGGCGTTGACTCACGGACTGTTTCCCGAACCCACGAGCGAACGGCAAGCGCCCGCCGTCCGCATGATGCCGAACGGCGAGGCTAGCCGGATAGCGCTGCGCGCCGCGCTCGTCGTCTTGCCGGCATGGCTGCTTGCGATGAGCGATCCAGCCGGCTACATGCCGATCATCATGAAGTCAGTGAGCCTCGGCAGACAAAGCTGTGCCACCACGGCTCGCGGTGCAGCGCGCGACCTGCTGGGCTCCACGCTGCTCGGTGGCCTGCTCGCGATCGTGTTCTGGTTTGCGCTGAAGTTCTTCGTTCACCTGTGGATGTTCTTTCTGTGGATGCTGCTATTCGGCTTACTAGTCGCGCGCAAGCTCCATGGCATCAGCCGCACGCGCTACTCGCCGAGCTTCTGGCTGAATACGCTGGTCACGCTCATTATTCTGCTCGGCCAATCCGTGCAGGACAGCGTGGCGGGGAAGGACGTCTATAGGGCTTTCGCGGTGCGTATGGGGCTCTTCGTGGCTGTTACCGTCTACGCGTGCGTGATGCTTCAGCTTTTCGAGCATCGCAGGCGCGCATCCTGAGAGGTATCCCTTATGGAAAAGGCCCCAAGCGATGCGGCCGTCCCCCTGCGGGCTCGTGACATCCTGCGTGAACTTGGCAGAACCCTCTGGTACTTGCGTGCGATTCTCGCAGGCCTGCTGGTGCTGTTTGTTCTATTGACGCTCGGAATGTACTACTTCGGCGGTCCGGTCGAGACGGTGAATCGAACGCCCTCGCCGTTGGGACAGACCTTGTACTTCTGCACCATCACAGCGCTGACTATCGGATACGGCGACGTGGTGCCCACCACGACCTTCGGGCGAATCGACGCAGCATTGCTCGGCCTGATCGGTTTGCTGATTACAGGCCTCGTTACGGCTGCAGCTGTCCGGGGTGTCCAGGAAGCCGCGCAGCGGTCTGGCGCCCAGCGTTGATTCTGTCGCACCGTGGGCAGCAAAAGACTGGCAGGCCGACCGGCAACTCAAGGACAGCCGCAAGGCGCCGCAACTGACGGGAGTGCGTATGCGCGTACGGACCATGGGGTCAGCATTCAATCTGTTGAACGGATGGCGACGCAGTCTGAAAAGCAGGGGGAGGCTCTGGCCACAGCCATGTAGCGCTTCATCTGTGGCGTGCGCGGGTCTGGTCCTCGCGTTGCTGTCCTTTCAGTCCCGCGCGCAGGTCACGCCGGATTCATTGTCGAACCGCACCGTAGTCGGCGGCAACGTCAAGCAGCACGCGGACGCCGTGCTTGCCATCATGACCTACACGACGGTACCCGATGTCACCACCAGTTCCTTGTCGATCAACAGCGGCGCCACCGGTAACCCCGGCTTCGGGCAGACGCAACTCGGCGGCGGGTTCCCTATCAGCAAGTCGTTTCCGTTGTATGTGGAAGGGACACTCGCATACAGCCGCTACGATCCGACTTTCATAGCCACCGACGGAGCCCAGCAGCGTTCGCTGCCGACCCGCTGGAACACCTTCAGCACGACGGTCGGCATCGGCTGGGATTTCCGGATCACCAACGATCTCGTGCTGCGTCCGATCCTGAACGGCACGCTCGGGCGCGTGTCGAGCGACCTCAAGGTGGGGCAAACGGTAATCAATCAGGTGACCGACAGCAACCTGCAGTTTCTCGACCACGGCTCGCTGGACGCCTACGGTTACGGCGGCTCGCTGGTGCTCGACTACGAGCGCTACCGCGTAGACCATGAAATCGATGTCGAGCTACGCGCGACTGACATCTACCTGCGCAGCTTCGGCGGGTCTTCGCAGGCTGTGCAGGGTTCGGCCATGGCGCAGCAGGTGAGCGTATGGGCACGCTGGCGCGCCCCCACCGGCTGGCATGCATTGGACCGGCCGGTTCGCTATGTACTCGAAGCGGCCTATTCGCACTATTTCGGCGACAGTGCCGGCGTGCTTGGTTTCAACGATCTCACGTCGTTGGGCGTCGGCCTCGAACTGGACAGCGGCAATTACCCGATCATCATCACGCGCACGCGAGCGCTCGTGCGATACGTGTTTGGACACAATGTGCGGGGCGTATCGTTTGGATTCGCCGTGAGTTTCTAGTCAGCCTTGGCGAACCTCCACGCGTGGCCGCTATGGCGCAGGCGCGCGGAGCGGTTGCGCCGACGCCGGAGACGGTATGCCTGACGGCGATGTCGACTGCCCGCCAGCGGGGCGTTCCGTTGGCGCGCTTCCTTGCAAGACGGACTCGAGCAGAATGAAATCGCGTTCAGGGTCGCGCATCGAAATGATAGCGTGCAAAGTGACGCGCGTCGCCCAGCAGGCATCGGCGGGCGTGGCCTGTGCGGGATTCGTCGAATGGGCCTGGTAGCGCGCGAAGTCGGACTCATTACCGCGCAGCTGAATGAACAGTGCACGCGACAGTTGCTGTTGCGCAAGCGCGAACTGCTGCGGCGTCGGCAGAACGATGGGGACGTTGCGCGCATCGCCCGTCAGCACTTTATAGAGAAGCTCGAAGTATTGCCTCAAGTCGGCCTCCGACATCTCACGCAGCGTGATCCGGTTCATCACCACGGCCATATCGACTTCGCCAAAGCAATTGACCGGCACCAGTTCGTCGAGGAGTCTCGTCAGCAGCTTCATGTAGCGCAGTCGGTCGGCAGCGGAAAGCCGCGCCAGTCCGTTCGACATCGCGTTTTTGCGCGTCCCGGGGTCGAGAAAGACCCGGTTGATGCCTTGCGTGCCGCCACGGGCGGCTGATGCGATCGCCGGGTTTCGCAGGATCTTCTCCACCCAAGTGCGGATGATGTGTGCCTTGCTCGAGCCTGGCTCGATGCCCTGCTCAACAAACATCTGATCGTAATAGGCCTGTTCGGACTGCGGCGACCGCATCGGTGATGCTGGCGCGGCCGGTAACAGCGGCTTGCCTGGATCATGACGTATCGCCGCGCTGGCAAGCGTCGTGACGCAGAGCGTGACAAGCAGTGCGGTGAGGCAGGCGGCAAACCGTGTCATGGTGCCTCCTCGATTTTGACGTGCGCGCGACGCTGAACCCAACCGCGCGCCGTTCGCATCAAGGCGCGACTTTTGTCCAGCCCGGTCCGGGATCGAACGACGTCATCGCACGCGCAGTGGTCGCGCCGTCCGGACCCAGGTCGCGCTCATACACCTGTCCCGCGTGACTCACCATGAAGCTCTTGACCCCTGTGTCCCGGTAACGCACCGGCCACGCGATCACGGCAAAACCGCCGAATAGCCGGCCGTGCGCGAGATAGTCGTATGCGCCACCGGGTGCGTGCGGGCCCTGCGACGTGAGGAGCTTGTAGTGGTAGCCGTGATAGCCGGCGCCTTCCGTGTGACGCGAACTCGCCTGGATGAACGCGGGGCCGAGCGGGCTTGGCGGCTCGTTCGCCTGCGTCGGCCAGTACAGGCCGTCGTGTTTGCCCGGTGAGCTCGATAGCTTCGATGCGTACGCCATCAGGCCGTTGCCATCGTGATCGGTCGACGCATATTCCCGCTGCGCGTCATAAACCGCGAGCATGGTCTGGATCACGGCGAGTTCGTTGCGCCCGATCCGGCGCAAGCGCATCTCCTCGGCGCCGGCGCGCGTATCGAAGTGCCAGCCTTGCGCGGATTTCACAAGCGGAATGGGCAACGTCCAACCGTCGTTGCCGACCGCGACGCGCGCATGATCGGCATCGATCGGCTGCACCGTGTGCGACACGCGCCATTCGTCGATGAAGCGTTGGCGCACCTCGGCGCCGACCGGCGGAATCAGCTGGCGGAAGTTCTGGCCGAGGATCGATTGCAGCGACGCTTCGCGATTGTCGAGGATCGCTTCGCCGAATGCGTCCATCGCGGCTTCGGGCGAACTGAAGCTCTTTTCTGCATGAGCCGCCGGCACCGTCACGGCACACAGCGCACAGGCGGCGGCGACCACGCGCAGCGCGCCGCGTAGCGAGACCCACAAAAACCGAAACGCTGACTTCATGCTCTCGTCTCCTAACGTCTGCCGCCGCGTCCACCACCACCGCCCCGCATCCCGCCACCCGATCGGCTGAAGCCGGAGCTCTGCATGCTGGACCGTCCGCGGTCGGCGCTACGCTGCGACGCATTGCCCCCGCCGACGCCCTGGAATGCGTTGTCGCGTCCGCCGCCGCTATAACCGCCGCCACCGTTACCGCCAACCCGGTCACTCGCGCGACTGACGTCGCCGCCGCCGGCGCGATCGCCGCCCATCGTGGACCGGTCTGCCGTCGTTGCGCGATTGCCTGCGCCGGCCCGATCCGCTGTTGTCGCGCGATTGCCTGCGCCGGCGCGGTCGGCTGCGCCTACGCGCTCGCTTGCTCCGTTGCTGCGGCCGCGGAAGTCGGAGCGCCCATCGGCGCCGGGAACGTTCCCCGCGAATTTCTCACGTGTCGCGTTGTCGCGATACGCGACGCCCTGGCGATGGCCGGCATCATGCTGCCAGCGATTGCCGTTGCCTTGCACCTTGGTGCGGTCGAAGTTGCGATCGATATTCGCAGCCTTGTTCACATTGATGTTGACGTCGCCGCCGCCCCAGTTGCAATTGCTGAAGATTGCGCCGGCAGCCGCAAGGCCGATTCCCCATGCAAAGCCAGTCGCGAGCGCCGCGCCAGGATAGTAGGCGGGATAGGGCGGCCAGTAGTACGGCGGATAGGTAGGATAGCTCCATGCGCCGTAGACGACCGTCGGGTTATAGGCCGGCACATAGATCACCTGCGGATCAGCGGGCTCGATGCGCACGATGGTCTGCGTGGTCGTGGGCGCAGCCCCCTGCGCAGACGCGGGCGCCGGCTCGACGATCACGTTCTGCTGTTCGTTCGACTTGAGATTGCCCGAGTCTTTCGCGCGCGCCCGTAGCCGCTGCACCGCGGCCAGCACATCTTTCTCCTGCGCGAGGAAAGCGTCACCGAGCTTCTGGGTCCAGTCGAGCTTGTCGTTCATCGGTTCGAGGACTTGCGGAAAGGCGACCAGCGATTTCACGCTGACGTCCCACGGCTCATTCTCGACAGCCTTTACCGCGGCATCACCCTTGAGTTTCGGATTGGCCTTGACCCAACGTGCGGCATGCACAATTTCCAACGGGTAGGTTGAAGCCATCAGCACTTGCGCCAGCACAGAGTCGGGGTAAAGGGCGATCGGCGCGACCAGCGCTTCGATCTCCTCCGGATTGAAGGACGCGGGTTGGGTCTGAGTTTCGGGTTGGCTTGGCGCCGGAGTTGGAGTTGGAGTTGGAGTTGGCGCTTGATTCGGCGCTTGAGCCTGCGTGACAACTGCTGCCGACGTCAGCACGACGAGCAGCCAGATGCGTATGGCTTTGAACCACCGATCGTTCCACCGGGGCATGGCCACTCCTTTTTTGCGGCGTCAACTCAATATGATGTTAGGACATTCGCCGCGCTTTTGTGACGCACTTACCGGTTTATCGGGCAGCATCGCAGCAATGCCAACCGTCTTTTGCATGCCGATTCGATGATGTATCAATCGGATAGCTGGATTTAATTCTTTCAGGGATGTGCAATGCATGGAGGCAGCTCGCGACGTCTTCTCCATCGGCCTGGCCTCCGTCGGCTTGCAGCGGTAAGTCTGCTTGCAACGTCATTGCTGCCTCTGTCAGCCACGCTCGCAAGCGAGACCTTGCCGGAAGAAACGAGCGAAGGATGGGACATGAGCAACTTCCTGTTGAACCGCAACGGCGTATTGCCGATTCCGATTTTCATTACCGAACCGGCGATCTGCTGTGGATTGCTGGGGCGCCGCGGCGCTGCACACGCATTCGTGGGACGACGACCGGCAGTGCGCGCCGTACGCCATGCGCGCAGCCGCATCAGCAAATCGAGCAGCGCAACGACGAGTCCACGGTTGTGGCCGGCGGGTCCGCTAAAGATAAAAGCGGGCAAGGGCGACAATAGCGCGCTAACATGATTTGCAAAACCGGTCGCAAATGTTGGAGGTCCCGATGAAGAAATCGGAAAAGCGGGTTGCAATTGCATTAGTCGGCGTCGCCATCTGGCTCGGTGGTTTCTATTTCGCCATTACCGGGCTGGTCTATGACCGCAGCAAGGAATTCCGCTACGGCGCGCTAGCCATTTTCATTGGCATCGCAATCGCGGTCATCGCGCTGAACCTGATTTCGATTCCAGGCTTATCGAACAAGAAAAAGCAGATCCCGCGATAGCAGCTAGCAGCGCGCTCATTGCGCACCGGATGCCGGCGCAGGTGCAGGCGGGGTTTCGTTTTCCTTTTTCATCTGATCGCTCGTATCGCTCTTCGCTTTACGCGCCTTTTTCTGCGCTGCGCGCTGCGTGTCCTGCATCTGTTTCATCGCTGCTGCGCCTGTTTGTGCGGAAACGTCGATGGGCGACATGCAACACATGATGATGCATGCCGAGATGGCCGGCGCTGCGAAGTAGAACCCGTTCATGGCGTTCTCCAGAAGGAGGCGTAGGCGTGTGGAAGCGCGCGAGCAACGATGAGAATAATGAACTGGACGCGCATCTCAGGGAAGACATGTAAACGCGATCATCAGCAATTGAACGACGCGCGTACACGCAGCAACGAATCACACTGAGATTGCCGCACAACGGGAATCCACCCCATCCGCAGCTAGCGCTTCTCTACAGACAAAAAGAAGGTGACCGGCGAGCCTGCGCGATAGATCGATTCAATTTGCATACACGTAAGCATCGTCATTTAATTGACTTCCCGAAAGCGCCGTTCCCATCTCACTGAAGTCAGGAGGGCAGCATGGCACAGCCCAACGTCGACGATGTCGTTAATGCAATCGCCGCTGACACGAATACGCCCGCAGAGGCTGTATCGAAGATGTACGAAGATACGTGGGCCGAATACAGCGAGGGCGCGAAAATAATGGACTACATGCCGGTTCTCGTCGCCAAACGCGTTCGCGATGCGCTACGCCGGGCAGAGATGGACGCCGCACACTGACGCGCATCGCCGCGCACGCCAGGCGTCAATCTATTTTCGTAGGGGCTTGAGAAGGGCTCCGGATTGCCTGATTCACGTCCCGGTGAGTGGTGGTGAGCACGGTTGGCGGTCGAGCCTGGCGTGTCGTCCAAGCTCAACGCCGCACCTCGCTCAGATGTTCAGCTTCGAGACCTTGGTGCCGGAGAGCGACACGTCGGCCATCAGGCCCGAGTTGGTCATGACAATGGCCTCGACGGGCGCGGTTGCCGTCGTCGTATCGATTGCGCCGTTCGCTCCTACCTTGATAAGCGCCACCGATGCATCGGCTCCCGCTGACCAGCCCTTGGCGCTCTGGAACTTGTCGAGTGCGTCCTGCGTCATGAAAAGGAAGACGATCGCCTTCGACTGCGCGCCCGCCGTGAGGCCGAACGAGCCGGAGACCGTGCTGTAGTAGCCGACCGTGCTGCCACCGACACGCAGCGAGCCTTCGCCATACTCCCCGCCGACGACGAAGCCGACCTGCAGCACCGAAGGAAACACGAGCACGCCGCGCGCCTTACCCACCAGTTCACGCGAACCCTGTACGGTTGTATAGAGTTTTGCCATCGTGCCGTCGACGCTGGCGTCGATCGATTGACGCTTGGACATGTCGGTAGCGGCGGACTCCCCGCTACTCGTGGTGGTGCTACAGCCCGACATCAACAGACCGCCGTATGAGAGCACAGCAACACCTGCTGCCACGAAGTGTCTTCTTTGCATTGTCGTTCTCCGTCTGTGAA
>DASXXR010000433.1:0-16325 GCA_036502945.1 Paraburkholderia sp. | reverse complement strand
TCTGCTCAAGCTGCACATCCGCTCGGAAATGCAAAGCTCGCCGCTTGAGCGCCAGTCCCGGATGGTCGCGTTGATCGCGAAGCTGCTCGTGCGTCATTCCGACTGTTCCGCTGCGCCCCCTTCGTTGTCGCGCGAGTTGACCGCGGTCCGACGCGCGCGCCGCTATCTGGATGAACATTTGCCGGAGAAAGTGACGCTCGACGCGCTCGCGCTGACCGCCGGCATTCCACCGTTTCGCTTGTTGCGCGCGTTTCAGCACGTGCTGGGCCTGACGCCTCACGCCTATCAGACAGGGCGGCGCATCCGCGCTGCCCGCGGCATGCTCCGTGAGAATGCGCAGCTTGCCGATATCGCGGCCGCAACCGGATTCGCGGACCAGGCGCATCTGACCCGCGTGTTCAAAGCGCTCATGGGCACGACGCCGAGTCAGTACCGCGGGGCCAGGTCGACAGGCGTGCACTCGCTGCCGTGCGATTTCCAGATTGCCCATTGAGTGAAGTGCCTTTCGTAAATAACCAACGCTTCCTCATATTCATGAAGATGACACATTCGAGCGAATAGAACCCCATGACCAGGTGTTCTGAATTCATAACGGACCTGCATGTCAGTCCGTCATCGCCGCCCGATCGCGCCCACGCAAATCGTGCGGAACCGTTAGCTAACGCAACGAACTGGAGGGCTTAATGGCGACAACATGGGACTCAAACGAAGCGGCAGGACTACAGCAACCTCGTTCGATCTTTTTACGCACGAAAGGCCGAGCCGAAGGACCGATTACCCGGCTGGTGAGTCCGTCGGACATCGGTCAATCGATCAAGCCGTTTGTTCTGCTTGACCGTTTCGTCATTGATTCGTCGTCGCCGTTCAATTTCCCGCTGCATCCTCATTCAGGCATTGCGACATTGACGGCGCTCCTCGACGGCTCGCTGCATATTGTCGACAGCAGAGGAATCCCGAAGACACTCAATCCAGGCGCAATGGAATGGATGCAGGCAGGCCGCGGCATCTGGCACGGCGGCCTGGTCCATCCGTCAGGCGTCGTAAGGGGCTATCAACTGTGGGTCGCGCTGCCTCCGACGCTCGAACTGGCTGAGCCGTCCGAACAGTTTTCCCCGGCGGAAGACATTCCCGTGGAAGGTCCGGCGCGGGTTTTGCTGGGGCAGTTGAACGGCGCCGAAAGCCCGCTTCGCGTGCCGTTGCCGATGACCTACCTGCACGTCGAGCTCAACGCGGGCGAGCATTGGCGCTACGACCCGCCCGAAGGATACGACGTGCTGTGGATCGCCCTCTACTCAGGCTCACTCGATGCCGGCGAACCGATCGGGGAAGGCGAGTTTGTCGTATTCGACGATTCGGGCCGCGGTGTCGACTTCGTCGCTCACGGCAATTGCGGCTTCATGCTCGGCTCAGCACAACGCAGTCCGTTTGATCTCGTCGAAGGCTATTTCTCGGTGCATACGAATGCTGCCGCACTGCGCTTCGGCGAACTTGAAATTGCACGCGTGGCGGCGCAATTGCGTGTCGAGGGCCGGCTCAACGCGGAACAGGCCGCTAACGTCGCGCGCAAAATGCGCTCGGCCGCGCAGCCGTAGCCGTAGCCGTAGTCGTTGCCCGCTGTACGGTCTCCCGCAGCACATCGATCCGCCTCACGGGCGTTATATCGGCGGCGGTGACCTCATACCTGCCCGTTTGTCGCGCTCCCTTTTGACTGCGGAGCGACACGCTTGCTGTCCCCGCCCTTGGGCCGTCCCCACCGGTGTATGCGTTAGCGCGCTATCGCGCGACCGAAGCCTCGCCGTGCTCGTCTGGTTTTAGCCGGGTATGATCCGTGCATGGTAGCCATTCCCCGCCGCGGGCGCCGGGCCTCGCGCGGGCGGCCGCCGGTGGCCGGTTGCCTCGCCGCGTGGGTCCGTACGGGTCCATGCAGGTCCGCGCGAACGCCGCATGCCAGGAGGAAACAACGCTTGCGTCAGGATCAACTGGACGGGATCGTCACGTTCATCATCGTTGCAGAAGAACAGGGGTTTTCGGCAGCCGCCATCCGGCTCGGGGTGTCGCCGTCCGCAGTGAGCCAGTCGATCCGCAATCTCGAGTCCCGCATCGGGCTCGCGCTTTTCAACCGCAATACGCGCGGCGTCAGCCTGACCGAAGCAGGCGCAACGTACTTTGACCGGGTTTTGCCGGCGGTGCGCGAATTGACATCGGCTTCGGAAGAACTCGGCGCCGCGCTGGACCGCCCGGCGGGATTGCTGCGCATCAGCGTGGCGCGCGCGGGCTACCTGATCGTGCTGCAGCCGATCCTGCGGCGCTTTCTCGACAGGTATCCGGACATCCGGCTCGACGTTGCGATCGAAAACAGTCTCGTCGATATCGTCGGCCAGCGCTATGACGCGGGCATCCGCTTCGGCGATCTGATCGAACGCGACATGGTCGCTATCAACACCGGGCCGCCTATTACAGCGCACATCGTCGCGTCGCCGGACTATCTCGCGATGCACGGCATGCCGCGGCATCCGCGCGATCTGCTGTCGCACTCATGTGTCGTTTTTCGCCGTGCGACGAGCGGCCAGATCGAGCGGTGGTCGTTTGCGAACGGCGACGAGACGCTGGATCTGGCAGTCAACGGCCGGCTGATCGTCAACGATTCCGCGGCGCTGGTGCAGGCCGCGCTCGATGGAATCGGCCTCGTCTACATGATCAACGGCTATATCGAGCGTTTTCTCGAGAGCGGCCGGCTCGTACGTGTGCTCTCGGACTGGAGTCCGTCGCTGCCCGGCTTTGCGCTCTACTACACCGACCGCCGCCGCGTCCCGCCGAAGCTCAGGGCGCTGATCGATTTCCTGAAGGAAGAACAGCGGGCGGGTGTCCCGCAGACGGACGCCGTTCTGCGCTAGCGGCGGCGCCAGGCGCGCGGCTCGGCGACGATCGGTGCCGCCGCCTGCACCAACGCCGCCACGCCGGGCCGCCCGCGCAAGCGCGCGAGCGACCCGTCAGGCACCCTCCGAAGCCGTCAGGTGCGCAGACTCGCGGGCTGATCCATCAGCTTGTCGAGCGTGATCGGCAGCTCACGCACACGCTTGCCCGTGGCGTGATACGTAGCATTCGCGACCGCCGCCGCGAGCCCCGTAATGCCGATCTCGCCGATGCCGCGCACTCCGAACTCGTTCAGCTCGAAATCCGGGTAGTCGAGCAGAATCACGTCGATCTCCGGCTGATCCGCATGCACCGGCACCACATACTCTGCGTAGTTGTTGTTGGCCGGCAGGCCGCTGCGCTCGTCATATTCGGTGCCCTCGAACAACGCCATGCCGACCCCCATCACAATCGCGCCTTCCACCTGATTGCGCGCAGTCAGCGGATTGACGATGCGCCCGACGTCGATTGCGCTGACCACCCGCGCCACCCGCAGATGCGAGATGCCCGGATCCCAGCGCACCTCGACGAAATGCGCGCCGAACGAACGGAACGAGAACTTGCCGCTCGGCGCACCGGGCGTTTGCGCGTGGCCTTCTGCGCTGGCAAGACGCTGGCCCTTCAACACGGTCGCGAAATCGACGGATCGCTCGCCGTTCACGAGGCGGCCGTTTTCAAAGCGCAGCGTGTCGGGCTTGACGCCGTCGAAATACGCGTTGTTCTGCGTCGCAAAAACCTTCAGTTGCGCGATCGCTTTGCGGGTGGCTTCGGCGATCGCCGGCATCACGCTCGCGGTGGCCCATGAGCCGCCCGACAGCGGCGCATCGGGAAACGACGAGTCGCCGAGCTTCACGGTAATGCGCTCGACCGGCAGCCCGGTCACGCTGCTGACCGTCTGCGCCGCGACCGTATACGTGCCGGTGCCGATGTCCTGAACCGCGCAGAACACCGCTGCCGTGCCGTCGCTCTTCAACTCGACCCGCGCCTCTGCGGGCGTGCGATACGCGTCCCAGTTGCAGGCCGCCATCCCGTAGCCGACGATCTCGTGGCCGTCGCGCATCGACCCGATGCCCGGGCGGCGTTTCTGCCAGCCGAACCTGTCGCCGCCCTGCACGATCGCTTCACGCAGATGATTGCTCGACCAGGGCAAATTAGCGGCCTCGTCGACGGTGGAGATGTTGAGCAGACGGAATTCGCGCGGGTCCATGCCGGCTTCGAGCGCGAGTTCGTCGATCGCCGATTCCAGCGCGAACAGGCCGGGCGCTGCGCCCGGCGCGCGCATCGAAGTCGGCGAGCCGCGGTTCACCTGCGTCACGTGATGGCTGACCAGCACGTTCGGGCAGGAATAGAGGCTACGCGACACACCGCCGCAATTCTCGACGTACTGGTCGGTCAACGAAGTCGTGTTCACCGACTCGTGCCGCAGCGACGTGAGCCGTCCGCTCGCGTCGGCGGAAAGCCGCAAATGCTGCTGGGTTTCCGGCCGGTGACCGGTCGTCGTGAACATCTGCGCGCGCGGCACAACGAGCTTCACCGGCCGACCTACCGCCCGCGACGCCGCACTGGCCGCAACCGAATGCGGCCAGATAAAAAGCTTGCTGCCGAAGCCGGAACCGATGAACGGTGCTTCCACCGTCACCTGGTCGGGCGTGAGGCCGAAGATGCGCGCAATCGTGTTGCGATGCACGGTGACGCCTTGCGATGCCTCGTACAGATGCAGCTCGTCGCCGTCCCAGTGTGCGAGCGTCGCATGCATCTCCATCGGGTTGTGCGTTTCGACCGGGGTCCGGTAGACCGCGTCGATCTTGTGCGGCGCGCCGTCGAACGCCGGCGCCGGCTCGCCGCGCGAGTGGCCGCGGCCGCCGTCACGCGTGCCGCCTGCGGCCACGCCCTGGTCGAGCGTCGCGACCGGCTTGTTGGTCGCATAGGTCACGTCGACCTTGAACGCCGCCTCGCGTGCGTGCTCGAACGTGTCGGCCACCACGAGCGCGACGAACTGCCCCGCGTAATTCACGGTGGCGTCTTCGAACGGCAGGCGGCGCTCGTCGGTAATCGACGCGGTCAGGATGTCGTTAAACGAGCTCATCGTCCGCGGCGCATGGTAGAGGCGCGGAAAATGCTCGTGATGAAAAATGTCGATGACGCCCGGCGTGCGGCGGGCATTCGCCGTGTCGATGCGCAGCACGCGCCCGCTCGCTACCGTGCTGAATACGCCGTACGCATAGACCATGCCGTCGAGGTGCTGGTCTGCTGTGTAGCGTGCCGCGCCCGTCACTTTCAGGCGCCCGTCCACCCGGCGCATCGAATCGCCGATGATTTCATTGTTCATGCTGTCCTCACAATCGGATAGACAAAACCGCGCGTCATGCGACAAGCGCTGACAGATTGCGGACGATAGCCTGCTGGCCGAGCGCGATCTTGAAGCCGTTCTGCCCATACGAGCGCGCGCCCTCGAGCGCGGCCGCCGCGGCTTGCTGGAAGACCGCCTGGGTGGCCGGCTGACCTTTCAGCACGGCCTCCGCGTTAAGCGCGCGCCAAGGCTTCGTGCCGACTCCGCCCAGCGCAATGCGCGCGTCGCGGATCGTGCCGCCATCGAGCGCTACGATCACCGCGCTCGACGCCAGCGCGAACTGATACGACGCGCGGTCGCGCAGCTTCAGATAGGCGGAACGGCTATGCGGTATGGGCGCAGCGAGCGTCACGTGCGTGATCATTTCGCCATCGTTTAACGCGTGCTCTTTCCACGGCGTCGCGCCGGGCAGCAGATGAAAGTCGAGGAAATCGATTTCGCGCGCGCCGTTCGGCCCTTGCACGCTCACCGTCGCGCCGATCGCGGCCATTGCGACGCACATGTCCGACGGGTGCGCCGCGATGCACTGCTCGCTGCCGCCGAGCACCGCATGCACGTTGCGGTTATGGCCGCCGATCGCCGCACAGCCGGAGCCCGGCTCGCGCTTGTTGCACGGCGAAACGCCGTCGCGGAAGTAACCGCAGCGCACGCGCTGCATCACGTTGCCGGCCGTCGTCGCCTTGTTGCGCAACTGCGTGCTGGCGCCCGACAGCAGCGCTTGCGATAACACCGGGTAACGGCTGTGCACGGCTTCGTCGCGCGCGAGCGTCGTGTTGGTCACCATCGCGCCGACGCGCACGCGGCCGTCGTCGAGCACTTCGATCCGGGTGAGCGCGAGCTTGTGAATGTCGACGACGCGCGCCGGCCGCATCACATCCAGCTTCATCAGATCGAGCAGCGTCGTGCCGCCTGCGAGGAACACCGTATTGCCGGCTTGCCCGCGCGCTGCGAGCGCGTCGTCGACGCTGCCCGCACGAACATAATCGAAAGAGCGCATCAGGTGGTCCTCCGGATCTTGCCGCGCGCGTCCTGGACCGCGGCGACGATATTCTTGTAGGCGCCGCAGCGGCAGATGTTGCCGCTCATCGCTTCGCGCAGCGAATGGTCGTCGGCGGGGATGCGCGAATCGTGCAGCACCGCGACCGCGCTCATCATCTGCCCGGACGTACAGTAGCCGCACTGATAGGCGTCGTGCTCCCAGAATGCCTGCTGGATCGGATGCAGCTTGCCGTCGCGGGCAAGGCCTTCGACCGTCGTGATCTGATCGCCTTCGTGCATTACCGCCAGCGACAGACAGGAATTGACCGAGACGCCGTTCACATGAACCGTGCACGCGCCGCATTGGCCGTGGTCGCAGCCCTTCTTCGTGCCGGTCAGTTGCAGGTCGTCGCGCAACACGTCGAGCAGCACCGCGTTCGGCTCGACATTCAGTTTTCTGGCGACGCCGTTGACCGTGAACTGCAGTGCATACGCGCCGCTCTGTGCACTTGCCGGCGGCACTTGCGTGGCCGCGGGCAGTTCATCGGCGCGCGTCACGGATACCAGCGATGTGCCAGCGGCCGCGAGACCCGACGCGCCGACCGATTTCAGAAAGTTCCGGCGGGTCACGCCGTTCGGCGACCCGTTCTCCGTGTTGGGCTCATCGTCGGATACCGGATCCGGATGGCCGCTTACCATTCGCTCAGTCATATACGTTTCTCATGTGGGGACTGTGTTGAAGTTCGAGTCGTACGTGGTTCCAGACAGTGCCATACCCGCCTGCGCGTGACCATTGCCCCGGGCTTCATACCGCTTGAAACAAAACTAACGAATCGGCTTCCGCCGCTTCGCGGCCACGACCGGGGCCTACGGGACCTACCCGGCGCGGGGTTAGAATCGCGCTAGCCGGATCGCGATATCTCATGCTGGATCGTATCCAAGGAGCGTGTCGGATGATTACTCTCTATTCCTATCCCGAGTTGTTCGGCCTCGAAGACAACAACCCTTACGGCCTGAAGGTGTTCGCGTTCCTGAAGCTGAGTGCGCTGCCTTTCGAACATCGGCATGTTCTCGATACGAGGTCCGCGCCGCGCGGCCAACTGCCCTATCTGGTCGACGACGCGCAAACAATCGGCGACAGCGACGCGATTGTGTCTTATCTGAAGCACCAATACGCGCTGCCTATCGACGCCGCATTAACCAACCCGCAACGCGATCTCGATCTGCTGATCCGGCGCACGCTGGACGACCTGTATTGGGTGATGTCGTATTCGAGGTGGCGCGATCCGCGCTTCTGGCCTGCGTTCAGGGCCGAGCTGCTTGCGACGCATCCTGACCTCGCGGCAGACGACCTCGAAGCCGCAAGAAAGTACAACTTCGAGCGGTACCACTACCAGGGAATCGGCCGATACGAACCCGCAGAGGCTTATGCGCGCGGCATTGCCGACCTCCAGGTGCTGGCGAATC
The DNA here is from genome assembly GCA_036502945.1 of Paraburkholderia sp. Taxonomy (GTDB): domain Bacteria; phylum Pseudomonadota; class Gammaproteobacteria; order Burkholderiales; family Burkholderiaceae; genus Paraburkholderia. The sequence continues at coordinate 8,617 of DASXXR010000433.1, read as the reverse complement.
TGATCCCTGACGACGGCTTTCTGTTCGGCGAAGAGCCGGCCAGTACCGACGCCAGCGTGTATGGTTTCATCGCGAACATCTACTTCTATGACATCGACACGCCGCTCAAGCAGTTTGTCGTAACGCAGCCGCAGCTCGTGCGTCATTGCGCCGCACTGCGCGCGGCGGTGGCGAAGGGCGGCGCGCGCCGGTAGCGCGTCAAACCAGATAGCGTCATCGACGTCACGGCGGTGACCGCCGGGAAAAATCCCTACGTCAAGCGCTGATCCCCTTGTGCCGCGTGATCGAACGCATCGCGACCGTTGAACAGCCTGCACACGGCCGCGGCATCCGCGCAGCCATGCAACTGTTCGCGGAAGTGTTGATCGCAGAAGCTTTGCGCGACGTCTGCGAGCAGATGCAGATGCGCACTGTCCGCCCACTGCGGAACCAGCAACGCGACCACATCGCTGACTGGCTGACCGTCGGGCGCATCGAATGGAATCGGCGCGGCGAGGCGCACGTACATTGCGACCGGGCGGGGAATGCGCTCCATATGTCCATGCGGAACGGCGAGCCCCTGCCCCAGTCCGGTCGACCCCAACGCTTCGCGCGATGCGAGCGCCGCAGTGACGGTTGCCGCCGGCACGCCGCACAGCGCTTCGAACGATTGGCTCAACTGCGCGAATAGGGCCTCGCGGTCTGCCGCCTGCAGTCCCAGCAGCACGTGGTCTTGCGGCAGCAGTTGCGCGAGGCTCGGCGTTTGTGCGTCCGCTTCATCGGTCTCGCGGACCGCCTCGGCGCGCTTCGGTGGATCGGCCTGGATCAGGTTGCGCCATGCGTCGCTCGGCGTATCGGGAATTTCCAGCACCTGGCCCATTTCGGCCGCCGGTGTGAGCAGCGACAGGCGCTGAATGGCCTGGCCGACCTCGGCTTTGGGCAAATAGAGCGAAAGCCGCACGCGTCCGCTGTCGCGCAGCGGCGCGACACGCAGCGTCCACTGCTGATCGCCGCAATCGCGAATCAGCGCTTCGCGAAACGGCGCCGAGTGCTGTGCATCGAGCGTCACGTGCAGCATCACATTGCGTCCGGGTTCACGGGGTGGCCGGCTGCGGTGTTCCGGTTTGCTTCGCCGCAGAAGAGCCCGCAAGCCCGCCAATGTGTGCGCCATGTCGTCCTCTCCGTCCGTTGCATGCTTCAAGATTATCCAACACTACATAAAAGAGGCGTAAAAGCCCCCTTCGAGTTCGTAAAATCTCGCTCAGGACGGCGGGTGTTCAGGGTGGTGAATGCAGCGCGCGCGTGTGGTACACGCGCTCGTTGAAGATCGTCGGATTAGACGCACAGATAGATACACAAACGCATGGCTAGTGCAGCATCGTCACCGGTGTCCGGGTCAGCCGCCACAGCCTCGCGATGATCCACCAGCGGGTCAGGAAGCTCAACTGGCTCGCGTCGACGATCACGGCGTCCGACTGTTTTTCCGTCGCCCGCGCGGCAATTGTTTCCGCAATGGGGCCGAAGACGCGGCTCCAGCGATACGGAACGCCCGCGTCGTCCAGAATGGCGCGGGTTTGCATCAAGGCGCTCAACATGCCGCGCTTCTCAGCGACGTCCAGCGCACCGCGCCCATGAAACGCGGACACACGTCCCCAATCCAGCGGCTCGAGCACCTCGACGAGTTCGACTTCGGCGACGCAACGCTCCGCAAACAAAAACGCCGCATGGCGCGCTGCCTGCAGCGCGCCGTCACTATGAATTACTGGAATAAGCAGCCGCAACATTGGATCTTCCGTTCGACATCGATTTGAATACAGCTTCATTTCAGCAATCGCGGCATCAAGTCTTCGCAAAAATGCGGGCGCGACGTCTAAAAATGTCATCAAATCGATGCAAAGGGAGCGGGTCTGGTACCGGTTTCAGGTTCGCCCGGGCGGGCTTGCCCGATACATCCGCGTCACGGCGTAGCAGCGCTGCACGCCGCCGCTGGAACGACGTGAGCCAGCGCGCGGCTCTCGTCGTTCGGCATCGCTACGCGTTCGCAGGGAAATCCGCGCCGAGCGTGGTTGCGCGCCACGTGTCCATATCCGCGAGCAGCGCCTGCAGCCGTTTCGAGCCGCCGTCGAGCGCTGCCGCGCCCAATATCAGGTTGCGCGGCGGATCGGCTGCTTCCGTGATCTGGATCATCGCCTGCGCCGCGCGTGCGGGGTCGCCCTGCTGTCCGCCGCTGCTTTGCGCGGTGAATTGCATCCGCTTGCCGGCGGTGTCCGCATAGTCGGCGATACGGTTCGGCGTTTGAATGAGCGAGCGGCCTGCCCAGTCTGTGCGAAACGGCCCCGGTTCGATGCAGGTGACCTTGATGCCGAGCGGCGCGACTTCGATGCACAGCGAATCAGACCACCCTTCGACCGCGTGCTTGCTCGCCGCGTAATAGCCAGACCCTGCGTAGCCCGCCAGCCCGGCCAGCGACGTGATGTTCAGCACGTGCCCCTTGCGATGCGCCCGCATGACCGGCAAAACCGCGCGGGTCATCGCGAACAGGCCGAACACGTTGACGTCGAACTGCGCGCGGATCTCCGCTTCGACACCTTCCTCGATCGCCGCCTGATAGCCGTAGCCGGCGTTGTTGACCAGCACGTCGATCGTGCCGAAACGCGCTTGCGCGGCATCGACGGCAGCGGCGACCTGCGCGGCGTCGGTCACGTCGAGATCGAGCGGCAGCAGGCGGTCGCCCGCGTCGCCTGCCAGGTCGGACAGCGACGTTTTACTGCGCGCCGTGGCGACGCAGCGCCAGCCGCGCGCCAGCACCGCGCGCGCCAGCTGGCGGCCGAAACCTGTCGAACATCCGGTGATGAACCAGACGGGCGTCGTGGTCGAAGTCATGATTTGCTCCCCAAATGGAATAGATGGAACGCTTGCGCTGCGACTGTTGCGGGTCTGTTGCCCGGCGTATCCGTATGCGGTTAAGCGCATGGGCCGCGTGCCGGCGCGCACTATGTCGATGCAGCACCGTGCTTTGAATGCGCAGGCGGTCGATCCGAAAGGGCGATATTACCCGGTGCGGGTGAGAATTCTCAAATCGCAAGGTTCAGATAGGCAGATCTTGGGAAGCGTTCTTTGCGAGGCCGGGCTGCGCTAATTGTCGTCAACGCATAACCAGCCGGCTTGAAGCGAACGGACGCAAAGCTCGTTATCCATCGTGACGCCGGCCCAGCTTCACACCAGCAGCCGGTGCGCGTCGTCGAACAACCTGCCGGCGGGCGGCAAATCCGTCCGCACGAATCGCACGATCGCGAACGCGCGCGTCTCAGACGGGGTTGCCGGAATCCGCGCGACGCGGAAGTCGAGGTCTTCACCCGGCCGCGCACCACCCTCTTCGACCACGACATTCATTTTGTCGAGCCGTAGCCGTTTGACCCTGACATAGGCCTGCGCCGCAGGATCCGCGAATACGTCATGCACGATATCGAACCGGCGCTCGATGATTTCCGTCTGCAATCCCAGTTCGCCCAGGTTCCGTTCGTTTTCTTCGATCTGCCTTTGCAGCCGTGCGAACTCCGCGAGTTCGACCGGCGCGCCGCACGCCAGCACCGCGTGCATGCCCGTGCCCTGGCGCTGCATCAATTGCACGCGCGCCTTCAGCAGTGCGCGCTCCTGTTCGAGCGCATCGCGGCGCGACTTGTCCTCTGCGATTCTCGCCAGTGCTTCCAGCGCGAGCTGATCCACGATGCGCCGCACAATCTCCTCGCGCAGGTCGGCGTCCGTGCGGCCGCATATCCGCACCCGATGGTCGCTGAAGCTCACGGTAGTTTGCCGGACGTCGGTGCGCGTCGTATCGCCCTCGTGAACCGCGCCCAACACGCGGCGCTCCGTCATGTCCATACCGAGCACCGCGTAGACGTCCGCGCATTCGCTGTGCTGGTCGAACCACGCGCGCAGGTCGGGCGAGCGTCCGAATGCCGGACATACGTCGTCGGGTGTGGCGAAATAGGCGTGAAGGTAGGGGTCCGACAACCAGGCGCCTGTGGCAGCATCGCGCGGCGCGGGCAGTGACTCGACCAGCTTCGCCGCATAGTCGAGCGTGCCGCGCACCACGGGCGCGAGGCGCGCCTGATACTGGCGCGCGAGCCTCAATTGCGGAATCGTCCCGGCGATGCGTTCAACCGCCTCGTCGATCTGCCGTGCATCGGCCTGCGGCGCGCCGCAGCTGCGGTCGCGGTCGCGTTTGCCATGCAGCAGCCTGCTGAAGATACCCATCGGTGAACTCCCAACCCGCTCAATCGCTGCGCTCCTGCATGACGATTACGTTGATCGTGCGGTTCTTCCAGAACAGGTTGTGAATCCGCGGTTGCAGCAGGCGCAATGCCGCCGGTTCGATGTCGTTGTACGTGAGCAGCACCGCGGGCCGCGATCCGGCTCCGGGCACATGCCGGATCTCATCGAAGACCGGAAAGCCGTATTTGACGAGGAATTCCTTGATCTCGTCGTCCGACGTTCCGTCCTCAATGTTTCCAATCAGTAGTTCTGCCATCGTCGATCTCCAGTGTCGATGTTGCCAGCGGCCGGCTAGCCCATGATGTGCACGCCGCCGTCCACATACAGCGTCTCGCCCGACAGCCGCCTTGCGTACGGCGTGGCCAGAAATGCGCAGGTGAAGCCGACGTCCATGATGTCGACCAGTTCGCCGAGCGGCGCGCGCTGTGCCGCTTCCGTCAGCAACAGATCGAAATCCTTCAGTCCGGACGCGGCGCGGGTCTTCAGCGGGCCGGGCGAAATCGCATGCACGCGAATGCGGCGTGGGCCGAGCTCGTACGCGAGATACCGGGCACTCGCTTCGAGTGCGGCTTTCACGGGACCCATCACGTTGTAGTTCGGAACGACCTTGTTCGCGCCGTGATAGCTCATCGCGAACATCGAGCCGCCATCCTTCATCAGCGGCGCGGCAAGCCGCGCCATCCGGATAAACGAGTGACACGAGATATCCATCGCCGTCGCGAAACCCTGCGCCGAGCAGTCGAGCAATCCGCCTTGCAAATCTTCCTTCGGCGCCCATGCAATCGAATGGACCAGGATGTCGAGCTCGCCCCATTCGGTCCCGATCCTCTCGAATACCGCTTCGAGATCGTCCTGCCGCGTCACGTCGAGCGGCATGAAAATCGGTGCGCCCAATTCGCGTGCGAGCGGTTCCACATGGGGTTTGGCTTTTTCGTCCGCATACGTAATGGCGAGATCCGCACCCAGTTCGCGGAACGCCTTCGCGCAGCCGTAGGCGATCGAATGCGCATTGGCAATGCCGGTGACGAGCGCTTTCTTGTCCTTCAGTATCGGTTGGGAAACATCCAGCGTCATGATCGAACTCCTTGGACTCGGCGGGTCACAATGCGTCGATGAGCGCGCGCGTGTGACGCGCGATCATGAGTTCCTCGTTGGTCGGGATGACCCACACCTCGACCTTGCTCGACGGCGTGCTGATGCGCGGGCCGCCGGCGTCATTGGCCACCGGGTCGATCTCGACGCCGAGCCACGCGGCCTGCTCGCCCACGCGCCGGCGGATTTCCGCGGCGTGCTCGCCGATGCCCGCCGTAAAGACGAGCGCATCGAGCCCTTGCGCTGCGGCGGCGAGCGAACCTAGCTCGCGTGCGATCCGGTACGCGTAAAGATCGATGGCAAAACACGCGCGGGGTGCGGCGCTGGTGAGCAGCATGCGCATATCGCCCGATACGCCCGACACACCGAGCAAACCGGATTGCTTGTAGATCAGATCTTCGATTGCGCGCGCATCCATCTTCAGCTCATCGAGCAAATACAGGATCACGCCGGGATCGAGGTTGCCGCAGCGGGTGCCCATCGGCAGGCCGTCGACGGCGGTAAAGCCCATCGTGCTGGCCATGCTGCGGCCCGCGGCGAGCGCGCACATGCTCGCGCCGTTGCCGAGATGCGCAACGACAGTGCGCCCCGCGGCAGCCTTCGGCGAGTAGTCCGGCAACGCTTGCGCGATGTACTCATAGGACAGGCCGTGAAACCCATAGCGCCGCACGCCGGCGCCTGTGATGGATTCAGGAAGCGCAAATGCCTGCGCGACGTCCGGCTGCGAGCGATGAAACGCGGTATCGAAGCAGGCGACCTGCGGCAGCTCCGGATGAAGCGCGGCGACGATGCGAATCGGCTTCAGGTTGTGCGGTTGATGCAAGGGCGCAAGCGGCGTGAGCCGGTCGAGCGCGTCGACGACTTCGGGGGTGGCGAGCACCGCCGTTGAAAACGCCTCGCCGCCATGCACAACCCGATGACCGACCGCGACGAGGCGATTGCCGTCACGATGGCTGCGCAGGAAAGTGCCGATATATTGCACGGCTTCTTCGTGTTCGAGGCGTACACCCTCGCCCCAACTCTTCATGCCGACTTCGTCGCCGTTGCTGTCGAATGCGGTGAAGCGCGGCGCGCTGAAGAGCCCTTCGACCTGCCCATGCACGCCGAGCGCCAATTCGCCGCCCTGCACGAAGTACGCACAGAACTTGATGCTCGACGACCCGGCATTGAGTACGAGAATGACGTCGCTCATCGTGTCACCCCATCACCTTCGCTTCCTGCGTGCGGGCTTTCGCAACCAGTGCGGCCACCGCGCACGATGCGAGTCTCGTCATCACGGAATCTGCGCGGCTCGTCAAGATGATCGGCACGCGCGCGCCGAGCACGATGCCGGCTGCGTCGGCGCCGGCAAGAAACGACAGGCTCTTCGCCAGCATATTGCCGGCTTCGAGGTCGGGCACCATCAGCACGTTCGCCCGCCCGGCTACCGGCGAGTCGATCTTCTTGATGCGCGCGGCCTCGGGGTCGATCGCGTTGTCGAGCGCGAGCGGCCCGTCGACCAGTGCCCCGGTGATCTGATGGCGGTCCACCATCTTGCACAGCGCGGCGGCGTCGATCGTCGACGGCACTTTGGAGCTGACCGTCTCCATCGCGGACAGAATCGCGACGCGCACTTCCTGCATCTGCAGTGCGTGGCCCAGATCGATCGCGTTCTGCAGAATGTCCATTTTTTCGTCGAGTGTTGGGGCGATATTGACCGCGGCGTCGGTGATGATGAGCGCATCGGCATGGCCGGGCACATCCATCACGAAGCAGTGGCTGACCCGCCGCGCGGTCCGCAACCCCGCTTCACGGTTGACGACGGCGCCCATCAGTTCATCAGTGTGCAGACTGCCTTTCATCAGCGCGTGCGCGTTGCCTTCGCGCACGAGTTGCACCGCCGCAGCGGCAGATGCGTGGCTGAACGGCGCGTCGACGATCGGGTAAGGCGCGATGTCGATTTCGTACTGCGCCGCCACGGCTGCAATCCGCCCGCGCGGCCCGACCAGGATCGGCGCGATCAACCCCATTTGCGCCGCCTCGACCGCGCCTTCCAGCGAGCTCTGGTCGCACGGATGCGCGACGGCCGTCGGCGTGGGCGGCAGCGCTTTGCAATAGTCGATCAGCCGTCGATACTTTTCATGCTGGTGTTCCATGAACATGTCCTCGCTTTGCGGCCGGCCACGCGGCCGGCCTGTCGAATCACTCAATGCACCGATGCGGCCGGACGCGGCCCGCGGCTCACCTTGACCGGCAGCGACGAACGAATGCGCTCGATCATGCCCAACTGTTCCGCAGTCGGCGCCATACCGTGGATTCGCTCGTCTTCCGCGAGCCGGTCGATGAGCGTCAGCAGCCGCTTGCGGTCGTTCTGGTCGCTGAGCAGCATCGGCAGTGTCGCGAGCGCCTGCTCGGGCTCGTAACGCACGATGATTTCCTGCTCGCCGCGAATGCGCCGCCACTGGTCCCGTTCGAGTTCGGGCAGGTACTCGGCGTAGTCTTCCGCGAGTTCCTGCCGCATCGCGAGCCGCGCGAGCGGCAGCGGTTCGCCCCGCCGCGCGAGCAGACATGCGATCCGCGCGATCGCTTCGGTATAGCCGCCTTCTGTCATGGACAACAGCGCTTCCTTCACGAAAGGCAAATCCTTCGGGTCGGCAACGGACGGTGCGATTGCTTCGGGTACGTCCGGCCGCTTCGCGGCGTGCGCGGAGAACATGTTTCCATAGACGCTGAAGAAGAGACCTTCCGTTGCGGCGTCGCGTACCGCGCGGTAGTAATCCAGCGACGCACTGACCATTTCGGAGCCGTAGTGTTCGGCTTGCCGCCACGGATTGACACTGTCCGGCTTGTCGCGATTCGCCTTCACCGCATTCGCGGCCGGCCCGAGCCATGCGAGCCACGGGTTCAGGTCCGAGAGCATCCAGCGCTGCGCGCGCAGCGGATGAAACTGGCGCAGCAGATTCGCTGTCGTTTCATTCGATACTGCCTGAACGAACGGCTGCGCGAATAGTTCATACGCGCGCTGGTTGAACTCCGAAATCTGCTCGACCGCCTTGAATGGCAATTCATCGACGCGTTTGAAGCGGTTGAAATGTGCGGTGATGTCTTCGAGGCGGTGCTCGCGGAACGCGACCTCATATTCCGTGTGCCCGTCTGCCGACTTGTGTTCGGTAATTTCCATCGCGTAGAGACCGGGTGGAAACGATTCGATCGTCTCGAGAACCGAAACGATCTGCGTGTGCTCCTTCTTCGCGACCTTTCCGGAAACGAAAATGCCCAGGTGGCCAATGCT
>DASXXR010000432.1:0-2478 GCA_036502945.1 Paraburkholderia sp. | reverse complement strand
TCGTGATCGCCGATAGCGACATCGCCGTGCAGCCGGACTACCTGGAGAAAGTGGCGGCGCCGCTCGCCGATCCGCGGGTCGGCATCGTGACGTGTCTTTATGTTGCGCGTGATGTGGGCGGTTTCTGGCCGCGCGTCGGCGCGCTCTTCATCAACGAGTGGTTCGCGCCTTCGGTGCGGGTTGCGCACGTAGCGGGTTCGCGCCGCTTCGGCTTCGGCGCGACGCTCGCGTTGCGGCGTGCGACATTGGCCGGGATCGGCGGCTTCGACATGCTGAAGAACTGCCTCGCCGACGACTACTGGCTCGCCGAGAACGTACGGCTGCTCGGCTTGCGCACGGTGCTATCGCGAGTGATCGTCGCGACCGATATCACCGAGCCGACGTTCGCTGCGCTATGGCAGCGCGAAACACGCTGGCTGCGCACAATCCGCTCGATCAACCCGACCGGTTTTGCGTTCCTGTTCGTCACGTTCAGTTCGCCCTGGGTGCTGCTGGGCGCCGCGCTTGCGTGGGCGTTTTCGACCGGCGCATGGGGTGGGCATCCCGTTGCCGCGAGCGTGCTGACGCTCAGCACGGGGGCGTCCTGTGCAGCGCGTCTGCTGGTGCATTGGCACAGCGCGCGTCATTCGCGAACTTTCTGGCGCGACCTCCCGCTCGTGCCGTTGCGCGATACGGTGCTTGCGTGGCAATGGCTCGTATCGACATGCGGTTCGCACGTGGTGTGGCGCGGCGAGCGAATGGCAGTTGCGGCGCAACGCGCATCGGCGAACGGCGGTACGATCGACGACCTGCGCACCGTGAAAACCATGCAGACGATAAAGACATCCGATGGCGTCTGACGATCTTCGCCCGAACGTCGCGACAGAACGTGTGCTGCGCCATGCTGGCCGTGGTCGCGCGCTGATCCTGACCGCCGACGATTTCGGCCTGCACGTGCGCGTCAACGAAGCGGTAGAGCAAGCATATCGATACGGGGTGTTGACGGCCGCAAGCCTGATGGTCGGTGCGCCGGCGGCGCGCGATGCGGTGGCGCGTGCGCATAGGCTGCCGGCTTTGCGTGTCGGCTTGCATCTCGTGCTGGCGGATGGTTTCGCCGTGTCGCGGCCGGAGTCGATTGGTACGCTGGTCGATGCAAACGGCCGCTTCGGCAACGATATGGTGAGTGCCGGCTTCCGTTTCTTTTTTCTACCGAAAGTCCGCGCGCAACTGGCGCAAGAAATTCGAGCGCAATTCGAAGCGTTTGCAGACACGGGACTCGTGCTTGATCACGTCAACACGCACAAACACTTCCATTTGCATCCGACGGTGCTCTCGCTGATTCTGGAGATCGGCGTGCAATTCGGCTTGCGTGCGGTGCGCTTGCCTTATGAGAGATCGGCACCATTCTGGCTGCGTCCGTGGGTGGCTTTGATGCGTGCCCGTTTGGCGCGCAACGGAATCGCGCACAACGACTACGTGGTTGGCATCGCACGGTCGGGAAAAATGGATGAGATCGCGCTGCTTGATGCGATTGCGAGTCTACCGGCGGGCGTGAGCGAGATCTACTGTCATCCTGCGTCGCCCGGTGATATTGCGCTCGCACCGTCGATGCAGCATTACCGGCATGCCGACGAACTGGCGGCGTTATGCGGGCCGCGCGTCGCTGCGGCAATCGCACGCAGCAAGGTGGTGTGTGGCGGGTTTGGAGACGTGCTGGCATCGCGCGTGCGTCCAGATCGATGAGTCGCTTGGCAAGTGATCTGCCCATTGCCCGCCGGGGCGGACCCAGGCACCGCATCCTCGTCGTTGAAGACGATCCGGACGCGGCCCTGGAAGTGACCGCAGCGCTCGAAGACTACGGCTTTGACGTCGAGTGCGTGTCGAACGGACACGACGGCTTGTTGCGCGCGATGGAAGGCGAGTTCGATGTCGTGGTGCTCGACCGGATGTTGCCGGACATCGATGGACTTTCGATCCTTTCGACGTTGCGCAATATCGGCATGCGCACTCCGGTGCTGATCCTGAGTGCGCTCGCGGCAGTCGACGAGCGCGTACGCGGGCTGCGAGCCGGTGGCGACGATTACGTGACCAAGCCGTTCGACGACCTCGAACTCACCGCGCGTCTGAATGTGCTGCTGCGCCGCCATACGCCGGCTGCTTCGCTGTCGATACTGAGCATTGGCGATCTCACGCTCGACACCGCCGTTCACCAGGTACGGCGTGCCGGCCAGACGCTCGACCTCAAGCCGCGCGAATACGGTTTGCTCGAGTTCATGATGCGGCACGCCGGCCAGGTGGTCACCCGTCCTATTCTGTTCGAGTCGGTCTGGAACTACCACTTCAACGCACAGACGAATGTGATCGACATGCACATCGGCAATCTGCGTCGCAAGATCAGTTTAAACGGCCGCCTGTCGGCAATGATTCATACGGTGCGCAATGTCGGCTATATCCTCACGGCTGCGGACTAGTCGCTCGCGGCGATTCCGCATGAACAGC
>DASXXR010000431.1:0-11123 GCA_036502945.1 Paraburkholderia sp. | reverse complement strand
GATACGCGAGCCACGGCACCAAAAGGTTGATCAGCACGGCTGACAGGTATCGATACGGGATCATGAGCGCGCCTGCTTCGGAACCGCCGTCCGGAAAGGTCTGCAATGCGAAGACACCGGATGCGAGTGTCGCATACCCTGACGAGGTGAGAGCGGCGACACGTCGAAACGATAACGAGCATCGCGACCTGCGGGCTCAAAGCCGTATCGGTCGGCTGATCAATCAACGCTAACGGAGTGTGAGTCATGAACGTACAGACGAAACAGGTCGCCGAAGAGTGCGTCAGCCTCTCCCACGCTGGCGCGATCGACTTCGCGTCGGTCGTGCGCAAGCTGAGCGAAGCCGGCATCGAATCCTATTTCAGCGACTATCGAAGCGGCTGCCATACGTACTACGTGCGAGAGGGCAGTACGCATAGGGTGGGCGGCCTGCCGCTGCCCGCTATCGCGATTGCGGATGCGTTCGACGCCGGCGCGGTCGGCGACGCCGTGCGCGGCGCGCAAAGCGGTGCCGTCAAGTATCCGGAGTTCGTGCGCCGCACGGTGGCGGCAGGATGCGTCGGCTATTTCGTCTGGATCGCGGGGCGTCAGGTGCAATATTTCGGGCGACGCGGCGAGATTCACGTCGAGCGCTTTGCGCAGTGATGCGCGAAGCGTCCGCGCCGCAATTTTCTCGATCAACGCGCCCGCTCGACCAGCCGCGGGTGCGCCGCGGGACTGACGGCAGCCTGCATGCATTGTTCGACCAGCTCGGCAAACGCATTCACGTTCAGCGCGCCGTTCAGCGCGTCGGCTGGGTCGTCGCCCCCGCTTTGCCCTTGCCCGCCGATACCGACAATCAACGCCGCCGCCGGCGCCCGGTCGCGAATGCGCCTCCCCAGATTGCGCAGATAAGGCGGCGCTTCGGCAGCGTCGAGCGTGACGACGCAGATGATCGGCGCGCCGTCGATGCCGGTCGAGTCGATGTGGCCTTTCCTGAATTGCGTGTAGTGCGCGACAGACGCGGCCATGCCGCGGCGCGTGAGCAGTTGCACCGCGATCGCGGTCGTGACCTCGTCGAATGCGCCGCGGCCCGCGATGCACAGCACGCGCGTGCCGGCTGCCGGCGGCGCAGCTTCGTTTGCGGCATGCACATCGGGTTCGGGCCGCTCGTCCAGCATGTTTTCCGTCTGCTCGAGATTCTCGATGATGTCGAGCAGCGTCTCGTTGATGCGCGCCAACTGGTCCGGCGCGAACACGCCGCGCAGCGCGTCGTTGCGCGCGAGCCGCAAGCCTTCGCGCGCAACGTCGTCGTAATACTGGACGAGCGGCATATCCTTCAGCAGCTTGTCGGCCTGAACGATCGCCTCATGCGGATCGTCGGCTAGCAGCCGCTGATAGAAATTCTGCGCGGGCGTGAGCGCGGGCTGATCGCCGAGCAGCACCGTCAGAAACTTCAGGCGCTCGGCGTAGCGGCCGAGCGTGACGAGGCACAGTGTCAGCGGCGTAGACAGCACGAGGCCGACCGGACCCCACAGCCAGCTCCAGAAGATCGCCGCGACTACTACCGCCAGCGGGGAAAGCCCGGAGCTGTGCCCATACAGCAGCGGCTCGACGATCTGGCCGGCCACCACATCGACGACGATGAACAGGATGACCGTCGACACGGCCATCGTCCATTGCGGCTGGATCGCCGCGGCGAGTATGACGGCGAGCACGGCCGCGATCCACGTGCCGATATACGGCACGAAGCGCAGCAGTGCGGTGAGCACGCCGAACAGCAGGGCGCCCGGCACGCCGATGATCGCAAGTCCGAGCGCGATCAGCGAGCCCGCACCGACGTTCACGCCGAGCTGTGCGACGAAATAGCGTGATAGGCGGCTTGCTGCGTCGTTGATCGCGGTGGTCGTGCGATGCAGGTCGCGCGCGCCGAACAGGCGTATCAGCCGGTCGCGCAGGTCCTCGCGCTGCAGCAGGATGAAGATCGTGACGACGAGCACGATGAACATGGTTTCGAGCGGGCCGACCACCGGCGAGAACACCTTCTGCGCCAACTGCAGCGGCGACGGCATCGGTTCGTGCACCTCGACCGGCATGGGCGCTGCGGCCGACTCCTTCTGCGTGCGGCCGGCTTCGTGCGGCGGGTTCGGACGCTCCGGCGCGACCCGCGCGAGTGCGCCTGCGGCGCGCGACAGCAGCGCGTCGGCGCGCCCGACGGTTTTCTCCTGCACCGTTTCGATCTTGCGCTCGATGGCGGCCTGGTATTGCGGCAGCGCGCCAGCGAGTTGCGCGACCTGCGCGCCGATCAACGTGCTGACTGCCAGCAGCGCGATCAATGCGGTGAGCACCGCGACGAAAATCGACGGCAACTGGCCGAAGTGCAAACGCCGCAGCAAGCCGACGAGCGGCGCCAGCAGAAAGCTCAGCAGCACGGCAAGCGTGATCGGAATCAGCACTTCGCGGCCGAAGTAAAGTCCGCAGACCACGACGACCGTCGTCATCACCGATGTCAAGCCGTGCAGCCCGGGCGTGCCGGGCGGATAGACACGATTCGGCGGCCTTTGCGGTGTGAGCGGCGGTTTCATCGGCAGGGCCTTTCGACGGCGGGTGCAGGTGCCGCTGCAGGCGCGGATGCATGAATGCCATTGCGCAAGAACGGCTGGCGGAATTGAGGGGCGCCTTGCATGGCGGCTTCCTGAGGAATCGATAAAGCCGTGAACGGCCAGCGATATCAAGCAAGAGGTGGACCCGGCGTCGCTTTTATTCATCGCTATGCGGCATTTGCTTCAGGTTTATCAACTGCGGCAGCGATTCCGGACATGTTTGCTGCGGCCGCGCGACCCTTTGCACCGCCGCTTTACAGCGATCAATGTTACCGGTTTGCTACGCTTTCGTTCAAACCCATTCGTCGGAGAAATGCATTGCAAAATGGGCGACCGACTCCGGCTCCCGTCTCTAAGGGACGGGGACGCAATTCAGGCGTGTGACCGCAAATGGCGGGCCCTGATCATTGCATGTCGCCGCCAGACGTGGAGTCCCCGGTATTTCGGCCCAAACATGCACGCCCGCACACCCACGCGTCAGCGCTGACGCTTTCTGCGTCAAACAGGGGACAAGTCATATCCACATACGAAGAAAAATCACACTTAAAAATGAAATTTCTATTCTCTGAATTAATGCTTTTTTTATATTTACAAGGCTACTGTGACAAGCGCGTTATAGCCATTATCAGGTTCGATTAATCAACCGGGAAGACTAATGAACAAACTGGTAGAGTTGCTTGTCGCAGCTGGATTTCTTTGCATTGCCGCCCAAGTCTCGGCCCAAACTTCGTATTCGCCGGGTTTCCCTATGGTTGTCTATGGTCAAGTCGCGAAAATTGATTTCGCGACAGACGTTGTTTCGATTAGGCAAGTAATGCCAAAGAACGTCGGTATGGCGCCGATAACAATAAAAATTAAGGCAATGGATGATTCGATGTTTAGCCGAATTCACGAAGGGGACAAGGTCAAGGCTGTTATTGAGAACGTCAATGGACAACCTGTCGTATTAAAAATTTCTCGGCGCCCTTGGCCCATCCAGTAAGCGGAATTCGTATTCGAGCCGCGTACAATAGCCGGAAACTCCGCTAAGGTCGCCGCTGCGTCGCGGTTAGATGTTCGCGTGACGGCATTCGCACCGCTAAAGAAAGCGGCGCGAAATGCCGATATGCACGTCATTCCCTACAAAACAGGTGACCCAGGATGATAGTGCAGGGCGACATCACCACCACCGTTGGACCGGCCACGACGCCGAATACTTCGGCGAGCAGCAATAGCGGCGGTTCACAAGCGGGCACGACAACAGGCTCTTCGGCGACGGCATCGTCCGGCTCCACGCCGGCTGCGTCTGGCGCAAAGCCGGCAGCGGGCGCTTCGAGCGTGTCTGGCGGCGGTTCCAGCACGGATTCGGCAGCCGCGCAGGAGATGAAGGAACTCATCGAGCAGTTGCAGAAACAACTTGCGAATATCGAGGCCCAGCTCGCGAAAGCTTCTGCGTCAAGCGCGCACAATCAGGAGCCCAACCCAGCCGTTCAGGCTCTGCAAGGCGAAGTGACCGTGATTCAAGGCGCATTGGAGCAGGCAATAAGCGGCCTTGCGCAACTGATGCTCGGGGCCGGACAAAGCACGGGGCTGGTGAACGAGCAGGCCTAAGCGCTCGTTCGACGCACGGAATGTCATTCACGCGACGCAGCAGACATTGCGTTGCGCGAATGCATGCGCAACGCAATGCCGTCACATGCGGCGTTCAGGCATCCGCCTTTAGCCGGGCAACCGCGTTTCTCAGCGCGGTGCGCAAGCCTTCTTCCACGACCGGATGGTAGAACGGCATGTCGAGCATCGCATCCACCGTCAGGTTCATCTGCAGTGCTCATGCAAGCAGATGCGCGATATGCTCGGCGTCCGGCCCGATCCATTCGGCGCCGAGGAAGCGCCGGCTAGCCCTGTCGACATACACATGCATCAGGCCGCGGTTGCGCAGCATCACGCGGCTTCTGCCTTGGTCCTCGAAGCTCACTTCACCTGTCACGAAGCTGTCCGGCGCGAGATCCGCATGGTGCGCGCCGACCATCGCAATGCCCGGATCCGAAAACAGCACCGAGATCGGCGCGCGGCGCACCAGCGGCGCAACCTGCGGGAAGCGTGCCGCATTGGTGCCCGCGGAGCGTCCTTCATCAGCGGCTTCGTGCAGGAGCGGCAGCACGCCGTTCGCATCGCCGGCGATGAACACCGGGTGCCCGCCGGCCTGCAGCGTCAGCGGGTCGTAGACCGGCCCGCCGTTGCTGTCCAGTGCAAGCGTCGTATTCTGCAACGCGAGCTGGTCGACGTTCGGCTTGCGGCCGGCAGTCACGAGCACATAGTCGAACGTATCGTCCACCTGCTTGCCGTCGCCCGTGCGATAGCGCAGATGGACACTGTCTCCTTCGCGCCTTGCCGTTTCAACCTCCGCGCGCGGCTCGAAATGCAGCGCTTCGCTGAACACCTGCTGCGCGTAGTCCTTGATCGCCGGATCGGTCAGCGGGCCAACGCGTCCGCGCGCGCCGAGCACCGTCACATCGACGCCGAGCCATGCCAGCGCGTGGCCCAGCTCCAGGCCGATCACGCCGGCACCCACTACAGCGATCCTGCGCGGCAGATCGGACCAGTTGAACACGTCGTCATTGACGATCGCGCGGTCGCCGAGCGTACGGTACATATCGGGCACATACGGCGTCGAGCCGGTTGCAAGCACGACGCTGCGCGCATGGACCCGGGTATGATCGCCGACCTGCAGCAGATTGTTGTCGATGAACTTCGCATAGCCGATCAAGCGATCTTCAACCGGAATACCTTCGACGCTTTCGACGACGAAGCCGACGAACCGGTCGCGCTCGCTTTTCACGCGCTGCATCACTTCACGGCCGTCGATGCGGATCGCGCCGTCGACGTGCACGCCGAACGGTGCGGTGCGCGACGCCGCATGCGCGGCTTCGGCGGCGGCGATCAGCAGCTTCGACGGCATACAGCCAACCCGCGCACAGGTAGTGCCGTACGGGCCGCCTTCGATCAGCAGCGCGGAGGCGCCTGCGGCCTTCGCCGCGCGATACGCTGGTAGACCGGCGCTGCCGGCGCCGATGATCGCCACATCGATATGAACAGTTTTCATGTTGTTGCTCCAATCCGGTGGGCGCGTAAAGCGCGCTGGCCTGCCGCGCGCCGCACAGTCGTCCAGTGAAATCGACCTGCATTGCATGTGTCCACTGTACGGCCCGGCTCCTGCCGCGCTAATCCCTGAACGGATCAACAAGATGCTCGAACGGCTCATGTGGACTAACCACGCCGCCTGCTGCCGCCGATGCCGGTGATCGGCCGCATTGAAGCCCGTGTCTCTCGCGCACGGCGCATTTTCTTGCTTTGAGCCGAATGAGCATTTAGTTGATTCGTCCCGCCATTAACGGCGCGACGGTCAACTTTTAAAGTTCATTCACGCCGTCAACGACGGCAACGTAGCTCAGGAAACACGCACTGTTGCATGTTCAACAATTCTTTATCTTTGGAGAAATACCATGTCACGTATTCAAGCACTGTCGATCGAACAAGCTGCCGCTTCCGCACAGCCTTCGCTGCGAGCCGTCGAAAAAGCAGTGGGCTTTTTGCCGAACGCCTTCAGGACGCTCGCCAACTCCCCGGCGGCGCTGGGCGGCTACCTTCAGCTAAAGCAGGCGTTGTCCAAAGGCGAGCTGAGCCCCGCCGAGGGAGAATGGCTCGCGCTGGCTGTCTCTCAGGTTAACGAATGTGAGTACTGCCTTGCGTCTCATACGTACTTCGCCGGAAAGGCCGGTCTTTCCGAGGATGCGATTCGTGCTGCGCGCGACGGCGAGGGCAATATGGTCGCGGCCTTCGCGAGCAAGCTCGCACGGCAACGCGGCAAACTGGACGACGCTGATATCAAAGCGGCTCGTGAAGCCGGTCTGTCGGACGGCAAGATCGTGGAGATCGTCGCGAACGTCGTGTTGTTGACCTACACGAACCTTCTGAACAACCTGGCACAGACGGAAGTCGATTTCCCGCCGGTTGCGGTCTAAGCGCCGCCGCTCGAACGTCTATTTGAGGTGTTCCTGTTTGAAAGGAGAGGACCATGTCTGCAATCACGATCTACACGAAACCGACTTGCCCGTATTGCATCGCCGCGAAGGCGCTGCTGCGCGGCAAAGGTGTGGAGTTTAACGAAATAAATATCGAAGGCGACCGCGCCACGGCGGTCGCGATGATGGAAAGAACCGGGCGTCGCACCGTGCCGCAAATCTACATAGGCACGACGCATGTCGGCGGATTCGACGATCTGCATGCGCTCGAAGAGCAAGGGCAGCTTGAACCGCTGCTTGGCGTGAACGCCTGAACGTCACGCCAGCGGCGGGCACGACGGCGCGCGGCGCCAGCGTCTCGCACGACGACGCTGGCGCCGCATGCGTTTCAGCACACGTCTCGAGTCGCCTGGCGTCTCGTTGCGCGAGTAACGATCGCGTCGCCCGTACGCGTACGCACACTGATTGCGCAACCAACCGGTTCACCGACTATGTCCTTACGGGTAACTCCGCATGGTGACGAATACCTTACGGTTCATATACTGGGTACCGGGTTGAACGGGCCAAAATGCGTGTGCGCTGGCGGCCCGTGAACGGATCGCGGCGCCAGTCGTCGGACTGACGTTGCACCAAAAAACAGCAAATGCTACGGAGACGACGATGAGACTTCGCTTGAAAAGCGTGGTGGGTGCGCTTGCGCTTGCCATGTTCGCCACGGTTGGCTATGCCGCCGACCCGATCAAGATCGGCGTCGACGGTCCTTTCACCGGCGGCTCTTCCTCGATGGGCGTGAGCATGCGCGATGGCGTGCGGCTTGCCACGGCAGAGATCAACAAGGCCGGCGGCGTGCTGGGTCGCCCGATCGAGCTGGTCGAGCGTGACGACGAAGCCAAGAACGAGCGCGGCGTGCAGATCGCGCAGGAGCTCATCAACAAGGAGAAGGTCGTCGCGGTGGTGGGCTATATCAACACCGGCGTGGCGCTCGCATCGCAGCGCTTCTTCCAGGAAGCGAAGATCCCCGTCTTCAATAACGTCGCAACCGGCAGTGTCGTCACGAAGCAGTTTACCGATCAACCGGACAACTACGTATTCCGCAATGCGGCCGCCGACCGGATCCAGGCGCCGATGATCGTCGAAGAAGCGGTGACGAAGCGCGGCTACAAGAAGGTCGCGATCCTCGCCGACTCGACCAACTACGGCCAGCTCGGCCGCGAAGATCTCGAGAAAGCGCTCGCCGCGAAGGGCATCAAGCCCGTCGCCATCGAAAAATTCAACATCAAGGACGTCGACATGACGGCGCAACTGCTCAAGGCGAAGGAAGCCGGAGCCGAGGCGGTGCTGACGTACGGCATTGGGCCTGAACTGGCGCAGATCGCGAACGGCATGGCGAAGCTCGGCTGGAAGGTGCCGCTCATCGGCAGCTGGACGCTTTCGATGGCGAACTATATCGACAACGCCGGCACGAACGGCGAGGGCGCACGGATGCCGCAGACGTTCATTCAGGAGCCGAACACCGCGAAGCGCAAGGCCTTCATCGACGCCTACCTGAAGGAATTCAAGCCGAAGAACAACCGGATCGATTCGCCGGTATCGGCGGCGCAAGGCTACGACTCGATCTACCTGCTTGCTGCCGCGATCACGCAAGCCGGTTCCACCGACGGTCCGAAGGTGCGCGCCGCGCTGGAAAACCTGAACACGAAAGTCGAAGGCGTCGTGATGGTGTACGACAAGCCGTTCACGCATGACGACCACGAAGCCATCAGCTCGAACGTGCCGGTGGTCGGCGAAGTGAAGGGCGGCCGCGTGGTGTATGCGTACGACACCGACAAGAAGGGTGGCAGCCAGTTGCGCACGAAGCAGGCGACGACCGCTGCGAACTGAGCTTGCAGCGTCGCGAGGAGCCGCGCCCGCCTAACGGCGGGGGCGGCTTTGTGTTGTCTTTAAGTGTGGCGTTGAATACGCAGCGGATCGACCATGGCCATTCTGCTTCAGCTTATCTATAGCGGCATCGCGCTCGGCATGATTTACGCGGTGATCGCATTCGGTTATCAACTCACGTTCGCGACTTCCGGCACGCTGAACTTCGGGCAGGGCGACGCGCTGATGCTCGGCGCGCTCGTCGGCCTGACGCTCGTCAGCGCGGGCGTGAACTACTGGCTGATGATCCCGATCGTGTGCCTGTTCGGTCTCGTGCAAGGTTCATTTGTCGAACGCATCGGCGTGCGGCCGGCTATCAAGATCAAATCCGAGTTCGGCTGGATCATGTCGACGATCGCGCTGGGGATCATCTTCAAGAACGTCGCCGAGAACGTATGGGGCCGCGACGATCTGCGCTTTCCGTCGCCGCTGCCTGAAGCGCCGTTGAAAGTGTTCGGCGCGAATGTGCTGCCGATGGAGTTGCTGGTGGTCGGCGGCGCGCTCGTGATGATGCTTGCGGTCGAGTTCTTCAACCGCAAGACGATCTTCGGCAAAGCCGTCGTCGCTACGGCTAACGACCGCGACGCGGCCGCTCTGATGGGCATCAACACCGGGCTCGTGATCACGTTTTCTTATGCGCTGTCTTCGTTGACCGCGGCCTTTGCCGGCGTGCTGATCGCGCCGCTTACGCTGACCGGCGCGACCATGGGCGCCGTACTCGGGCTCAAGGCGTTCGCGGTTGCGATTATCGGCGGGCTGTCGAGCGGCATGGGCATCATCGTCGGCGGCGTGATTCTCGGCATCGCCGAGACGACCACCGGCTTTTACATTTCGACCGGCTACAAGGACGTACCCGGACTCGTGCTGCTGCTGATCGTGCTCGCGTTGAAGCCCGCGGGGTTGTTCGGCAAAACTGCGATCAAAAAGGTTTGAGGTCCGCCGTGAAGAAGAAAAATCTTGCCGCAATCGGGCTCGCACTGATCGCGCTGGCGGTATTTCCCGTGCTGTCGGGGAATCCGTATTACATCCATCTGGTCGAGACCATCATGATCTACGCGATCCTGCTGTTCGGTCTCGACATCGTGGTCGGTTACACCGGACAGGTTTCGCTCGGTCACGCGGGGCTGTTCGGCGTCGGCGCGTATACGGCCGGGGTGCTGTTCATCAAGCTCGGCATGCCGTTCTATGTGACCGCGCCGCTTGCGATCCTGATCACGGCCGGCTTCGGCGCCATTCTCGCGCTGCCCGCGCTGCGCGTGTCCGGTCCGTACCTCGCGATGGTGACGCTCGCGTTCGGCACGATCATCCAGATTCTGATCAACGAAATGGATTTCCTGACCAGCGGGCCGATGGGTATCAAGATCACGAAGCCCGTGTTCGGCGGGCACAGGCTGGATGAGGTCGAGTATTACTGGCTGGTCGCGGTGTTGCTGGTCGTGGCGCTGATCGTCGTGCATCGCGTGCTCAGGTCGCACCTGGGCCGCGCGTTCGAAGCGTTACGAGACAGCCCGATTGCGTCGGATTGCATGGGCGTTTCGGTGTATCGCTACAAGGTCTACGCGTTCGTGATCAGCGCGGGCTTTGCGGGGCTCGCTGGGTGCCTGTACTCGTATTCGGAACAGTACATCTCGCCGAACACGTACAACTTCGAACTGACAATCCTGTTCCTGCTCGCGATCATCATGGGCGGCCGCAAAACCCGCACCGGCGCGCTGCTGGGTTCGACGATCATCGTGCTGCTGCCAAAACTGCTCGACGACATCGGCTCGTTCCGCGTGGTCGCGACCGCGCTGGCCGCGGGGGTGGTGATCGGCGCGGTCGTGGCGCTGGTGCGCAAAACCGTCGCGTCGCGCAAAGTTGCAATTCCGGTGATCGGCACGGTCGGGCTCGCGGCGTTCTCGTACTGGATCGACGCGCTGACCGACTGGCGTCTGACGATTTTCGGCTTGATGATTCCGCTCGTCGTGTATTACCTGCAGGATGGTGTCGTCGGTTTCGTGCGCAAGCTGGTGACGCACGGGCGCGTGCGCACCGTCGCGGTCGACACCAGCAAGCCGGCGGAGGTGCCCGCGGATGCGATCGTCGCAGTGCGCGCGGAGCGGACGGACCGCGACGAAAACATCCTTGTTCTGCGCGGCGTGGTGATGCAGTTCAGTGGGCTGAAGGCGCTGAACGACGTCGACCTGACCGTGCGGCGCGGCGCGATTCACGGGCTGATCGGCCCGAACGGTTCGGGCAAGAGCACGATGATGAATGTGCTGACCGGCATCTATATACCGACCGCCGGTTCGATCGAATATGGCGGCCAGTCGATCGTGGGGCGCACGTCGGCGGATATCGCGTTGTCCGGCATCGCGCGCACGTTCCAGAACGTGCAGCTGTTCGGCGAAATGACCGCGCTCGAAAACGTGCTGGTTGGCCTGCATCACACGTTCCGCTCGAGTTTCGCGGACGTCGGCATGATGTCCGGGCGTTATCGCAACGAAGAGCGCGCTGCGCGCGAGCGTGCATTCGGCATGCTGCGCTTTGTCGGGCTCGACAAGGTCGCGGCCGAGGAAGCGCGCAATCTGCCGTACGGCAAGCAACGCCTGCTGGAAATCGCACGGGCGCTGGCGCTCGATCC
>DASXXR010000430.1:0-6198 GCA_036502945.1 Paraburkholderia sp. | reverse complement strand
GTGCTTTGCTGTCGGCGGTGCCGACGCCCGACCCGGCGGTCGAGCGGGCACGCGAGCGTTTACTGCTGCGCGGCGAGATTCCTTCGCCGCTCGATCCGCCGTCCGGGTGCGTGTTCCGCACACGCTGCCCGGAGGCAATCGACGCGTGCGCAGGCGAAGTGCCTGCCGTGATCACGCGCTCGCGTTTGCAGACCCAGGTGGCTTGCATTCGCGTAAGCGAAGCGTAGCGTAGCGCCAGGTAGCGCACGGATCGCAGCCCCGGGACGTGACATCGCTGTAAGGAAGGAATATCCGTCGATCGCATTTGTTATCGAAGGGTATCCCTTCCCGACGGCTGCGGCCGCCTGATCTCGCGGAGAATCCATGTCCTACCCTGGTGTTCAGCGCCCACGCCCCGAGCCGTTTCCTGAGCCATTCCGTTCAGACATCGGCATTCCGCGCATTCGTCCATTCGACGCGCTGGCGTTCGAGCAGGCGGTGACAAGCCTGCTCTCGGCAGCGGGTATCGATGTCGAGAGCGAACACATGAACACGACGGCGCAATGCGTCCGTGAGCTTTGGCAGAAACGTCTGCTCGACGGCTACGAGATCGATCCGGCCGAAGCGCTGGGTAGTGGCTTTGAGGACCCGCGTCGCGATATGGTGATCATGCGCAGTGTGACCGTGCACGGCATGTGTCCGCATCATCTGCTGCCGTTTCGCGGCATCGCGCATGTTGCCTATCTACCCGGCGGTCGGCTGCACGGCTTCGGCGGCATTACGCGCCTGATCGATTCGATCTGCCATCGCCTGGTCTACCAGGAATGGGCAACGAACGCGATCGCTCACGCGCTGATGGCTCACGGCCATGCGCGCGGTGCGGCATGCGTGATCGAGGCCGAGCAGTTATGCCTGCTGATGGGGGAAGTGCGGCGCGGCGACGAACGGGTCGTTACGCAAAGCTTCGCCGGTGAGCTTGCGCACGACGGCGATGCGCGAGCCTCATTCCTGCGCGCCATCGAGCGCTAGGACAGCGCTAGAGCAGGCTCGCGCGGGCCTGTCGCGGCACCCGGAAGGCCTTCGCCCTTGAAAACGGCCGACAGGCCCTGCATCTGCAATCCGGTTCAATCCGGAGTCTTGCCATGGGAAGCCGTCCCCGTTTCATCGACGATCTGTCGGGCGCCGAGCAGCGCGGCGCCATTCCGCCCGCGCTCGAAGACGACGCGCTTCTGGACGCATATTCGCGCACCGTGATCGGCGCGCTCGAGCGCGTTCGCCAGGCCGTCGCGTTCATTTCCGTCGAGCGGCGCCTGCCGGACGGCCGTATCGCCCGCGCCGGCACCGGCTCGGGTTTTCTGTTCACGCCCGACGGCTACCTGCTCACGAATAGCCACGTGGTCCATGGCGCGGTCCATGTTCGCGTGACGCTCTCAGACGGCGCGAAGTTCGACGCCGATCTGGTCGGCGACGACCCGCACACCGACCTCGCGGTGCTGCGCATCGGCTCCGCCGAGCCGTTGCCGCACGTCGAGCTCGGCGACTCTGGCAAGCTGCAGGTCGGCCAGATTGCGATCGCGGTGGGCAATCCGCTCGGACTCGAACAGACTGTCACGACCGGCGTCGTGTCGGCGCTCGGCCGCTCGCTGCGATCGAATTCGGGCCGTTTGATCTACGACGTCATTCAGACCGACGCCGCATTGAATCCTGGCAATTCGGGTGGCCCGCTCATCAATTCGGCAGGACAGGTGATCGGCGTGAATACCGCGATCATCCCCGGCGCGCAGGCAATCTGCTTCGCGACTGCAATCGACACCGCCAAGTGGGTGATCATGCAGATCTTCGCGCATGGCCGCGTGCGGCGTGCGTATATCGGCGTGGCGGGCACGACGATCGCAGTGGCGCGGCGCGTGCAGCGCTATTTCGGCTTGCAGTCGGAAAACGGCGTGCATGTGATGGAAGTCGTCAAAGGCAGCCCGGCGGCGCTTGCCGGGATACAGACCGACGATCGCATCGTGGTGATCGATGGGTTGCCGGTAGACGGGGTCGATACGCTGCAACGCGTGCTCGACGCATCGAGAATCGACCGGACGGTGAACGTCACGGTGCTGCGCGGCGGGCAGCGGCTCGAGCTTACGGTGACGCCGGTCGAACAGGCAGGTTGACGCTAACTACAACTGCGGCGCGGGTTGCGCCGTCGCGTTGCGGCGCCCTTACAGAAGCGTTTCACCGTCGAGCAGCCGACGGCCGCCACTAGTGCGCGTGGATGTTCCCGCCCGACGCGCGCCATCGCGCAGGGGTGACACCGATGTGACGCTTGAAGATGCGCTGGAACGCAGCATCCGATTGATAGCCCACCGTCTCCCCGATGTCGGCGACCGGCCGCGTCGTCTGCATCAGCAAGCGGCCCGCGATCGTCATGCGTACTTCAGTCAGCACGTCGGTGGCGGAACGGCCGATCGCCTCCTGGAACTGGCGAACGAACGTCGCTCTCGACATATTGCATAGCGTAGCGAATTGATCGAGTGTCCATGGTTCGCCCGGCTTCTCGAACATTGCCGACACGGCGGGCTGCAAACGCGGCCTGCCCGCGAGCGCGAGCAGACCGTGCGGTGGCTGCGCACGTTCGGTAGCGAACCGCAGTGTGAGCCCGAACAATGCAGCCGACAAATGATTGACCAGCGTTTCGCTGCCGGGGCCTTGATCGGTGGCTTCTTCTCTCATCAACTCAATGAGGCGCGTGAGCCGGGTGCCGGCGGATGATTGCGGCGTGCCTGCGTCTGCGCTGAGTGGAGCGGCGCTGTGCACGATCAGGCGTCCCGGCAAGTGATCGCGCAACAGCCTGTCCGGCACCGCGCCGACCAGAAAACGGCCGCACAGCAGGTCCGCCGTTACGCCCGATTCGCCGTTCTCCACGACGCGCAGCGGCGCGCCTTGACGTTCAATGGGCCGTTTCGGCACTGCGCCGCTGCCGTCGTGTATCCGATGCGCGTTGCCGGCGGGAAATACGACGATGTCGCCGGCCGCTATCCGCTCGGGCGGCCCATTGCCGTCTTCGACAATCGCAGTGCCGGACAGCAGCACGTGATACGGAATTTCGCGGACGCCCGCCGGTTCTTCATCAATCGCCCATGGCGCACCGAAGTGGCACCGCACCTCGAGCCGGCCGCTGACCGGCGTCAGCGAAAGCAGTCGGCTTAGCAGATCCATATGGGCCGCGTGAGTTTGTGTTCTCGTTGTTTGGGAATGCGCACCGCGTGCAACGTTTAACTGCGATTCGATAGCGATACGCACGTTTCGTCTGATTCTACCGGATCGACGTGCGGCTCGCAGCAAAGGAGGAAACCGGCCGTGCAGGGCCGGCTGTCTAGCCAAAGGAGATGACGATGGCTTCGAGGAGATCGATGGAACGCGGCCACACGGGCTGTGAGCGCGCGAAGCCCGCCACGGCGAATCAATGTCGTCGGCAGTATCGGTTCCGCTTCAGGCAAGCGATGACCGCGTTCGGCAACGTCGTCTGACGATTAGTACTGGGCGACCGTGTGGGAATGCTTTCGCGCGGCGGACCTCCATGCCGATTCCGTCGCTGCCCGCGGTGGTGCGGCGGTCGCGTTCGACGCATGCGCTGCCACAGCGTTCTCGCGCGACCAGCCGCTTTGCACGATCGCACGTTGTAGTAGTGCTTGCGCCTCGGTATTTCCTTCCTGTGCGGCGATGACGCTGCTGGCCGCGTCGAGCACGCAATCCCAGCGCGCCGCGGCCGCGCATGCGCGCGCTCGCGCGAGCGTTGCCTCGGCTGCCGGAGTGAGCGTCGCGTTGGCTTGCTGGCTACCATCGGCAACAATCGGTGGATTGCCGCTAACAACGGTTGAATTGACGTTCGGCGTTCCCCCGCGGGCGTTTTCTGGAGCAGCCTGTGCTATCTCCTGGCGAACAGTTCGATTTTGCCCGCCGCGCTGGAAACCGATCACCGCTGTCAGAATGACCACGAAGCAGGCGATGCTAAGTACGGCGCTACTGCCGGGTCCCCATGCGATCCATCGTTTGACCTTATGCCGCAACGGCATTGCTGCATTGTCTGTGGCTGCGCTCAACGACGGTGTGTCTGATGAAAGTCTGTCGGTAGTCACGACATCGCTCCGGCGGGTATGCGCATTATTCCGGCAAGGAGTGTGTTCTCACGTTCAGAGAGACATTACAGCCACTTCTCGCAATCAGATGCGCGTGCAATTTTATAAGGAAAGACGATAAATCCGGTACGTCGATCGGCAACGCAGCGCTAAAAACGACTAGCTTAAGAAAACCTTAAGACGTGAAGGTGCAAGGAACGCACCGGATCCAACTGCTCACCACTTGATCTGCGTATCGAACGTGCCCGTTTCGAGAATCTCAAACTTCATCTCGCCTCGATACGTACCCTCGACGCGATAGCTCGCTGCGGGAACCGAAAAGAGGCAACGCGGACCGCCCGCGACGAAATCCATCAACACGCGCCCATGGCGCCGCAAGCGTACCGAAACATCGGATAGCGGGGCGCCGTTCTGCTGCGCCACGAACGTGACGCCGAGATTGAACGGATGCTTTGGATCCGGCGACGTGACCGTTTTGTCGAGTCCGGATTCGCCGCACACGTAGTAGAGCATTTCCTGAGAATCGGCGCCGGCACTGGCGCCGGTAGTGACATCGGGAGGCGGCGCCTCTTGTGACGCGGCAAACGCGGTACTGCAAAGGATAACCCCGATAGCGATCAGCGAACGCACTTGCTTAAAGGCGGACATGACGACCTCCCTCAGATCGTGGAGAACAAAGAATACGAACAGGAACGATAAAACGCAATCGAAATAGCGCCAGCAATAATTTCTTTAATATTATTAAGGGATGCGTATCATATGTCGTTAACAGCGCGATGTTCACGATCACATCCTTGTAACGAAAGGTTACCTGTGACCACATTCGGTGTTGTCAAATAACCTGACACGTCATGCGTGTGCCACAGTGAGTCAAAAATGAAACATCTTTAGCAGAGTTAAAACAACAGAAGAAACCATGATCGTTCTCCGAGCCCGCATGGGTGATCGGGAAGCTGGAAAGGTTAGTAAGGAAAGCATCATGGACACGGTCAATGTCTGTGTGGATTGCAAGGCAGACCACACATGCGGCCGCGTTAGCATGCGCGACCTGACGCCGTCTGTTCGTTGTTTCCGGATCGTCCGCATCGCCGCTTGTCAGAGCGTGTCCTTTGAAGTTAAAGGGCTGTGGAGAAAAACGCCGATGTATCGAAAATGAAACGCAACCATGGTGAAACGGTCTCCAGGAATGTTTGCCGGACCGGGTGGGCCGGTAGGGGATCAATGGCATAGATGTAGCTTGTAGAACGCGGTCTCGGATTCACCTATGACGCAGTCCTTCAGAACAAGCCTTTCATCGTTAAGGACACATCGTGAATGCTCAGCCTAAGTGTCTTTATTCAGCGCTTGCGCAGTCGAAGCGTCTTCATTCTTCAAGCTATATTTCACTAGCCACGTGCGCACCCGTCCTGCTGTTGTTCATTTCGTCGATGTGTTCTGCGGTGGAGCCTGATAACGGAGGGGCGCGCGATCCTGGTGACGTCGCTGAAGCGTTAACGCTTTCTCAGGGGGAAGCGGCGGTGGACACTCGGCCGGCGAGCGCATTGCGAAGCGAAGTATTCGGTCTCGCGACGGGTGGCGGGGCAATCCAGGCATTGGAGGAAGCGAAGGCGCGGCCTGATGCGTTTACGCCGGTAGATATTGCACAACTTGAAGAACTTGCTATTCGTCAGCAGGTTAGGGGCGGGCGGGACAAAGCTCGCGCCATGACCAGCCCCGATCGGTTTGATGGCATCGATGCAGCGCTGAAGGCAGCGGACAGTCTTGAATCGCGCTTGCCAGACACGCCGGAGTACGCACAAGTGCGTTATGCGTTAGCGGGCGACCGCACGGTGGCTTACGCGGGCCGCGGAGAAATGACGAAAGCGATAACGTCATATGAGTCGATTCCGGCAGGCGAAGCGATTTCGGTGGAGGCGCTCGGCGCCGCTGGCGACGCCTATACGTATTTGAATCAACCTGCCAAGGCGGAGGTTGCCTATCAGCGTGCGGTCGATCAAGCAACCGCGTCAAGCGCGGATCCGGCTACGCGGGGTTTCCAGTACGGCGCGCGAACGCGCCCTATTGATTTGCGCGAGGGACTTTTCTATTCGCT
>DASXXR010000429.1:0-13238 GCA_036502945.1 Paraburkholderia sp. | reverse complement strand
GTATGCGGCGGCGTGACCAACCACTAAGATGAACCCAGACAACACCCCGGTTTCACCGATTCTGCCCGGCGCATGGCTTGGCATGGTCGGCGGCGGCCAGCTTGGCCGCATGTTCTGTTTTGCCGCGCAGGCGATGGGCTATCGCGTCGCCGTGCTCGACCCGGATGAATCGAGTCCGGCGGGCGCCGTCGCGGACAAGCATCTGCGCGCAGGCTACGACGACGAAGCGGCGCTCACCGAACTCGCCCGTTTGTGCGCGGCCGTTTCGACTGAATTCGAGAATGTGCCCGCGGCGAGCCTCGATTTCCTCGCGCGAACCACGTTCGTGAGTCCGGCAGGCCGGTGCGTCGCGGTCGCACAGGACCGGATTGCGGAGAAGCGCTTTATCGCTGCGTCGGGCGTCCCCGTGGCGCCGCATGTCGTGATCGAGTCGTCCGCTGCGCTCGCCGCGCTGGAGGATGCCGCGCTTCAAGCGGTGCTGCCCGGCATTGTGAAGACCGCGCGGCTCGGCTATGACGGCAAGGGCCAGGTGCGCGCGTGCAATGCGGACGAAGTGCGCGAAGCGCATGCGTCGCTCGGCGGCGTGCCATGTGTGCTCGAAAAGCGCCTGCCGCTGAAATTCGAAGTATCCGCGCTGATTGCGCGCGGCGCGCATGGCGCGACCGCGGTTTATCCGCTTGCGCAGAATACGCATCGCGATGGCGTGCTGTCGCATACGATCGTGCCCGCGCCGGACGCGAGCCCGACGCTCGTCGCGCAGGCGCAGCAGGCGGCGCTGCAGATTGCCGACAAGCTCGGCTATGTCGGCGTGCTGTGCGTCGAGTTCTTCATTCTCGAAGACGGTTCGCTAGTCGCCAACGAGATGGCGCCGCGGCCGCACAATTCCGGCCACTACACGGTCGATGCGTGCGCGACCAGCCAGTTCGAACAGCAGGTCCGCGCGATGACCGGGATGCCGATTGGCGATACGCGTCAGCATTCGCCTGCCGTGATGCTGAATATTCTTGGCGATGTGTGGTTTCCGGGCAGTGCGAAGGATGCAAAAAGCGCGCGGGGCGCCGCGCCGGTGACGCCGCCGTGGCAGGAAGTGGCGGCGATGCCGGCTGCGCGTTTGCATTTGTACGGCAAGGAAGAGGCGCGGCCCGGCCGCAAGATGGGCCACGTAAATTTCACCGCCGCGACGCTCGACGAAGCCCGTACGGCCGCGCGCGACTGCGCCCGCCTGTTGCATATCCCGACGAGCTGACGCGGCCGCCATCATGCCGGATCAATCGAACAGGCCCGCCGCGGCGGATGCAGCCAACGCTGCGGCGAGCGACCACCCGCCCGTCGACGCGACCCAGATCGAACACGCGGCGGCGTTGCTCGACGCGGGTGAACTCGTCGCATTTCCGACTGAGACGGTCTATGGCCTCGGCGGCGACGCCGGGAGTCCGGAGGCGGTCGCGCGCATCTATGCGGCGAAAGGGCGGCCGGCTAACCATCCGGTGATCGTGCATCTCGCGCCGCATGGCGATCCGAATTACTGGGTCGAGCATTTGCCGTCCGATGCGCAACGGCTCATCGATGCGTTCTGGCCCGGCCCGCTCACGCTCATTCTTAAGCGCGCCGCGCATATTCCGTCCGCGGTCAGCGGCGGGCAGGACTCGGTCGGCTTGCGCTGTCCGTCGCATCCGGTCGCGCAGGCCTTGCTCGATGCGTTCAGCGCGCGCCGCGGCGGCCACGGCGGCGTTGCCGCGCCGTCGGCGAATCGCTTCGGCCATGTGAGCCCGACCACGGCGCAGCATGTCCGCGATGAATTCGGCGGGGCGATTCATGTGCTGGACGGCGGGGCGTCGGATGTCGGGATCGAATCGACGATCGTCGATCTGTCGCGCGGTTTTCCCGCGCTGTTGCGGCCTGGCCATGTGACGCCGCAGGACATCGCCGACGTGCTGGGCAAAACGCCGCGCTTGCCCGATGGTTCCGATGCGACGGCGCCGCGCGCGTCAGGCACGCTGAAGGCGCACTACGCGCCGCGCACACCGCTCGCGCTGTTGCCGTTCGAGGCGCTCGAGCTGCTGCTCGCGGCGGCTCGCGATAGGGGCGAGCGCGTCGCGCTGGTGGCGCGTACGTCGCGCGCGGGCCGCTGGGCCGATGCCGAAGGCGTGCATTTCGTCGCGGCGCCGGAAGATCCGCACGCGTATGCGCGCGATCTTTATGGCTTGCTGCGCGTGCTCGATCGTGCGAACGTCGCGCGCATTCTGATTGAGAAGCTGCCGGATACGATCGAGTGGATCGCGGTGAACGACCGGCTGGGAAGAGCCGCTGCGGCGTTTGAAGCAGGGCAGTAAAGACAGCCGGCTTACATCCTCGTCAAGCTAGACGAACAACGCTCGATCAATCGAACCGGGCGTTTCGCATTTTGGTCCGCCGGAATGATAGAGATTTGTAGATTATTTTTATTTATAAAAACTTTATAAATCAATTATTTATAAGGAGATTGGCAATCTATGTCAAAGTAAAAAAACAGGCCAAGTCAAAGTAAATTTTCTGGCCATGTCAAAGTAGACATCAGGGCTATCCCAAAGTAAAATTTGGACTCAGGCCAAAGTAATTCGTCAAAGCTCCACCATGCCCACCAACAATGCCCCGTCCCCATCTGGCGCGCCCGCGCTTGCCGCGGCATTGAAAGCCCTCAAGCGTCTGCAGGACAAGCATCATGGGGTAATCGAGTTCAACGATCTGACTGACGACCACCGCGCAATCCTGGTCAAGACCGGGTTCTTGCGCTCCGTCATGAAGGGTTGGTACATCTGCAGCAACCCCGCAGAAGGCGACGGCGAGTCAACTATCTGGTATGCCAGCTTCTGGGCGTTCATCTCCGGCTACCTGAGCAAGCGTTTCAACAAGCGCTACTGCCTCAACCCAGAGGCTTCACTGCTGCTTCACACGGGCAACACAACCGTACCGCGGCAGGTCACGGCGGTGGCCAAGGAAAGTGGCACAACGGTCCTCAATCTACCCTTCAACACATCGCTGCTGGTTTATTCGGATGAACAGCGGGTGCCGAAATCGCGGGTTGAAGTCAGAGGCCTGCAAGTCTGGCCGGTGGCCGAAGCGCTATGCATGGTGCGGCCACAATTCTTCACGAACCACCCAAGGGAGGCGGAGATCGCTTTGGCGATGGTGCGTGACTCTTCGGAACTCCTGACAACGCTCCTCGCTGGCGACGGCCAACCAACCGCTGCGGCGCGGCTGGCGGGTGCATTGCAATTCATGCAGCGCCCGGACGATGCTGAGCGTATCGTTGCCAGCTTTGCTCAGGCGGGCATCACGCTGCGGCCCAACAGCCCCTTTGAACTGGATGCACCTTCGCTTATGCCTGGTCGCGAGCGTTCGCCTTACGTGCTGCGGCTAAGGTCCATGTGGGCAGCCTGGCGCGAAATCGTCATCGACGCTTTTCCGGATGTGCCCGGAATCCAGATTGACGTCGCTACCTACCTGGACCAGGTGGATGGGCGTTACGTGGCAGATGCCTATAACTCGTTGTCTATCGAGGGCTACCAGGTCACGGACGAGCTCATCGCCCGCGTAGCACGGGGCGATTGGAACCCGGAAGGCGACCCGGAGCAGCAAAAGACGCGTGATGCGCTCGCCGCCCGCGGGTATTACCTGGCCTTTCATGCTGTAAAAGCCAGCATCGTACGAATTTTCAACAGGGAGAACGCAGGTAAGGTCGTGCAACGAGACCACCACACCTGGTATGGAGAATTGTTTGGTCCCGCAGTTACCGCCGGCATATTGCAGCGTCACCAGCTTGCAGGGTACCGAACGGGCGCCATTTTCATTCGCAATTCCATGCACACTCCCGTGCCACGCGAGGCCATTCTGGATTGTCTGGAAGCGCTCTTCGAGTTGTTACAGAAAGAGCCCCATGCCGGCGTTCGAGCTGTTCTTGGTCACCATCTTTTTGTGTTCATTCACCCGTATTTCGATGGCAACGGACGCATCGGCCGCTTCCTGATGAACACGTTGCTTGCGTCGGGAGGATATCCATGGACAGTGATCCGAGTGAGCCGTCGTGGGACGTACATGAAGGCGCTCGAGCAAGCTAGCGTCCAGGGGAATATCCGACCTCTGGCTACCTTCATTGCGGAAGAAATGGCGCAGTGGACTCCAGACGCAGAGGACCCGTGACGAGCGGGCCCGTGCCAGCCCTCGCTGGTTGACGTACGAGTTGCGCGCCGCGAGCGGCGCGCAACGAAAGCGAGACTACTTGCCGAGCCCCGTCGCGGCAATCGCCTTCTCGACCGCCTGCGCGTACAGCACGTGCAGGTGAGTGGTTGGGTGAATCGTGTCCGCATACATGTACGTCTGGTCCGCGCCCGCCACCGTATACGTCTGCGGCGAACAGAACAGCGACGTGCCGAACGCAGTCGGATCCGGCTCGCCGAACTTCGTCGCCGCATCGATCATCGCCTGCAGGTTGCACGCGGTGCCCGTATTCGACACCGAGAAGCCGAACGTCTGAAAGTTCGCGGTGATGTTCGCGAGCGCGCTGACCGTATCGAAGTAGATCACCTTCGACAGCAAGCCGGTCTGGCTCAACGCGGCTTGCAGCACGGTATTGAAGCCGAGCGACGCGGTGGTGAGCGTCACGCCTTTGTCGGTGCTCATCAGCCCTTGCGGCGTCGAGCCGATGTCCGGCACGTTCGTGACGACCACGTGTGTCGCGCCCGCCTGAACGACGCGGCCGATGACGCCCGCCAGATCGATCGCCGCCTGTTTGATCGCCGCATTCGCGTTCGCTGCCGCCGTTTGCGCGTTCAGTGCCGCGGCCTGCGCGTCCGCGACGGAGCCGGTGCCGGCCGCGGCGGCTGCGGCCGCATCGATTGCCGCTTGCGCAGCCGCCTGCGCGGCTCCGAGATTGACCAGAATATCGTTCGCGCCGCCGTTGATCAGCACGAGCTGATTCGAATTGAAGTTGGTGTGCGCGCTCAGGTAGTTCGTGACCTGATCGTTGATCGGGATGGTTGTTGCTTGCGAGAAATCCGCATTGGGCGTGCCAGGCGTCGCATGGCCAAGCCCGGGCTGCAGCGTGACGCGCGCGCCGCCTTGTGCGTAACCCATGCCGCTTGCCAGCGACAGCGGTATGCCGAAGCCGCCGGTCGCGGCCGCCTGCAGCGTATCGCCGTAATATTGCGCGACGTTTTGCGTCCAGACCTGGCCGGGATTCGTCGTGAAGCGTCCGCCGCCGAAGTTCCCGGTTGCGACGGGCGCATACGTGCCCACGTCCGAAAGACTGTCGCCGAACGATACGACCTGCAGTTTCACCCCGCCTGCCGGCGTATCGCTCGCGTTGTTATTGTTGTCGCTGCCGCCGCCGCACGCGACGAGCAGGGCCAATGCGGCGCTAGCGATACCGGCCTGCGCGACCCGCAGCACGCGTGCTGGCTGTGATGCTTGTTTCATGTTGTCTCCAATCTTCTCGTATATGTATTGGGCATGTGAGCCCTGTCTTGCGGGCTGCCCGCCCGTTCTTCCGGCGCGGCGCCAGCCTGCAAAATCTTCATCGACCTGCGCGGTGTTTAAAGCGCGGCCGTGTTGTTTTGATGCAGCCTCTCAGGAACGTTGCACGTCGTCTTCAGCGGGCTATAGGGATGCAGCGGTTTAGCGCAACGCAGCGAGCGACAGACAGTCCCGGATGACGCATACGCCTGCGTAATTGCGGTCGATATAGCGAAGGTGTTGCGGGCGTGAGACACGCGATGAATCGACGGCGTATTCAACACGTATTCGAGCCGCGCAATGCAGATGCCACGCTTGCCAGCCGATGCTCGCCAGAAAGACCGGCGCCATTGCGAGCAGAAACAGTTCGGCATCGAATGGCATGAGCGTCTCCCTCCCGTGTCTGCGCCGCCGCGTGCGGTGCGGCCGGCGTGATCGTTCTTGTTTGATCGCGGCGCTTATCGCAAGGCGGACGTTGCGCCGAGCCGTCACGCGCGTTGCATGCGCACGCTGAACATTGCCCGACAGCGTACACGCTCGGCGGCTCGCCGAGCGCACGCTTTGCTAGAAGGATTCCTCAATGCGCGCCGCGGCGATTCGGGTTTTTCCTGGACTTGCCGCGCGGTTCGGTGACGCGTTCAGCGGCCGGTTCCGCCATCGTCACCGACGGTCCCTGATAGACCCATTCGAGCAGACTGTCGTGGGCCGCACGTGCGGCCTCGGCGTGCGGATCGTTGATGAAGCTGACGACGATGTAGCTGACGCCGTCGGCCGAAGCCACATAGCCGGCAATCGCACGCACGTCGCGCAGCGTGCCGGTCTTGATGTGCGCGTTGCCGTTGACGGGCTCCCTCGTCAACCGATTGCGCATCGTGCCGTCGACGCCGACGATCGGCAGCGAATCGACGAACACCTGCGCCACCGGGCTCGCGTTGGCCGCCTGCAGCAGATCGGCAAGCGACAGCGCGGTGATCTGCTCGTCGCGCGACAGGCCTGAACCGTTTTCGAGCGTCAGGTGGTCGGTCTGCAACGCGCTGCGTTGCAGAAACGCTTCGATGACGCGCGCCGATTTGGCCTGCGTCGCGGGCGGCTTGCTTTCCACCGCGCCGATCGTCAGGAACAGGTTGCGCGCCATTGTGTTGTTGCTGAACTTGTTGATGTCGTGAACGATGTCCGACAGTTGCGGCCCCTGGTGTGTCGCGACGAGACGCGCGTCAGGCGGCACCGGGCCTTCGCGCGTCGCGCCGGCGAACGTGCCGCCCGTCTGCTTCCACAGCGCGAGGAAGCCGCCCGCGAAGAACGCCGAATGATCGAGCGTCGCGATGTTGATTGTGCGATCGCCGCAACGCAGCGGATAGGGTCCGGTGAACGACGCCAGCACCATACCGTTCGCGCCGGGCGTTACGGTCGGGTTCAGCGCGTTCAGTTCGCCGCGGCATGGGCCGCCCGTCGCGCGCAGTTCGTTGTCGATCTGCAGTTGCGCGAGCGCGGGCAGCACGTCGATCGAAACCGTGCCGTCCGGCGACGGCGTCAGCGTGAACGACAGCGACTTGAACGCATACAGCAGCGGATCGGGGCCGACGTTGTAGGGGGCGGCGCTGTCGTCGTCGAAGGCGGGGAGGTCGCGCGTCGACGGATCGAAGAAGCGTTTGTCGAGCACAAGCGCGCCGTCGATGCCGGCAATGCCCGCCTTGTGAATCTTCTGCACGAGGTCGATCAGTTCTTCCGGCACGAGCTTCGGATCGCCGGTGCCCTGGATGTACAGGTTGCCGTGCAGCAGGCCGTTGGCGTCGACCTCGCCGTCCGCGTAGGCGGACGTGCGCCAGCGATAGTCCGGCCCAAGTATCGAAAGACCGGCGTAGGTTGTGACGAGCTTCATCGTCGACGCGGGCATCATCGGCTTGCCTGCGTTGAGCGCGAGGATCGGTGAGCGCTCGCCGACCTTTTCGACGACCACGCTGATCGACGACAGCGGCACGTGCGCGCGCTGCAGTGCGGCCATCACCGCCGGCGGCAACACGGTTGTGACGTTGATCGACGGATGCTGTGCTTTCTTGCGCGCTTGCGCCGGCGCGGCGCAGACAAGAGCGGTACACGCCAGCAGAGTGGCGGCGGCACGTGCGGCACGTGCAGCACGATGAGCGCGCAATGAATCAACGGAAACGAAAGGGGCGCGCGAAAGAGGGCGAACCACGAAGCGGCGTGCGATTGCGGAAAATAAAGCGAGCGTCATGTACGGACGATTAGACGAAAGACCATGGCATATTCAGGTGTTGCAAAGCGGCGTGCGTGACGCGCCGTGCCTGTCGTGCGGCAAGTAAGGCGACCGCAAGCGCTGCCGCCGCGGCGCGATCGCCCGGCAGGCGCGCCGCGCAAAAGCGCTCATTGTAGAGACATGCCGCGGATCCTGCGAAAAAAAGCGCCGCGCGCAGGCCCAGGCGGTCGGGCGCTAGAATGCTGGCATCTCGAACCCTCGAATAGCGAAAGCCATGCGCATACTGCTTGTCGAAGACGACCGGATGATCGCCGAAGGCGTGCGCAAGGCGCTGCGCGGCGAAGGTTTTGCGGTGGACTGGGTGCAGGACGGCGAGTCGGCGTTGAGTGCGGCGTCGGGCGAACCCTACGATCTCGTGCTGCTCGATCTCGGTCTGCCGAAGCGCGACGGTCTCGACGTGCTGCGCACGATCCGCAAGCGCGGCCTCGCGGTTCCTGTGCTGATCGTCACTGCGCGCGATGCGGTGGCCGATCGCGTCAAAGGACTCGACGCGGGCGCCGACGACTATCTTGTGAAGCCCTTCGATCTCGACGAACTCGGCGCCCGGATGCGCGCGCTGATTCGCCGTCAGTCGGGCCGCAGCGATTCGACGATCCGCCACGGTGCGCTTACGCTCGACCCCGCATCGCATCAGGTCACGCTCGACGGCGCGCCGGTCGCGCTGTCCGCACGCGAATTCGCGCTGCTCGCGGCACTGCTGGCGCGGCCGGGCGCGGTGCTGTCGAAGGGCCAGCTCGAAGAAAAAATGTACGGCTGGGGCGAGGAGATCGGCAGCAACACCGTCGAGGTCTACATTCACGCGCTGCGCAAGAAGCTCGGCGCGGAGTTGATCCGCAACGTGCGAGGGCTCGGCTACATGATCGCGAAGGAAGCCTGACACGATGCGTTCGATTCGCCGTCAATTGCTTTTCTGGCTGCTTGCCATCGTGCTGCTCGGCGTCGGTATCGCAGGCTGGCTCATCTACCGTCAGGCGCTCGCGGAAGCCAACGAACTGTTCGACTACCAGTTGCAGGAAATCGCCGCAGCGCTTCCCGCCGAGCCGTTTTCGCAGGTTCTCAGCTCGCGCGACACCGGCGACGAAGGCATCGTGCTGCAGATCTGGAATCGCAACGGCGTGCTGATGTACTACTCGCATCCGCGCGCGCCGCTCGCGCCGCGCGCCGAGCTCGGTTTTTCGACGGAGCGCACCGATCGCGGCGACTGGCGCGTCTACGGCGCGATCGTCGGCGATAACGTGGTGCAGCTCGCGCAGCCGCTGTCAGTACGCAACCGGCTCGCGGCGAATGTCGCGCTGCGCACGCTCTGGCCTTTGATCGTGCTGCTGCCGCTGCTGGGCGCCGCGGTGTGGGTCGTGGTCGGCCGCGGGCTCGCGCCGCTGCGCCGCGTGACGGGCGCGCTCGATACGCGCCATCCGGAAGCGCTCGATCCGCTGCCCGATGCGCGTTTGCCGCTCGAAGTGCAGCCGCTGGTGCGCGCCTTGAACGGGCTGCTCGAGCGGCTCGCGGCAGCGCTCGATACGCAAAAGGCGTTTGTCGCCGATGCCGCGCATGAACTGCGCACGCCGCTTGCGGCGGTGCAGATTCAGGCGCAACTCGTTGCGCGCGCCGGCGACGCTGCGGCCCGCAGCGAAGCGCTCGCCGATCTGCAGTCCGGTGTCACGCGTGCGACACGTCTTGCCGAGCAGTTGCTCGCGCTCGCGCGTGCGGAGCCGGACGGTGTCACGGCGACCAGTAAAGTCGATCTCGATGCGTTGCTGCACGACTGCGTCGCCGCGTACGCGCCGCTTGCGCAGAAGCGCCGCGTCGACCTCGGCATCGAAGCGAGCGAACCCGCCACCGTGTCGGGCGATGCGGAAGCATTGCGTGTGCTGTTCAACAATCTGATCGACAACGCAACGAAGTACACGCCGGCCGATGGGCGCGTCGACGTCTGCGTGCGCGTCGTCGACGGACATCCTGTCGTGCGGATCGCCGACAGCGGGCCCGGCATTCCGCCGGACGAACGCGGGCGCGTATTCGACCGCTTCTATCGCGTCGGCGAAGGCGCAAACCGCGCGCGCACCGATGTCGCCGGCAGCGGGCTCGGCCTTGCTATCGTCAGGCGCATCGCGCTTCAGCATCACGCAACTGTCACACTCGGTGAAGCCCAGGCAGGTGGTCTGCTGGCAATCGTGACATTCTGAAGGAGCGCTTCCACACCCTTTCACCCCGTTTTTCACGGGTTGTTTTCCGACGTAATTATTTAAGATTGCTTTAAGCGACACCACGTACTCTGCGACACATCCGAGAGTCATTCTCTCCAGTCAGGAGTACAACGATGAACGCGAAGACCCTTTCCCGCAGTGCTGTTGCCGTAGCTGTTGCGGTTGCGCTGTCCGCAGGCTACGTTGCCGGACACCGCAACGTCGAGGCGCCGCAAGTGATCGCGCCGGCACAAGCCGCGATGATGCCTGCGGAAGCCGCTGCGAAAACCGGCATTCCGGATTTCTCCGGGCTTGTCGAAACCTACGGCCCCGCTGTCGTCAACATCAGCGCGAAGCACGTTGTGCGGCGGACGGCGCTGCGCGGTGGGAACGGCAATGGCAACGGCAACGGTCAGCAACTGCCGATCGACCCCAGCGATCCGTTCTATCAGTTCTATCGCCACTTCTTCGGCGGTGTGCCCGGCATGCAGGGCCCCGGCGGTGGCGACGATGGCGGCGACGCGTCCGATCAACCGAGCTCGAGCCTCGGCTCCGGTTTCATCATCAGCAACGACGGCTATATCCTGACCAATGCGCACGTCGTCGACGGCGCGAATGTCGTCACCGTGAAGCTGACCGACAAGCGCGAGTTTCGTGCGAAAGTCGTCGGCGCGGACAAGCAGTCGGACGTCGCGGTGCTCAAGATCGACGCGAGCAATCTGCCGACCGTGAAGATCGGCGATCCGCGTCAGAGCAAAGTCGGCCAATGGGTGGTCGCGATCGGCTCGCCGTACGGTTTCGACAACACGGTGACGTCGGGCATCATCAGCGCGAAGTCGCGCTCGCTGCCGAACGAGAACTACACGCCGTTCATTCAAACCGACGTGCCGGTGAACCCGGGCAATTCGGGCGGGCCGCTCTTCAATCTGCAAGGCGAAGTGATCGGCATCAATTCGATGATCTATTCGCAGACGGGTGGCTTCCAGGGCCTTTCGTTCGCTATCCCGATCAATGAGGCGATCAAGGTCAAGGACGATCTGGTCAAGACTGGCCACGTGAGCCGCGGGCGTCTCGGGGTCGCGGTGCAAAGCCTGAATCAGACGCTCGCGGACTCGTTCGGCATGAAGCAGCCGCAAGGCGCGCTCGTCAGTTCGGTCGATGCGAACGGTCCGGCGGCGAAGGCGGGCCTCCAGCCCGGCGACGTGATCACCGCGGTGAACGGCACGCCGGTGACGGACTCGGCCGATCTGCCATCGCAGATCGCGGGCCTGAAGCCGGGCAGCACCGCCGACGTACAAGTGTGGCGCGACAAGAGCAGCAAGAGCGTGAAGGTGACGATCGGTTCGCTGTCGGATGCGAAGGTGGCGTCGAACGACGACGCGCCCGCGCAACTGCAAGGGCGCCTCGGCGTCGCCGTGCGGCCGCTGACGCCGCAGGAAAAGAGTGGCGCGTCGTTGTCGCACGGGCTGTTCGTGCAGCAGGCGGGTGGCGCGGCGGCGAGCGCAGGCATCCAGCCCGGCGATGTGATCCTCGCGGTGAACGGCCGGCCGGTGACGAGCGTCGAACAGCTGAAGCAAATGGTGTCGCAGGCTGGCAACAGTCTTGCGCTACTGATCGAGCGGGACAACGCGCAGATTTTCGTGCCGGTCGATCTTGGCTGATCCGGTGGTGGGGCGCGGCCGAGGTCGCGTTCCACCGATCGGTAAGAAGGGGGCGACAGCGGGTATGAGGATTGCTGCACACGTTGGATTCCCACAGCTCGGGATACCCCAGAAAGGAGCTAACAATGAATATTCAGCGTAACCACCGGCCGTGCGTCGCCGCGGCGGCCATTGCCGCGGCAGTCGCAGTCGGCTTCGCGGGCGGCGCGTATGCGCAGGGCGCGAGCGGCGTCACCGGCGGCACGACCACCGACGACACCAGCGCAGGCAACGTCAACGGCGGCGGGCTGCCGCAGATTCAACAGCAAGGCGACGTGTCCTACACGTCGGGCGGCGTCGGCCTCGACGAATCGCAGGCGCTGCAGCGCGAACAAAGCCACTGGCCGCTTTCGCTGCGTTTCACGGGGCCAGGTTCGGATTTCCTCGCCGATGTGCACGTAAAGATCATCGATGCGCATAGCGCCGAAGCGCTCGACGCCACATCGCGCGGCCCGTACATGCTGGTCAAGCTGCGTCCAGGCCGTTATACGGTGCAAGCGGCGTACAAGGATCGGATGCAGAGCAAGACGATCACCGTCCCGGCGAAAGGAACCGCGAAGGCAGCCTTCTACTGGGGCACGCAGTAAGCGAACGGTTACCGTCGCGACAGCGTGCGGGACCCCGCGCAATCCGCGGGAGTTTGATCGATAATGAAGCCACGGACGTGTTCCGTGGCTTCTTCATTTTTGAAAGGCTGCACAGTATGCTGCAGCCGCACAAGCGTTCACCTGCACAAGTTCAGATGAGTTCTGGAGCGGATGAGATGAGCGATGTTCCGACCAACGGCAATCATGGCCGCGACGCGCGCCCTGAGCAGGACGCCGGGTCTCGCGGCGGCGCAACACAGGCCGCACAGCCCGCACCGCACGACGGGCAGTCCGGCCATCGCATCGGCATTGCTGCGAACGGCCATCGGGTGCGGGTGATCCATCAGGGCGTTACCGTGGCCGACACGCAGTCGGCGTTGACGCTTGCCGAAACCGGTCTTCCCGACGTCGTCTACTTTCCGCGCGCCGACATCAATATGGCGCGGCTCGAACGCTCGACCCATACGTCCCGATGTCCGCACAAGGGCGACGCATCGTATTTTCATTTGCGTACTGAAGACGGCATCGTCGAAAACGCCGCGTGGAGTTACGAGACCCCGTTCGAGGGGGCGCGGCGAATTGAAGGGTATCTGGCGTTTTACGCATCGCGCGTCGACCGCATCGATCAGACATCCTGATCCCGCGGTCGCGCGTTCATTGGGGAGGCTGCCATGGAACTGAACGACGCATTGAGGGTTCCGCTTGCACAGTCCGAGGTTTGGGACGCAATGCAGGATCTCGCGTTGCTGCGCGCAAGTCTCGATAACTGCGAGTCGTTCAGCCAGCTGGCGGGCGGCGAATACGCACTCTCGATGACCGTGCCGCTCGGGCCGTTGCGCGCGCACTACGAAGTGCGTGCCCATGTCGCGAGCGATAACGGCACGCCGGCCGACAAACCCCATCGCACGCTCAACTTCAAGGCGCGTGCGGCCGGCCTCGGCTCGCTGCGCGGCCAGATCGACGTCGCGTTGCGGGCCGACGATCATCTGCCGGTGCTCGCCAA
>DASXXR010000428.1:0-11286 GCA_036502945.1 Paraburkholderia sp. | reverse complement strand
AGGTCGGCATCTGGCCCGTGACGAATACCCAGCCGTTGGCTTCGGTGGCGTGAGAGAACGGGGCAACGGGCGTCGGTGCGCCCGGGACCATCCAGAATTGAGTTGCTTCAGACATGCGAGGTGACTCCGTAAGAGGCGTGTGCGGCGACGAATTGACGTGTGGGTGGACAGCTAGCTGCCGGTTTTCGGGCTGAGCCGCGATCAGCGCGGCGCCTTGCATTGCGCATGTTGTATGGCGGCTGCGGCGCTGATGCGAAGTGTCGCATTTTAAAAACAATACCGTACCGCAAGGCGCCGGTTTTTCGCCCGGAGCCGCATTGATCATCGCAGTTCGTGCGGCGCGCGCCGGCTTTGTGCAGCGCCGGCGCGCGGCCGAGTACACCGTCAGACGTCGACAATCACCTCAAAGCCGCCATAGATCAGCCGCTTGCCGTCGAAGGGCATCGGATTCGCATCGGGCTGCAGGCGCGGGTCGGCCATCACGGCTTTCATACCGGTGTTGCGCGTCTCGCGCGATGGCCAGACCACCCATGAGAAGACGACTGTCTCGTCCTGATTGCGTTTGACCGCCATCGGGAACGACGTGATCTTCCCTTCTGGAACATCGTCTCCCCAACACTCGACCACCTGTAACGCGCCATGCTCCTTGAACACAGCGGCGGCCCGTTCCGCATGCTTCCTGTAGGTTTCGCGATTGTCCGTCAGCACGGCGACGACGAATCCATCTACATAATTCATGAATGTGCTCCTTTCGGATGAAAAGGAATGAAGGGCGTCGCCCATGCTGCGCAAACCGGCTGGCTCCGCGGCACGACCGCCCTGTAGTCACGACGAACGACACCTGAGCGAATCGACAATGCGCCCAGGCCGCTTGCCAGCACAACTTCAGAAGCGGTGGTATGTTGTCGCCTTGCTCGCGCCCGGCGAGCGGGACACACCGGGCGAGTGAGCACGTGTGACAAGTGGATGAACGCGGCGGCGCTGGTTTTCAATGAAACGACGTACGCCGCGCATCGTGTTGTCATGCGGTTCTTTTACTGTTCGGCTTCGTGGCAGGTCCGAACCGCGGTGCTTCCCCATTATCGAAAAACGGCTGCTGGCAGCGGGCCTTTTCCTTGACACGCGTTTTGCAAACGGCACAACGCGCGATGCGGCGGCGCCTCGACCGGCCGGTACCGATCGTCGATTCGCGGATAAAAAGCAGCGTCATCATGATGATGGAAAACAATCATCCGGCCAGCAACGGCTCGCCGGAAAATACGGGTTCGTCCCCTTTGCGCGCGTGGCTCGCGGTAGGGTCGGTCACGATCGGCGCATTCGCCTTCGTTACAACGGAGTTCTTGCCCGTCGGCCTGTTGCCGCAGATCGCTCACGATCTCGGCGTGACGCCCGGCACAGCGGGCTTGATGGTGACCACGCCCGGCGTGATCGCGGCGATCTCGGCGCCCGGGATGATGCTGGGCGCCGGCCGTATCGACCGGCGCCTGATTTTCATCGTGCTCTCCGTGATGCTGCTCGCGTCCAATCTGATCTCCGCTTTCGCGCCGAGCTTCGTCGTGATGCTGCTGGGCCGCGCCTTGCTCGGTGCCAGCCTGGGCGGTTTCTGGACGCTGGCGCTCGCCGCGGCGGGACGCCTCGTGAAGCCGCATGAATCTGCGCGGGCCACTGCTGCGATCCTCGCCGGCGTCACGTGCGCGACGGTGATCGGCGTGCCGCTCGGCACGCTGATCTCGGAACTGGCGTCGTGGCGCGTGACCTTCATGGCGACCGGGGTGCTGGTGGCCGTCGCGCTGGCTGCGCAGGCGTTGCTGATCCCTTCGCTGCCGTCGAGCGCGGCGCTGCGCTTTGCCGATCTGGTCGCACTCGTGCGGCGCCCGCATCCGCGCAAAAGCCTGATCATGGTCGCGCTGGTTTTCGGCGCGCACTTCTGTTCCTACACGTACATCGCGCCGTTCCTGCTGCGAGACGCGGGCTTCAGCATGTCGAACATCACCTGGCTTCTGCTCGGGTTCGGCTTTATCGGCTTCGTGTCCAACTTCGCGGTCTCGGCGACGGTCACGCGCAATCTGAAAGCGTCGCTGATGACGGTGGTCGTGCTGTTGATGATGGCACTGTTGACGATGCCGCTGCTGCGGCATTCCAGCTTCGCGGTGATCACGGTCGTACTGGCATGGGGTATCGCGTTCGGCGCCATTCCGCTGTGCCTTAGCGTATGGATACAACTCGCGACGCCCGATCTGCCCGAAGCGGGTTCCGCGCTGTTCGTCGGCATCATTCAGGTTGCGATTGCGGTGGGTTCGTTGGTGGGCGGCACGATTGTGGACCGCGTCGGCATTCCCGCCGACTTCTGGCTGGGCAGTGTGCTCGCGATGTTCGGCCTCGCGGCAATCGCCAGCTTGAGCGCGAACGGCAAGGCCGCCACTGTCGCCGAACTGCCGGAGTGCGTGCGCGCCGAATAGCGCCCCGCTTCCGACATCGCTTTTACACGCGTTTGAGCGGCGCCGCCGCCGCTCAAACCGGCATGGCCGCCGTT
This sequence comes from Paraburkholderia sp., assembly GCA_036502945.1. GTDB lineage: Bacteria > Pseudomonadota > Gammaproteobacteria > Burkholderiales > Burkholderiaceae > Paraburkholderia. The sequence continues at coordinate 8,753 of DASXXR010000428.1, read as the reverse complement.
AGTATCGCCACCTCGCTGTGGTGCGTGAAGCTGGCTAGCACCGGCGCGTCGTACGCGGCGTCGGTCACGAGCGTCCAGTCGCGTTCGAGCGGCGTCCAATGCTGCTGGCTGGCGCGATCCAGCTTGTTCGACGTCACGAGCACGAAGACGCTCGCCGCCTGGCGGATCACGCATTCCTTCAGATAAGCCTGCTCCGCGCTTGCTTCGCACAGGCCGCGCCCGGCCACCACGCCGTCGGCGCCGAGAAACGCCTTGTCCACCGACAACCGGCTCAACGCAAGCTGCGCGATCGGCCCAAGCGTGCTCATGCTGGACGGCCGCAGATCGCCGCCGATCAGCGTCACCGGCACGTCGCTCGAGGCGAGCACGCCAATTGCCAGCAGGTTGTTCGTCACGACGCGCAGTCCGCGCCGGCCGGCGAGCAGCCGCGCCATCGCGGCAGTCGTGGTGCCGCCGTCGAGAAAAATCGTGTCGCCGTCCTGCACCTGCTCGGCTGCGGTGCGCGCGATCGCCTCCTTCTGCTCGCGAAAGCTCTCGCGCCTCGTTTCGAGCGATTCCTCCGGTTCATGCATGCCGACCGGCGCCGCGGCACCGCCGTAAGTGCGCACGATGCGGTGCTCGTCGGCGAGCGCGCGCAGGTCGCGCCGCACGGTGGCCTCCGACATGCCGAAATGCTCGCATAGCGCGCCGACGTCGTTCATGCCGGACAGGACGGCTTTCAGCATTGCCTCGCGGCGGTTCGCAACTTTCATGGTGCTCCGGAAATAAAGGCGGCTGGCGCGGACGGCGCGGCCATGCTCGCGAAGCGGCATAGTTTAGCCAAAGACCGGCGCTGCGCCGCCCCCGTGCGTTGCGTTTGCAGCGTTTGACGGTCATTTTGCACGATTCAATCAAAAATGGGACATAAGCGGCACGCGCCGCAGTGCCTCTGCCGGGCCCTCCGGCCTGCTGCAAAAGCCCTAGCAGAGAGGCTAAGCGTAAACCCTCAGTGTTCCGGCGGTTGCACGTTAGAGCATCGCGACATACACTCCGGTTTGATCGAATCAATCAAAATAATGATCGAATCGGTAAGCCTCAGTCAATCTGGAGACATGTAATGGCTCAAGTTCGTATCAAGCGCGCCATCGAGCGCGTACCAGGCGGAATGATGATCGTCCCGCTGTTGCTAGGTTCGCTGGTTGCGACCTTCCTGCCGGGCATGCCGAAATTTTTCGGCTCGTTCACGAATGCGCTGTTCACCGGCGCGCTGCCGATCCTCGCGGTGTTCTACGTCTGCATGGGCGCGAGCATCGATGTGAAGGCAACGCCGTATATCGTCAAAAAGGGCGGCGCGCTGTTCGCCGCGAAAATTGGGTCTGCGATCGTCGTCGGTATTGTGCTCGGGCATTTTCTCGGCGAGCAGCCGGTCGCATCGGGCCTCTTTGCCGGCCTGTCGACGCTCGCGGTGGTCGCCGCGATGAACGACACCAACGGCGGCCTCTACATGGCGCTGATGGGCCAGTACGGCCGCTCGGAAGACGTCGGCGCGTACTCGATCATGTCGCTCGAATCCGGTCCGTTCCTGACGATGGTCACGCTCGGCGTAGCAGGCTTGTCCGCGTTCCCGTGGCAAACGCTGGTGGGCAGCATCCTGCCGCTCGCGTTCGGCATGCTGCTCGGCAATCTCGACCGTGAAATGCGCGATTTCCTCGGCCGCGCGGTGCCCGTGATGATTCCGTTCTTCGCGCTTGCGCTCGGCGCAGGTCTCGACCTGCACAAGGTCTGGCAGGCCGGGGTGCTCGGCATCGGGCTGGGTTTTGCCGTGGTCGTCGTCACCGGTATTCCGCTTTACCTGGTCGATCGCCTGACGGGCGGCACCGGCGTCGCGGGCGTGTCGGCGGCGAATACCGCTGGCAACGCGGCGGCCGTGCCCGCGCTGATCGCTGCGGCGAATCCGGTGTACGAGTCGGCCGCGAAAAGCGCCACGCTGCTGGTGGCTGCCTGCGTGGTGGTTACCGCAATCGTCTCGCCGCTCCTCACGGCGGCTGTCGCGAAGCGCGTCGTCGCGCGTCGCGGCGTCGCCAGCAGGGAGGCCGTGCAGTGAGCCTGCTGATCGTCGCCGATGATTTGTCCGGCGCGGCCGATTGCGCGATCGGCTTTGCGAACGCCGGACGCCGCACGGTCGTCGCGCTCGACGTGGCGCAGATGGCGCAGGCGGTCGCCGCATCCGGCGCAGCGGTGATCGCGCTCGACACCGACACGCGGCGTCTCGCGCCCGCCGAGGCAGCGCGCCGGGTGGCCGATGCATGGGATTCGCTCGGCGGCACGGGCCGGCGGCTCTACAAGAAAATCGATTCGACGCTGCGCGGCAACTGGGTTGCCGAGGTCGCGGCGCTGCAGCCGGCCGCGGGCGTCGCGATCGTCGCGCCAGCGTTCCCGGCCACCGGCCGCACCGTGCGCGAAGGGCGTGTCTATGTGCGCGGCGTGCCGCTTGACGAAACCGAAACATGGCGTCTCGAACACGCGGGCCGCAGCGCCGATCTTCAGCCGATGCTCGAGGCAGCTGGACTTTGCACCGCACGGATCGGCGTCGACGTGCTGCGCGGCGAACCGGCTGCGCTAGCCGAGGCGATCACCGAATGCGGGCGCAACGGTATCGAAGCGCTGATCGTGGATGCTGAAACCGAAGCGGATCTGAACACGCTGGCGCGCGTCACCGCGGCGCTCGGCGACGCATGCTTCTGGGTCGGCTCGGGCGGACTCGCGCGCGAACTCGCGGCGTTGCCCGACCTGTTCGATTCCGCCGCTGCGGCGCGAGGCGAGCCCACCCGGCACGCCGGTCCGATCCTGACGCTGGTGGGGAGCCTTTCGGCGGTATCGGTGCAGCAGTGCGCGATGCTGCGCGAGCGCACCGCCATGCCCGAACTGATCGTTCCGCCGGCGGTGCTGCGCGGCGGCGCGGATCATCCTGAACGCGCCGAATGGCAAGCCGCGATCGGCGCGCAGCTTGCCGGCGGCGCCGATCTGCTGGTGCGGATCGGCCGCGACGACGCCTTCGATCCCGCCGAAGGCGCACAGCTTTCAACCGCGCTTGCCGCGCTCGTCGAGCCGCATGTCGCGTGGCTCGCGGGGCTGATCGCGACCGGCGGCGAAACGGCGCGCGCGATGCTGGGCGCGGCGGGCATCGGCAGTCTCGAACTGTTGTCGGAAGTGGAGCCCGGCGTGGCGGTCGCGCGGCCGTCCGACGACGCGCGGCGCCTGACGATCGTCACGAAGGCCGGCGCCTTCGGCAGCGAGCATGCGCTGTACGGCGCGTGGCTGCACTTGCGCGGCGACACGGAGCCGGCGCGCGCCGGCCGCCATCACGAACGAACTCTCACCTGAAGCAAAAAAAACCATGAGCCACTATCTCCCCGTAATCGGCATCACGATGGGCGACGCCACTGGCGTGGGCCCTGAAATCATCGTCAAGAGCCTTGCGCACGCAACCGTTTATCAGCAGTGCCGGCCGCTCGTGATCGGCGATGCGCGCCGGCTTGAGCGCGCGGCCCAGATTGTCGGCAGCGAAGCGAAGGTGCGGCGTATCGAGCATGCGGCGGACGCGCGCTATGAACGCGGCACGATCGACTGCATCGATCTCGGCCTGATTCCCGACGACCTGCCGTTCGGCAAGCTGTCGCCGATCGCGGGCGACGCCGCTTACCAGTACATCGCGCGCGCGGTGACGCTCGCGGAGGCGAACGAGATCGACGCGATCTGCACGGCGCCGCTCAACAAGGAAGCGCTGCATGCGGGCGGCCACAAGTTTCCGGGCCATACCGAGATGCTCGCGTATCTGACGGGTGTCGAAGAAGTGTCGATGATGCTGGTCGCGCCGCAACTGCGCGTGATTCACGTGACGACGCACATCGGCATCATCGACGCGATCCGCAAGATCGAACCCGGCCTCGTGCAGCGCACGATCGAGCGCGGCCACGCGACGCTCGTGAAAGCCGGCATCGCCAATCCGCGCATCGCCGTATGCGGGATCAATCCGCACGCGGGCGAAAACGGCCTGTTCGGGTACGGCGAGGAAGCAGAGAAGATCGTGCCGGCAGTGCAGGTGCTGCGCGAGCGCGGCTGGAACATCGAAGGTCCGTTGCCGGCCGACACGCTGTTTTTCCGCGCCGGGCGCGGCGATTTCGATCTGGTCGTCGCGATGTATCACGACCAGGGCCACGGGCCGGTGAAGGTGCTCGGGCTCGAAGCCGGCGTGAACGTGACGGTCGGGCTGCAAGTGGTGCGCACGTCGGTCGATCACGGCACCGCGTTCGACATCGCGGGCAAGGGCATCGCCGACGAGGGCAGTCTGCTCGAAGCCTTGCGCCAGGGCGCGGAACTGGCAACGCGGCGCGGGTAAGTCAAGCGTCGCCGCACGCTTGCAGCAGCGCATCGCGCAACGGCTCGACGAACGGCGGGATGTGCGTGGGGCTGGTCTGGATGACGCGGAGCCGGCCGTCGAGCGTGGCCGCGCCGATGATCCGCTCGTCACGAAAACGGCCCTGCACAGAGGGGCCCCAAAACGCTTCCAGCCGTAACGGGCCGATCTCTGTCGGGAGCGCCACCACGCCCATGTTGGTGACGATCGAATCATAGGTGAGCGAGCCCATCGCTCCGCAGGCAAGCTTGCTGTCCGCCAGCGGCGGAACACAGGCCTTGATCACAGCCTGACTCTTCAACTGACCGTCGCTCGTGCGCGCGAAAGCCAGTTCATCGGTGGCTTGACGCGCAATGTCCCAGAACGCGCGATGTGGTTCGACGGGGAAGCTGACGGCGGCCGCGCCGACGAGGAATGCCGCATGACGGTCCACGTCCTTTAGCAGGGTGCGGACGTTGACCGGGCTTGCGATAGTGAAGACCTCTTGCGGCGGGCGTGCCGTGCATTGAACGACGGCTGCGCAGAGCGCGCCGTGCACCGTGGTCCGCTCGGCCTTGCTGCGGCGCTGGATGTGCGCAGTGGTTTCAGCATCGAAACTCACGGTGGAGACGATCGGGCAATCGCCTTCGAATGGCCGCCATAGCGGCATATCGGCAATCTCGCGCAGTTTGTCCGCAGTGAGGCCCGCAGGCATTTGTGGCTGGAGGGTCTCGTCCGGCCGAAGAAATTCTGCTTCGAGCAGTTGATCCATCGAGGCAATGACCGGTAATGGTGCAAGCTCGCGTCCGCACAGCGCCTCCAGCAAATCCCCTACGATGCACACGGCCGACAGCCCATCGAGCAGCGCGTGATGACATGTCAGGATGATCGACGCGCGCTCACGTTCGCGCAGCACCGTTGCACGCATCAGCGGCGCTTCACGGTCGACGAACGGGGTGGCAAGCTCGCGCTCGACGATGCGGCGCCAGTCGGATGCTTTGCCGGCCGCGAATACGTTGACTGGCAAGGGGCGCTCGGCACGGTGAATACAAGGGCCAAGCTGCGCGTCGTCGACGACATAGGCGGATAGCATTGCGTGCCGCTTTTGCACCTGATCGAAAGCAGGCTGAAAGTCGAGCGACGGTATATTGCCGGCGATCTCGGCGACCACGCAGAAATGGCGCGGATGTTCCTGTGCGTACAGGTGGAACAGCCTTTCCATCGCCCCCAGGGGCCGCACAAATGCGCGATCTGGCGTCGGCGACGAAGATGTGCTCTGGGTCATGGTCTCTCCGGTAAAACGGCGCCGGGACAAAGATGCGCGGTTCCTACGAGAAACACCCGAGCGTCGGCGCTATTCCTTTCGCGTTTTTCCGAAAGGCGTTCTCAAATCCGAAAAACAGAGGGACAGGGAATACTGATAAGGCAAAGCTGTTCTAAAAGTTGTTGCGCAGTTCGAATGCCTACGGCTTCCGGTGCCGTTCCTCAAGCCCACGCTGCCCTGCGCGTTGCCTGTGAACAGGCCGTGCGTCAGCCAACAAGACCCCACGATGAATACTACCGACCCGTACCGCCTCCCCCTTCACCCTCATCGCCCACTAGTGGGCAGCGATCACAGGACGCTGTTTCTTGCTGCGCTCGGCGGCGCGCTGGAATACTACGATTTCGTCATCTATGTGTTCTTTGCGCCTGTGATCGGGCAGCTATTCTTCCCGCACGCCATTCCCGACTGGCTGCGTCAGGTGCAGACCTTCGGCATCTTTGCCGCGGGCTATCTGGCCCGGCCGCTAGGCGGCATCATCATGGCGCACTTCGGCGACCTGGTCGGCCGCAAGCGGATGTTCACGCTGAGCGTGCTGCTGATGGCGCTGCCTACGCTGTTGATCGGGCTGCTGCCCACGTATGACAACCTCGGCGTGGTGGCGCCCGTGCTGTTGCTGCTGTTCCGCCTGCTGCAAGGCGCGGCTGTCGGTGGCGAAGTGCCGGGCGCATGGGTGTTCGTCTCGGAACACGTGCCGCAGCGCTATATCGGCTACGCATGCGGCACGCTGACCGCCGGGCTGACCGCGGGCATTCTGCTCGGCTCGCTGATCGCTTCCGCGGTCAACCATCATTACGCGCCGGCCGATATCATGGCTTACGCGTGGCGAATTCCGTTCCTGCTCGGCGGTCTGTTCGGCATCTTGTCGGCGTTTTTGCGCCGCTGGCTGCGCGAGACGCCGGTGTTCATCGAAATGCAACAACGCAAGACACTTGCGGCCGAGGTTCCGCTCAAGGCGGTGCTGCGCGATCATGGCCGCTCGGTGATCGTGTCGATGTTGCTCACCTGGACGTTGACGGCGGCGATTGTCGTAGTGATCCTGATGACGCCGACGCTGCTGCAAAAACAGCTTCATATCGATCCCGCGACGTCGCTGCTGGCGAACTCCGTCGCGACGATATGTTTGACCATTGGCTGCATCGTGGCGGGGTCGATTGCAGGGCGCTTTGGCGCGGCCCGGACGATCTTCTTCGGCTGTCTGATCCTGGCCGCATCGTACTACCTGCTATTTCAGCAGGTAGCCGTGAATCCGTCGGTCCTGATGCCGCTTTACGCGGTCACCGGTTTCTTTGTCGGGGCCGTCGCGGCTATTCCGTTTGCGATGGTCAAGGCGTTTCCGCCCGTCGTGCGGTTCTCGGGTATTTCATTCTCGTACAACGTGGCTTATGCGGTGTTCGGCGGACTGACGCCGGTCGCTGTTTCGCTGATGCTGAAGTCGAACCCGATGGCGCCTGAATTGTACGTGGTGGTGCTGTGTGTGATCGGCGCGCTGGCGGCACTGGCGTTGCGGGAAGCGCGTTAGTCGCTTTAATCGCTTCGGCGCGCGACCGGCGCGCCTGGTCTTCAAGGTGGGATTGCGCGGGAAAAATGGGTGCGTTAGTCTTCGCGGCTGGGGCGCGAGCCAAAGCTCCTGTCCTATGCGAAATAACTAAAGCGCAAGGTCAAACTCGACCGGTTTGAACCTGCGCTGACAATCCGTTGGGCTGCCCGCACACAATGCGCTTGCCCAAACTAAAACAAGAATCCTTGAGGACCCAATGGTTTTGAAGACTTCGCTGGCAGCAGGCGTGACGCTGATCGTGTCGGGCCTGTTCATATCCGTCAACGCGTCGGCCGACGAAGGCATGTGGCAGCCGCCGCACCTTCCCAGTCTCGCTTCCCAGCTCCGGCAACGTGGGCTCGCACTCGATCCCGAACAACTCTCAACCCTCAAATTGTGGCCGCTCGATGCAGTCGTGAGCCTCGGCTTCTGTACCGCGTCGTTCGTTTCGCCAGATGGCTTGATCGTCACGAATCATCATTGCGGTTACGGCGCGCTGCAATACAACTCCACTCCGAAAAAGAACCTGATCAACGACGGCTTTCTTGCGCACACGGAAAGTGAAGAGCTGCCGGCCGCTCCGGCGCAACGCGTCTATGTGACCGAGCAGATCAGCGACGTCACCGATCAGGTCAACGCTGCGCTCAAGCCGGGCATAGACGGCTATGCGCGTTTCGTAGCCATTGATGAGGTAAAGAAGCGCCTTGTGCAGGCGTGTGAGCAGCCGGGCTACCGTTGCGACGTGTACACGTTCAGCGGCGGCTACAGCTACCAGTTGATCCGGCAGAAAGAACTGCGCGACGTGCGGCTCGTCTACGCGCCGCCGCTTTCAATCGGCAAGTACGGTGGCGAAATCGACAACTGGATGTGGCCGCGCCATACAGGCGATTTCAGCTTTCTGCGCGCTTACGTAGCGAAGGACGGCAGTTCGGCTTCGTATTCGAAAGACAACGTGCCCTATCGTCCGAAGCATTGGCTCACGGTTAATGCAGAAGGCGTGCGTGCCGGCGATTTCGTGATGGTCGCAGGTTATCCGGGTCACACGGACCGTCACCGGACAGCCGACGAACTGCAGAATGCCATCGATTGGCAATATCCCACCCAGGTCGCGATCAATAAGGATCTGCTGGGGATGATCGACACGGCGAGCAGGAAGAGCCCGGAGATCGGCGTGAAATATGCCAATCTCGTCGTTGGGCTGAACAACGTGATGAAGTTCGATCAGGGCAATCTCGACGGGCTCGCGCGCAGCAACGCGCTTGCGGCCAAACGGGTACAGGAAGCCGAACTGGATCAATGGCTCGCGCAGCAAAAAACCGGCGGCACGGTCGACAGCGCGGCGTTGCAGGCGAACGTTACGACACTGCGTCAGCTTGTCGACGCGCATATGCAGCAGCGTGACCGTATTCTGGCGCTGCAGATGATGCAGCAAGGCGGACTCTTCCGGACGTCGTATCAGATCGTGCGGCTCGCGCAGGAAAAGCAGAAGCCCGATCTCGAACGTGAAGACGGCTTCC
>DASXXR010000427.1:0-2388 GCA_036502945.1 Paraburkholderia sp. | reverse complement strand
CGCGTCGTGTAGTCGTCGGTGACGGGCTCGGCGGTGCGCGCCGATTTTGCCGACGTTTTCGGCGGCGACACGATTTTCCCGATGTCGGCAAGACGCTGCTGCGTCGTGCCGCTCGCATGGCCGAGGCTTTGCGCGCGGCGGTATGCCTGATCGGCCATGCGCAGATACAGGTCGCCCAGGTTCTCGTACGCGAGGCCGTAGCCCGGGTTGGCTTTCGTTGCCGTTTCGAGTGCGGTGCGCGCTTCGGTGTAGCGGCCCTGCTTCGCGTACAGCGCCGCAAGATTGTTGTACGGTTCAGGCAATTCGGGGTAGGTCTCCGTCAGCTCGGTGAACGCGGCGATCGCTTCGTCGTTGCGATTCAAACGCGCGAGAACCGTAGCGCGCTTGAACTTCGCTTGCGCGTCGCGTGGATTCGTTGCGATGCGCGCGTCGAGCTGCGCGAGCGCCGCGGTCCAGTTTTTCTGCGCGATCGATGCGTCGGCGTCGGGCGTGTCGTCACGCACCGCGGCGCCGCGCGACACGACGGGCGTTTTTTGCGCGTACGCGGACATGCCCGGCATGACCATCAGCGCGAGGCCGCAGATCGTCGTGCCAAAGGTGGCGCGCAAAGCCGTTGCGGCAAGGTGCGCAGCGCTTCGTGCGCGGCCGCTGGAAGGTTTCATAGGGCGAGGTCTGGATGTTATACTCCGACCCATTCTAACAAAAGGTCTGCGCGTTCCGTCGAACCACAGACTGTCTTTTCGCCACTCGTGGTCGTCTCCGCCTTGACGGTAGCGTGATCGCCGCACCTGTTGCGCGCGGTTTGTTGCTGGTCATGTCGTCCATGCCGTACCTGTATCGGTCCGCCACAAGCGGACACGGCATGAATGAACACTACGCGGATTTCTGTCGGCCCACGCATCGTTCTCTATGGAATCACTGCGCATCTACAACACGCTCGCGCGTGACAAGCAAACTTTCGTGCCGCTGCGGGCTGGCGCTGTGCGAATGTACGTCTGCGGGATGACGGTGTACGACTACTGCCACGTCGGTCATGCGCGCGTGATGGTCGTGTTCGATATCGTGCAGCGCTGGCTGCGTGCTCTCGGTTACAACGTAACGTACGTCCGTAACATCACCGATATCGACGACAAGATCATTCGTCGCGCGGTCGAGAACGGCGAGACCATCAAGTCGCTGACCGACCGGTTCATCAATGCGATGCACGAAGACGCGGACGCGCTTGGCGTCGCGCGCCCGGACCTCGAGCCGCGCGCCACCGATTTCATTCCGCAGATGCTTGGCATGATCGAAACGCTGGAAGCAAACGGCTACGCTTATCAGGCGGCCGACGGCGACGTGAATTATGCGGTGCGCAAGTTTGAAAACTACGGCAGGCTCTCCGGCAAGTCGCTTGAAGACCTGCGCGCGGGCGAGCGTGTCGCCGCGAACGATGCGAAGCAGGATCCGCTTGACTTCGTGCTGTGGAAGCAGTCGAAGCCCGACGAGCCGGCCGATACCGGCTGGGACTCGAAATACGGTCGCGGCCGTCCCGGCTGGCATATTGAATGCTCAGCAATGGGCTGCACGCTGCTCGGCGAACACTTCGACATTCATGGCGGCGGTCAGGACTTGCAGTTTCCGCACCATGAGAACGAAATCGCGCAGAGCGAAGCCGCGACCAGGCAAACGTTTGTCAATTACTGGATGCACAACGGCTACGTACAGATCGACAATGAGAAGATGTCGAAGTCGCTTGGCAACTTCTTTACGATCCGCGAGGTGCTCGCGCAGTACGATGCCGAGGTCGTGCGCTTTTTCATCGCACGCGCGCATTACCGTTCGCCGCTGAACTATAGCGACATGCACCTCGACGACGCACGCAATGCACTGACGCGTCTTTACACCGCATTGAAAGAGGTGAGCCCCGATGGTGCGGCGCTCGACTGGAATGAAGCGCACGCGCAGCGTTTTCGCGATGCGATGAACGACGACTTCAACACGCCGGTTGCCGTCGCGGTGCTGTTCGAACTCGCAGGCGAAGTGAACCGCACGCGCGATGCGGCACTTGCACGGCAATTGCGTGCGCTCGCGCATGTAATCGGTTTCCTCGGCCGCGAGCCGCGCGTGTACCTGCAGCAGTCGGCGGGCGGTGCGAAAGAAGGCATGCTGGATGAAGCTGCGATCGACGCAAAGATCGCCGCGCGCGTCGCAGCGAAGCAGGCGAAGAACTATGCCGAAGCAGACCGGATTCGTGCGGAATTGCTCGAAGCCGGGGTTGCACTTGAAGACAAACCCGGCGGGTTGACCGAGTGGCGGCGCGTGTGAGCGCACCTCGTATTTCCCTCTGATCGATTCGCCAGGCAGGAGGCAGGATGGCAACGGCCACGAAGACGCCGGCTAAACGCG
>DASXXR010000426.1:0-1615 GCA_036502945.1 Paraburkholderia sp. | reverse complement strand
GGTCTGCACGAACGGGTACAGGTTCACGACCAGCAGGTCGATGGTCGGAATGTCGTGCTTCTCAAGCGCTGCCATGTGTTCCGGCAGGTCGCGGCGCGCGAGGATGCCGCCGTGCACCTTCGGATGCAGCGTTTTCACGCGTCCGTCGAGCATTTCCGGGAAGCCCGTGTAGTCGGCGACTTCGGTGACGGAGAGGCCCGCGTCCGCGAGCAGTTTCGCGGTGCCGCCGGTCGACAGGATCTTGATGCCGAGGTCCGACAGCGACTTCGCGAAGTCGACGATGCCGGATTTGTCGGAAACGGAGATGAGCGCTTGCTTGATCATGATGAAGACGAAAAGCCGAAGAAAATCGTGGCGGGAGCGCGAAGAAACTACAACGCGCTACAACAAACCGTGTTGTTGCAGCTTCTTGCGCAGCGTATTGCGGTTGATGCCGAGATACTCGGCGGCCAGCGACTGATTGCCGCCAGCCTGCTCGAGCACCACTTCGAGCAGAGGTTTTTCCACGCACGAAATAACCATGTCGTAGACGTCGTGCGGATTGGAGCCGTCGAGATCCTGGAAATACATGCCCAGGCTGTCGCGGACAGATTGTTCGATATTGTTCTTGCTCATGCTGCTAGTCGGTCGGTAGGGTCCGGCTCGCCGTTCTCGTTGAGCGTTTCGTCGACGTAGACGAGGCGGTCGGAGATCGCCTTTTGTGCGTCAAAGAACTCGTTGACGGCGAGGAGTTGTTCGCGCGTGGTGTCCAGCGTATTCATGCGATGCCGGAACACGTTGGCGCCAGAAAGGCCGCGAGTGTACCAGCCGATGTGCTTACGCGCAGTGCGGACACCCGTAAATTCGCCGTAGAACGCGTAGTGATCTTCGAGATGCTCGTTCATCACCTGCTGGATTTCGTCGATGCGCGGCGGCGGCAGCAATTCGCCCGTTTGCAGGAAATATTCGATCTCGCGGAACAGCCACGGACGCCCCTGCGCCGCACGCCCGATCATGATGGCGTCCGCGCCGGTGGCGGCGAGCACCTCGCGCGCCTTCTGCGGCGAGGTGATGTCGCCATTGGCGACGACCGGAATACGTACCGACGCTTTCACCGCGGCGATGGTCTCGTATTCGGCTTCACCGTGATACAGGTCGGCGCGCGTGCGGCCGTGCACGGTCAGCATGGAAATGCCGGCGGCTTCGGCCAGATGCGCGACGGAAAGCGCGTTTTTGTTCTCACGATCCCAGCCGGTGCGGATTTTCAACGTGACGGGCACCGCGTCGGGCCCGACGCCCACGGCGCCCACCACTGCTTCGACAATGCGCTGCACGAGCGGCTCGTTCTGCAACAGCGCAGAACCCGCCGCCACATTGCAGACCTTCTTGGCCGGACAGCCCATGTTGATGTCGATGATCTGCGCGCCGTTCGCCACGTTGTAGCGGGCCGCTTCGGCCATCATGGCCGGATCGGCGCCCGCGATCTGCACGGAGATCGGCTCGACCTCGCCCGTGTGATTGGCACGGCGCATGGTCTTTTCGCTTTTCCACAACTGCGCGTTCGAGGCGACCATCTCCGACACCGCATAGCCCGCGCCCAGCCGTTTGCACAGCTGCCGGAACGGCCGGTCGGTCA
>DASXXR010000425.1:0-24040 GCA_036502945.1 Paraburkholderia sp. | reverse complement strand
ATGCGCGACTCCTTCACCTGCATGCAACTGCACACGACGCGATCGCGCACAGCAGGCTCGACGCGCAGTGCGGCAAACGCGGCGAAGCGCGGTCCGACCCATGGCTGGCCATCGCGCAATTTTGCCAGCAAAGCGGCGCCGTTCGCTGTGTCGCCGGCAAGCACGAAGCCGTCGATCACGTTGTCTCGCCAGATTACGCGCTTATCCAGCTCGCGTCGTGCGTCGCGGTATTCGAGCGTGTCGTCGCCGGTGGGCAGATCGAGCGCCGCATAGACGCGTTCGAGCCAGCCTTGCGGTGCGCCCGTGTGCGCGGCGCGCAGGATCAGCAGGTCGTCGGCGTCGAGCGTCACGGATGCGTATGCGCATTCCTTCAACAGCGGCTGCACGGCGGCATGCAGGGCGAGCGCGTCGCCGCGCCGCGCGGCGATCACGCGCCACGGCAGGTCGGCGCGCTCGATCCGTACCGCGGCGTGCTTGAGCTCCGGCTGCTTCGAATGAGGATCGACGGCGGCGAGCATCGTTTCATTGATGCCGCCGCTCGCAAGGAACTGCCCGTTCCAATGCATCGCCGCGAACACCGCGCCCGACTGCACGTCGTCGGACAATTGCAGCGGCAACACCAGCGCGCCGCGCCGGCTCGTCACGCGCACGAGGTCGCCTTCGTTCAGGCCGCGGCGCGCGGCATCGGAGGGCTGTATGTTGAGCGCCGGTTCCGGCGCGTGCGAGAACAGCTTGCCGACGCGGCCCGTGCGGCTCATGCCGTGCCACTGGTCGCGCAGCCGGCCGGTGGTCAGTCGGAACGGAAAGCGCGCGTTGACCAGGTCGGCGACCGGCAGGTACTGCGTCGCGTGAAAGCGCGCGCGTCCGTCGGCGGTGGCGAAGCGGCCGTCGGTGTAGCGGCGCGCGTCGCCCGCGCTGCTGCCGGCGGGGAACGGCCATTGTTGCGGGCCCGCTTCGTCGAGCAGCGCATAGCTGATGCCGCCGATGTCGAGATCGCGCCCTTCGGTCAGCGTGCGATGTTCGTTGAACACGTTTTCCGTCGAAGCGAAATCGAACATCTGCGGCTCGCGTTCGAGTTTCACCGCAATCCGCCGCGCGACTTCATTGGCGATCCACCAGTCCGGTTTCGCGTCGCCCGCCGGTTCGACGGCGGCCCGCACGCGTGTGATGCGCCGCTCGGAGTTGGTGACCGTGCCGGACTTCTCGCCCCACGTCGCGGCCGGCAGCAGCACGTCGGCGTACGGCACGGTGTCGGTCAGCACGAACGCGTCCTGGACGACGACGAATTCTGCATTCGTCAGCGCTTCGCGAACCTTCGCGATGTCGGGCATCGAATGCACGGGGTTCGTGCATGCGATCCAGACTGCCTTGATCTTGCCGCTGCGCACGGCTTCGAACAGCTCGACCGCGGGCAGCCCTGGCGTCGCCGACAGGCGCGCGGCATCCGCGAGCCCCCACAATTGCGCCACTTCCGCGCGATGCACCGGGTTGCCGATGTCGCGATGCGCGGCGAGCATCGTCGCCATGCCGCCCACTTCGCGGCCGCCCATCGCATTCGGTTGTCCCGTCAACGAAAACGGCCCGGCGCCGGCGCGGCCGATCTGCCGTGTCGCGAGATGCAGGTTGATCAGCGCGAGATTCTTGTCGGTGCCGTGGCTCGACTGGTTCAGGCCCATGCAGTACAGCGACAGCGCGGCGCCGCTCGCGCCGAACCATTCGGCGGCCTGCAGCAGGTCGCGCTCGGCGATGCCGCACAGTTGCGCGGCAACACGCGGCGTGAAATCGCGCACCAGTGCTTTGAGCTCGGCGAAACCGGTGGTGTGCGCATCGATATACGCGCGATCGATCAGCCCTTCCCAGATCAGGTGATGCAGCATGCCGTTAAAGAGCGCGACGTCGGTGCCCGGCTGGATCGCGAGATGCAGATCGGCCATCGCGGCGGTATCGGTGCGGCGCGGGTCGACGACGATCCAGCGGATCGCCGGATTCGCCGCCTTCGCTTCTTCAAGCCGGCGAAACAGCACGGGATGCGCCCATGCCATGTTGCTGCCCGCGAACAGCACCGTTTGCGCGTGTTCGAGATCGTCGTAGCAGGTCGGCGGGCCGTCGGCGCCGAGTGCCATCTTGTACCCGGTCACCGCGCTTGACATGCACAGCCGCGAGTTCGTGTCGATGTTGTTCGTGCCGATCAGGCCTTTCGAAAGCTTGTTGAAGACGTAATAGTCTTCCGTCAGCAGTTGCCCCGACAGATAGAATGCGACTGCATCGGGGCCGTGCTGCTCGATCACATCGGCAAAGCGCTGCGCGACCGTATCGAGCGCGGTTTCCCATGGCACGGCGCGCCGCGGCTCGTCGCGCTGCGTGCGCAATTCAGGTTGCAGCGCGCGGCCGGTCTCGCTGCGTGCACTGTCGGCGAGCGCCATGCCTTTGCTGCATAACCTGCCGAAGTTGGCTGGATGCGCCGGGTCGCCCTGCACGCCGGTGATACGCCCGTTCTCCGCCTCGATCAGCACGCCACAGCCGACGCCGCAGTAACAGCAGGTAGAACGGGTGACGGTTTTCATCATGCCTCCGTACGACGGCCTAACTCAGGCATAGATACACTGCGCCATCTTCGTCGACGCGCACTGGAAAGTGGCGCGCGCAACCTTCATCGGGCGCTTTCGCCGCTCCGCTTGCCAGATCGATATTCCACGCGTGCAGCGGGCACGTGACGCTTTCGCCATGCACGATGCCGAGCGATAGCGCGCCGCCTTTGTGCGGGCAACGGTCGAGCAGCGCGAACACGTTGTCCTGCGCGGTGCGAAAGATCGCGATGTTGCCGCTGTTGCGCTCGAGCACGCGGCTGCCGAGCGGGGGAATGTCGGCGACGTTGCAGACGCGCGTCCAGCACTGAATGACTTGCATGTCCATATCGTGTTCCTCAGGCGACTACCTTGAGCGGGATGTATTCCAGCTTCTGCGTGCCGGCGATGCGGGCTTCCCAGGGGTCCGGCAGGCCTTCTAGCGAATACAGCAGCCGTTCATACAGCGCCTTGCGATTCGCCGCATCGCCGATGACTTTCTGCTTGACGTAGTCGAGCCCGACGCGCTCGATGTAATGCACCGTGCGGTCCAGGTAATACGCTTCCTCGCGATAGAGCTGCAGGAATGCGCCGCTGTACTCTTTCACTTCGTCTGCGGTTTTCACCTTGACGAAGAATTGCGCGACCTCGGTCTTGATGCCGCCGTTGCCGCCCACGTACAGTTCCCAGCCGCTGTCCACCGCGATCACGCCGACGTCCTTGATGCCGGACTCCGCGCAATTGCGCGGACAGCCGGACACCGCGAGCTTGACCTTGTGCGGCGCCCACATGTTGGCGAGCATCGTTTCGAGATCGATGCCCATCTGCGTGCTGTTCTGCGTGCCGAAGCGGCAGAACTCGCTGCCTACGCACGTCTTCACCGTGCGGATCGATTTCCCGTACGCGTGGCCCGACTTCATGCCGAGGTCCTTCCACACGCCCGGCAGGTCTTCTTTCCTGATGCCGAGCAGGTCGATACGCTGGCCGCCCGTCACCTTGACCATCGGCACGTTGTATTTGTCGGCGACATCCGCGATGCGGCGCAATTCCGATGCATTCGTCACGCCGCCCTTCATCTGCGGAATCACGGAGAACGTGTTGTCCTTCTGGATGTTCGCGTGCACGCGTTCGTTGACGAAGCGGCTTTGCGGATCATCGATGGCTTCGCGCGGCCAGCTCGACAGCAGGTAGTAGTTGATCGCGGGCCGGCAGGTCGGGCAGCCGTTCGGCGTGCGCCATTCGAGGAAGTCGTAGACCGCGCGGTGCGTCAGCAGTTGATGGTCGCGGATCGCCTTGCGGACTTCGCCATGATTGCGGTCCGTGCAGCCGCACACCGCCTTGGTTTTCGGTGTTTCCTGGAAGGTCGAGCCGACCGTGCTCATCAGGATCTGTTCGACGAGCCCCGTGCACGAGCCGCACGAGCTCGATGCCTTGGTGTGCTTCTTCACATCGTCGAGCGTGAACAGGCCCTTTTCGGTGATTGCCTTGACGATCGTGCCTTTGCACACGCCGTTGCAGCCGCACACTTCGTCGCTGTCGGCCATCGATGCGGCACGGCTCTGGCCTTGCACGCCCGCGTCGCCGACGCTCGATTCGCCGAACATGATGTGATCGCGCAGATCGCCGAGCTTGCGGCCTTCGCGCAGCAGCTTGAAGTACCACGCGCCGTCGGCGGTGTCGCCGTACAGGCATGCGCCCACCAGTTGATCGTCCTTGATCACGAGTTTCTTGTAGACGCCGCCCGACGGATCCGACAGCACGATTTCCTCGGTGCCTTCGCTGCCGAGGAAATCGCCAGCCGAGAAGAGATCGATGCCTGTCACCTTGAGCTTCGTCGACAAGACCGAACCCTTGTAGCTGCCGATGCCCATCAGCGCGAGATGGTTCGCGCAGACCTTGGCCTGTTCGAACAGCGGCGCGACGAGCCCGTACGCGATACCGCGATGGCTCACGCATTCGCCGACCGCATAGATGCGCGGATCGTACGTCTGCAGCGCATCGCTGACGACGATGCCGCGATGGCAGTACAGGCCGGCCGCTTCAGCAAGTGCTGTGTTCGGCCGGATGCCCGCGGCCATCACGACGAGATCGGCGGGCACCGTGTCGCCGTCGCTGAAGCGGACGCTGGATACTTCGCCTGCCTCGTTGCCGGCGATTTCCGCCGTCGACTTGTTAAGCAGGAATTGCAGCCCGCGCGCTTCGAGCGAGCGTTGCAGCAGCTTGCCTGCGGTGGCGTCGAGTTGCCGTTCGAGCAGCGTGGGCGCGAGGTGCACGACCGTCACGTCCATGCCGCGCAGCTTCAGCCCGTTGGCGGCTTCGAGCCCGAGCAGGCCGCCGCCGATCACGACCGCGTGCCGCTTCACCGCGGCGGCGTCGATCATCGCCTGCGTGTCGTAGATGTCGCGGTACGTGATGACGCCTTTGAGCTGGTTGCCCGGCACCGGCAGGATGAACGGCGTCGAACCCGTGGCGATCAGCAGGCGGTCGTATGGTGCCTCAGTGCCGTCGGCCGCGACGACCTTGCGGCGCACGCGGTCGATCCGTTCGATCGTCTTGTCCAGATGCAGATGAATGCCGTTTTGCTCGTACCAGTCGAGCGGGTTCAGCACGATGTCGTTGAACGACTGCTCGCCGGCCAGCACCGGCGACAGCAGAATGCGGTTGTAGTTCGGATGGGGTTCGGCGCCGAAGACGGTGATGTCGTAGTGGTCGGGCGCGATCGTCAGCAACTCTTCGAGCGTACGGATGCCGGCCATGCCGTTGCCGATTACAACGAGTCGGGGTTTGCTCATGAGGTTCGTTCTGCCGTTGTATCGCGATCCAGGTGACATACCCGATGCGACGAACGTCGAACGCCATTGCCCGACCGATATTGCGGCTGTCCTGTCGCGCGCGGTGCTGCGCTTGCGTTCGAGGTGTCGCCGTTGTCTGAGCGGGCCGCAATCGCCCAGGGGCGACAGGTCCCACATCACGCTGCCCCGCGTCTTTGCGGGAAGTGGGGGTCTTAAAGCAACCGCCATGCCATTCAGCAGCAAATTCACACAGGCTTAGCCAGTAAGGCGCTGCGGGAAGTCGAGGGGAGCTTCATATTGCACCGCAGCAGTGCGTGTGTGCCGACGTGCACTGATTTGGAGCGATGAAGCGCATGCGCGGCGCGCGATCCTTTCATCTGATAAACGGGCGGAATAACCGGCGGCGACAAATGTTGTGAAAGTCTTTACTGGCTTTCACAGCGTGTTCAGTTAAGCGAAAAATGAAAGAAAACTTTATAGAGATCGCTGCGAGCCATGGCCTCAGTTTCACCGGCTATGTCGCACTACCGGCGCAAGATGCGGCGCCCGGCCTCGTTTTGCTGCACGACATGTTCGGCATCGACGAGCACATTAAAACCGTGGCCGACCATTACGCCCAGGAGGGATACGTTGTCGTGGTGCCGGATCTGTTCTGGCACCTTTCGCCGCGCGCGACGTTCGCCCGGGAGGGCGGCGATCTCGAGAAGGCGCGCGATTTTGGCGGACGCTTCGACGTCGAAGCCGGGGTCGACGACGTCAACGCGACGTTCGAAGCACTGCGCACTCATCGCGCGCACGCCGGGAAGGTCGGCGTGCTTGGCTACGGACTCGGCGGCAAACTGGCGTTCCTTGCGGCCGCGCGGACCGATGTCGACTGCGCGGTTGCTTACAGCGGCCCGGGGTTCGAGGCACATTTGCGGAACGTGCGGCACGTGCGTTGTCCGTTTGTGCTGCATGTGTCCGGACACGTCGCGTCGCGCCCGCCGACGATTCGCGAACAGATCGGCTCGGCGTCCGAATACCAGCCCGGCGTGATCGTCTATGTCTACGGTTGCGGCGAGGCGTTCACGGTGGCGGGGCGCGAGTTCGATCGGGCCGCGGCGGCGCTCGCGCACTCGCGTTCGGTCGCGCTGCTGAAGAAGACGATGGGGCCGGTTTATGCGATCGAGCGGGTGTGGAAAAGACACGCGTATCACAAGTACGTCACGCGCGACATCGACGCGGTCATGGACACGATGGTGTCCGATCCTTATTTCAACGACATCCCGACGATGACGGGCGGCAGCGATTTCGATTCGCTAAAGCACTTCTATCAAGCGCATTTCATGTACTCGATTCCGGCCGATGCGCAATTGATGCCGGTCTCGCGTACGGTCGGCATCGATCGCATCGTCGATGAGTTCGTGCTGTGCTGCACGCACTCGTGCGAAATGCACTGGATGCTGCCGGGCATCGAGCCGACCGGAAAGTATTTTGAAGTGGCGATGGTGGCGATCGCCTGCTTTCGCGGCGAGAAGATCGACAACATGCATGTCTATTGGGACCAGGCAACGGTGCTGGTGCAGATCGGCAAACTCGATCCGGCGGGGCTGCCGGTGAAGGGTATCGAGAGTGCGCAAAAGGTGCTTGATACGTCGGGGCCGAGCAATACGCTGATGCCGGGTTGGAACGGCAGCGACGACAAGCCGGCTTGATGACGGTAACGCTGGCGGCCGGGTCGGCCGTGCCGTCAGCGGTGATTCAGGCAAATGCCGTTGGAGGTACCTTAGGCAGGTGCCTTATGGACATGCCTTAGGCAATGGCCCCAACGCGTGCCGGTACCGACGACACCATTAACGGCGTGCCGGTGATCCGTTGCGTGAGTTACGCGCGCCGCCACCACCACCGCCGCCGCCGGCGCGCTCGTCCTTGTGACGGAAGTTGATGCGGCCTTTGGTCAGGTCGTACACCGACAGTTCGAGCGTTACGCGGTCGCCCGCGAGGATACGAATGTGATTCTTGCGCATGCGCCCGGAAGCATACGCGCCGACGACGACGCCATTGTCGAGCGTCACGCGGTAGCGGCTGTCCGGAAGCACTTCGTCGACGATGCCGTCCAGTTCAAGCAGTTCTTCTTTCGCCATGCATAAGTCCTTGGTCGATGAGGGAGGGTCGCTTTGCATAAGCGGCAAAGCGGGGGATAACGCAGGCAACGTGTGATGGCACGCGCTGCCCGTAAGGTGACGCTTCGCTGAACGCCGCGGCCGTGCTCAAAGATCGGCTACCGACTGGCCGTCGATGCGGCCGTCGATCAACTGCTCCGCGTGCGCCATGCACGCGATACGCGCTTTGCCGGTGCCTTCGAACGGCCAGAGCGTCGGCAGACGGAATACGCGGCCATCGGCGGCGGGGTTCGCGCCGACCCGGCAGATGCGCACCGACGCCTGATAGCCGGCGTCGAGCGAGTGGCGGGTTGCCGGACCGCCAGCGGCGCGGTGCGGGTAGATCAGCGGATGAATTTCGAAGCCTTTGTAGGTCTTCACAGCCTGGATCATAAAATGAATCTCCTGACGTACGGGGCCCGCGATGCCCGCGCGCAGTTGTTGCGCGCCTGGTTGTCGCAGGCAATGCGGCGCAGCGTCTACACGCGCGCCCGCAATGGAAAGAATTCGCGCAAGCCATGCGTAAGGCTCGAGCAGCTTGAGCAGCCGCGTCGATTCGCGGATTCGATGGAGAAAACACGCAGATGCCGCGCGAACATCGGGCGCACGAAAACCGCACCACTCGCGGCGGCCATGCGCGCCGCGCATTGCCGAAGTGACGGGATCGCCGGCTAGCAGCGGTCGAACAGGTCGAACAAATCGGGGGCGTTGCTGAGCTACCGTGGTGCTGCGCGTTGGTGCGTTGAAATACTGCTTGAGGCTGCTGCCCAGGTGACTGCTTGCGGTTGCTTCAAGCACTAACCAAATGGCTGCGGATGCAAAGCGCCCATAGCGCTATGATGCACTAAATGGGGGTCATTGGATAGCAAAAGTTTCTTTTTCCGCGCTTTACGGGGAAATCGGTTTTCTCTGTGCGCCATGTGCGGCGCGGTGCGGGGCGCGTTTGATCCCGCCCGCGGCAATTCGTTGACAGGCCTGGGTGCGCAGGGGTCAGCCGGTGTTTTCCGCCGTCCGTTTTTTCAGTTCCCGCGACGCGGCGAGCGGTATGCGCGCATCGTCCCACGTCGACAGCCATTCGACTTCCTTCGACGTGAAGACCTGGCCGTAATTACGCAGCGCATATTGCAGCGAATCGATGATGTGGTTGCGAATGATCTCGGGCGTGCGCGCATCGTCGAGCACGGAACGAAACGCTTCGAGCGTGGACATCGGGGTTGCCTTGGCGAAGTGACTCGTCTGGTTATCGCACGTCAAAAAACACGGCGCCAGGCGGACAAAAAATGGACTCGCGAATGCAGGCGCCGACGCGCTCAGACTGATGCCGCCGCCGCAACCGGTGCTGGCCACCACGCCCAGCCGCGTGCCGAGCGGCGCAGCTCGACCGTTGACAGCGGCGGGATTTCGATGTGCGCGAAAGCGGCAGGCGTCGCGCGCAATGCGTGAATGATGGCGGCACGGATCACCGGCGCATGCGTGATCGCGACGACCGTGCCGCTCAGCGTCAATGTGTCGAGCCACCTGCCGACGCGCGCGACCACCTCGGTGAACGACTCGCCGCCGGGCGGCGCGGCGCCCGGATCGGTCAGCCACGCGTCGAGCGCGTCCGGTGCTTCGGCGGCGAGCTCCGCCAAACGGCGCCCGCGCCAGTGGCCGTGGTCCGTGCCGGCCAGTTCCGGCACGACCGCGGGCGTCAGGCCGAGCGCCTGAGCGGTGTCGCGCGCGCAGGACGCGGGGCTCGTCAACACCGTTGCGTCGCGCGGGAATGGCGCGCGCTGCGCATACGCTGCCGTGTCGGCGGCACCGCGCGCGTCGAGCGGTTCGTCGTCGGGAAATGCGCCGCCGCGCAGCGCCGCGGTCAACGCGTGGCTGACCAGTAACAGCCGTGTCTGCATCTCTTTCCTTTTCATCCAGCTCATACAGGTTGTGCGTTCGACACCCCTCGCTAGCAGGCGCAGCACAGTTTAGCGCGTAGAATGGGCGCTGCTCGAAGCGCGGAAGCCGGTGCAAGCCCGGCGCGGTCGCGCCACTGTAATCGGCCACATGGTTGGTCCGGGAGTCAGACCCAAGCTTCGTGTTGCGCACATCGTTTCACTTCAATCGACTGTCCAATCTACTATCGGGCGCGTAACCCCAAGGAGATATCCGTCATGACCAACGCTGTTTTCGATCCGATCGCCCAACCGGCGCCTATTCCGCTGCGCGAACTGCTGCCGTGGGCCATTTTCGGCGGGCTGCTGTTGCTGCTGGCGCTCTATTTCGTCGGCGCTGAACAGGGCGCGACGTCGCTCATTCCCGGCATGTACGTGCACGAATTCGTCCACGACGGCCGCCATCTGCTCGGCTTCCCCTGCCACTGACGAGGGAGAGCACCATGGTAGGTAAATTGCTGGTGCGCGGGATGCTGGCAGGCATCGCCGCGGGACTGCTCACGTTTGCGTTCGCGCGTGTGGCCGGCGAACCGCAGGTCGATCAGGCGATCTCGTTCGAAGAAAAAGCGGATGCGGCCAAGGGCGAAGTGCACGAGCCTGAACTGGTCAGCCGTCACATGCAGGCGGGCGCGGGCTTGCTGACGGGCGTCGTCGCTTATGGCGCGGCGGTTGGCGGGTTGTTCGCGCTGACGTTCGCTTATCTATATGGCCGCGCCGGCAAGCTCGGCGCGCGTGCGCTGTCCGCGTGGCTCGCGGCCGGTGCATTCATGGCGATCACGATCGTGCCTGCGCTCAAGTATCCGCCGAATCCGCCGTCCGTCGGCGATCCCGAGACGATTGGCTATCGCACCGGGTTGTTCTTCCTGATGATCGCGATTTCGCTCACGGCGCTCGTGTTTTCAATGAAGGTGCGCCGGCGCGCGGCGGCTAGGCTCGGGGCGTGGAACGGCGCGATTGTCGCGGCCGCCGTGTTCGTCGTCATCATCGCCGCGGTGCAGGTCGCGTTGCCGGCGATCAACGAAGTGCCCGCCGCTTTCCCTGCCGTCGTGCTGTGGAAATTCCGCGTCGCGGCGCTCGGTATGCAAGTGGTGTTGTGGACGACGATCGGCTTGCTGTTCGGAGCCCTCGCCGAACGCGTGCAGCGGGTGCAACGAACCGGACATCCGGCGGGCCGCCTGACCGGGTGAGCCGCTGCTAAATACGCTGGGCGGCCTGGCCACGACGCTGGCCAGCCGCACGGCATTGACGCGAGCACGAGCGCCACGCTCGCGCCTTGATCGACGAAGCTACGAGACTACGAGACCAGCACCGTCTGGTGCAGCCGCCACCCCGAAGCGCACGCCGGGCGCGAAGCCGCCCGCGCGGCAATCTCCGGCGATCGTCGCATTCAAGTGCGGCCGTCGAAGGCATCAATCACCATTGAATGGTATCGTCACCAGCGTTTACCTGACGTGCTCCTTACCCGCTCAATCCCTCGATGCTGTCCACGCTTGAAATCCTGCTCCCCGTTTTCGCGCTGATCTTTGCGGGCTTCATCTGCCGCCGGCGCAACCTGCTTGGCCCCACGGCCGCCTCCGAACTGAACCGTTTCGTCGTGTGGCTCGCGCTGCCCGCGCTGCTGTTCGACACGATGGCGCATTCCAGCTGGCACCAGCTCGACCAGCCCGGTTTTATCGCGACGTTCTCGATCGTGTGCGCGGCCGTGTTTCTGCTCGTTTTGCTGGCACGGGTGCTGAGCGGCCGGCATCTTGCCGACGCGAGCGTCGATGCGATCGCGGCGTCGTATCCGAACACCGGCTATATCGGCTTTCCATTGGGCATACTGGTGTTCGGCAAGGAGAGCCTCACGCCTACGACGATTGCCACGATCATCGTCGCGTGCGTGCTGTTCGCCTTTGCGATCGTGCTGATCGAAGTGGGCCTGCAGACCGAGCGCGCGCCGCACAAGCTGGGGCTCAAGGTGGTGCGCTCGCTCGCGAAGAATCCGCTGATCGTTTCACCGCTGGCGGGGGCGCTCTTCGCCGGCGTGCATCTGCCGCTGCCGCAGAGCGCCGAGACGTTCCTCAAATTGCTGGGCGGCGCGGCGAGCCCGTGCGCGCTCGTGAGCCTCGGGCTCTTTCTCGCGGAAAAGCGTCCGGCCGGCAATGCGCGCAACGCTTCGCTGGTGATGACGGGCATCAAGCTGATCGTGCAGCCGGCGTGTGCGTGGTGGCTCGCGGACCGCGTGTTCGGGCTACCGGCCGCGACCGTCGACATGGCCGTGCTGCTCGCCGCGCTGCCCACCGGCACCGGCCCCTACATGCTGGCCGAGTTTTACCGGCGCGAGGCGCACGTCACGTCGCAGACCATTCTGTTTTCGACGCTCGGCTCACTTGTGACCCTGTCGCTGCTGTTGCTCGTCATGCAGCGGCATGGGGTCTAGCGGCGCCGTCTAACCGGGTCTAACCGAACCGTTCCGCCCGATAAGGCCGCGGATCGGTGAACGGCGCGGCGCCTGTCATCATCTCCGCCAGCAGCCTGCCGGTGACGGGCCCGAGTGTGAGCCCGTGATGATTGTGGCCGAACGCGAACCACAAGCCACGGTGCCGCGGCGCCGGTCCGATCACGGGCCGCATGTCCGGCGTGCAGGGCCGCATGCCGAGCCACGGTGCAGCGTCGACCCGTGCGCCGAGCCCGAACGTCGCGCGTGCGAGCGGCTCGACGCGTTCCAGCTGGACGCCGGTGGGCGGTGCGCCGCGCTTCGCGATCTCGACGCCCGTCGTGAGGCGCAACCGGTTGCCTTCCATCGGCGCGACCACGTAGCCGCGTTCGGAGTCGACGACCGGCACCGACAGGAGCGTCCGCGCGGGTTCGTAGTGCATGTGATAGCCGCGCTTCGCGCGCAGCGGAATGCGGTAACCGAGCGGCCCGAAGAGGGTATCGGACCACGGGCCCAGGGCGATCACGATGTCCCTCGCGCTGATCCGGCCCGCTGTCGTTTCGACGGTCCATGCGTCGCCTTCGGCGCGCATCGTGGTCGCGTCGCCGGTAAAGAACTTGCCGCCGGTGCTTTCAAAGAGCCGTGCATAGCTTTTCGTCAACGCGCCGGGGTTCAGCACGCTTTTCGGGTCGCGCCAATGCAGCGCGCCGTACAGACCCTCGCCGATGCCCGGTTCACGCGCGCGCAAGCCGGCGGCATCGAGCGGTTCGACGCGCAGGCCATGCGCGCGTATGTCCGCTTCGGCGGCGGCCCATTCTTCGTCGAACGCGGATTGCGTGCGGAACGCCTCGATCCAGCCGCCGTCATGCACCAGATGAGCGGCGCCGGCGCGCGCGATCAGCGCGTCGTGTTCGGCGACACTTGCGCCGATCAGCGGCAGCATGTCGTGCGCGGCAGCCGCGAGCCGGTGCGGCGCCGATTCTCACCAGAAGCGCGCGAGCCACGTTGCGTACGACGGCAGCGCTTTATAGTCCCAGTAGAGATCGGTGGATTGGTTGCGCGCATAGCGCAGCAGCGTGCCGAGCTTGCGCGGAAAGCCGTACGGAACGATCGACGAACGCTCGATCAGCCCCGCATTGCCGAAGCTCGTTTCTTCGCCGGGGCCGCGCCGGTCGACAAGTGCGACGCGCCGGCCGCGGTCCTGCAGATGCAGCGCCGAAGAAACGCCGACAATGCCGGCTCCCAATACGATGACGTCGAAATCCATAGTCTGTGCGCCGGTTTCTTGACTGTGCTCGATGGGCAGCGCGAATGCGCAGCGGGGCTTGCAAAGCGTTCGACTCTAAATCACATTGCCGTCGCTTCGCAATAATGTCTCGCGTGGAGCACTTCTTCGGCAGCGCAGGGAGGGGCGCGCGACACGCCGATTCAAGGGCCGGCTGCGTCAACCCGCAAGCAGATCGACGGCATCCGGCACTTCGATCACGAGGTCCGCTTCCGCAATCGCAACGCACGGCAGGATGTAGCCCTCCGCTTTTTCTTCGGCGCTGAGGCCCGGCCACTCGATCTGATAGTGCACACGGCCCGCTGTCATCTTGCACAGACAGGTGCGGCAAGTGCCGTTGCGGCATGAGCGCGGCAGGCGCAAGTCCGCGAAGCCGGCGGCCTCGAGCACCGTCAATGAACTGGGCGCATCGAACGTGCGTCCGAGTGGTTCTACGCGCACGGTAAACGTCGCGTCAAGGTCAGGCATGGCAATCGGCTCAATCATGAAAGCGCGGGCTATGGGTGCCGTTCGACCCACGCGCAAGGCGGTTGCGCGTTCAGGCAAGCACCCGAACAACCGCGCCGGGCGAGAACAGGCTGAACGATACACCGGTTGTGGACCGCGAGTTGCCGTGTCTGGGTTCAGCGGGATCGATACCCGGTTTCCGTCGCGTGCCTGGTTACGCGCGATGGCCGCGCGACAACGCCGCGCCTGGTGCGCGCCGCGCAAACGCAGGTAGCGGTAGACCGTGTTGCGCGCGAGTCCCAGTTCGCGTGCAACAGCGGATATGTTGCCGCCGTGGCGGGCGAGCGTCTGTTCGATCAGCGCGGCTTGCCATTCTTCCATTCGCACGTGCGATGGCGGCGCCACCGTGGCCGGCGGCGCATGCCGCTCGGCAGCCTCAGCGTGATCCATTCGGCGGGCGCGCGCGACACCTGCTGCAATACGTCGCCAAACGCGGCGCCGAAGAGTGCCTCGAACGGCTGGCGATGCAGCGCCGCGAGCGGCCGGCCCAACTGGAACAGCGCACTGCGGTTGGCGGACAGAAAGCGGCCGTCGGGCCCGAACGCGGCTAGCCCTTCGAACAGCGTGCCGATGAACTCGGCGCGCGCATGAAAGCGGATGCGCACCGCGTCGATGAACTGGTTCGTGAACAGGTGGTTCTCGATGATCTGCGCGGACATGCGCACCAGCGCGAGCGTGTGCTTGTGAAAGCCGCGCGTGTCGCCGCTAACGTCGAGTGCGCCGATCGTGCGACCGAACGGATCGACGATCGGCGCGCAAGAGCACGTCAGGATGCGGTTCGCGCGCAGGAAATGCTCGCCGCCATGGACGACCGTCGGCCGGCTGTCGACGAGCGCCGTGCCGATCGCGTTGGTGCCGCGGTCCGCTTCGGCCCACGAGACGCCCGGGCAGAGCGCGACGCGCTTCGCCTTTTCGACGAAGTCGCTGTCGCCGAGGCTATGCAGGATCACGCCGTTGCTATCGGTCAGCAGCACCATGCTTTGCGTGTCGACGATCTGCGCATGCAGCGTTTCCATCACCGGCAGCGCGTGCGAGTACAGCGATTGATTGCGTTCGACCAGATCGCGCAGTTCGATGTGCCGCAACGACCTGTGACGGGTTGGCCGGTGGCGGAACGGTGGGTCACTGGCTTGTCTCAGGTTGTAGTTCGAACGCGGGTGCGGTGCGTTGCCTCGCCGTCGTCTTCTTGCGCCATTTATTTTGCACTGCAACATGCTACGTCGGATCAATGATCATCGTACAGGACCTTACGGCCGATCGACACAGCGCGTCATGCCGCCTTGCGTTCCTGTCTCAAGATGCAATCATTTAGGGGTGGTACGCGTTTGCGCCGTGGTTTGCGCCGTGGTTTTTCGCCGTGTGCCGCCGGCAAGTTGATCGCCTTTGCAGGCGCCATTTTCAGGGGATCGTCATGGTGCGCATGGAGTTAAGAGTCGTGTTGGCAACGATTGCGACGTTCGTCGCGCTGGCCGGTATCGCGCTGGCGATTCACGGCGTGCTTTACGACCGGGACGAGGTGATGTGGACGGGCGTCGTATCGATTGCGCTCGGCATGCTCGGCTGTGTGTCGATGCTGACGTTGTGGCCGCGAGACAAGGAACGCCTCAAGTGAGTGATACCGCTGTTGCTGCACCGCGGCGGAGCTGTTTGCCAGCCGTTCTGCACCGCCCTGGTGTGATTCGATGGAAAACTTGCGGCACGCCGGAAGTCGTCTACAGTGAATGAAATCGACTTCGGCGCGCGGGTGTTGGCGTGCGTTCGGGTCGATCCAGCCCGCGCTTGCGATCCATCACGGAGGCATCACAGGGCAAGCGCGGCCCCGACGATGACGTTCACCTGGCAGGCGAATCCCATGCAGATCATTTTCCCGAACGAGACCCCTGCGTATTCAGGGCGAGAGCTGACCCTGGCGTTTCCGGCGATGGTCGATGGTGAAAGGGTGCAATGCACGATTACCGCCGAGGCGCTGGAAGACCATTTCGGCGCGGCATCGCCGCGCCTCGAAGACATGATCGGTGCGTTCGACACGCACCGCGCGCGCATCGAAGCCGCGACGCGCCGGCTGTTGTCCGAGACACGCGCACAATGCGTGGTGTTGCGCAGCGGCTATGTGCGTTTTTACGAGGCGAACTGGCGCAATTGATTGATTGATTGATCGATCGATTGCCGGTGTCCGGCCCGGGCAAACCGCGGCCGGCACGGCACCGTCACATCATGCGCTGCAGCGTGCGGGCGCTGCGCACCACGTAGCGATGCGGCGCCGGAACCGCCTCTTCGGCTAATCGGCGCCGAGGTAGAAATAGCGGAACAGAAAAATCGCCGCAATGATCCATACGACCAGTTTCACCTGGCGCGCCTGACCGGTCAGCAGCTTGAGGCCCGCGTACGAGATGAAACCGAACGCCACGCCGTTCGCAATCGAGTACGTGAACGGCATCAGTAGCGCGGTGAGCGCGGCGGGCACGACTTCGGTCGCGTCGTTCCACGGCAGGTCGAGCATCTCGCGCAGCATCAGGCACGACACATAGAGCAAGGCGGGCGCGGTCGCATAGCCGGGTACGACGCCCGCGAGCGGCGCAAAGAACAGGCTGGCCAGAAACAACACGGCGACCGTCAACGCGGTGACGCCGGTCCGTCCGCCCGCCTGCACGCCCGATGCGCTTTCGATATACGCGGTCGTCGAAGACGTGCCGAGCAGCGACCCCGCGAGAATCGCCGTGCTATCCGCCAGCAGCGCGCGGTTCAGCCGGTGCATCTTGCCGTGCACCAGCAGCCCCGCGCGATTCGCCACGCCCATCAGCGTGCCGGTTGCATCGAACAGTTCGACAAGAAAGAACACGAGGATCACGTTGAGCACGCCGGTGGACAGTGCGCCGCGAATATCGAGCTTGAAGAGCGTCGGGTCGATCGAAGGCGGCGCGGACACGATGCCGTGAAACTGGTTGCCGCCGAAGAAGAAACTCAGCACCGTCACACCGACGATGCCGATCAGGATCGCGCCGCGCACCCGCAAGTGGTCGAGCGTGACGATTGCGAAGAAACCGATGACCGCGAGCACCACATGGACGTCGTGCAGGTTGCCGAGCGTGACGAGCGTGGCCGGGCTGCCGGCGACGATGCCGGCGGACTTCAACGAAATGATCGCGAGAAAGAGACCGATGCCGCCGGTAATCGCGATGCGGATGGAATGCGGAATGCCGTTGACGATCACCTCGCGCACGCGAAAAAGCGTGACGACGAGAAACAGGCAGCCGGACACGAACACCGCACCGAGTGCGGCCTGCCATGTGAAGCCCATGCCTTTGACGACCGTATATGCGAAATACGCGTTAAGGCCCATGCCCGGTGCAAGCGCGATCGGATAGTTCGCGTAGAGGCCCATGATTACCGACGCGAGCGCCGCCACGAGACAAGTCGCGACGAACACCGAATCTTTCGGCATGCCCGCATCGCCGAGAATCGCCGGATT
Organism: Paraburkholderia sp.; assembly: GCA_036502945.1. Taxonomy (GTDB): domain Bacteria; phylum Pseudomonadota; class Gammaproteobacteria; order Burkholderiales; family Burkholderiaceae; genus Paraburkholderia. The sequence continues at coordinate 6,935 of DASXXR010000425.1, read as the reverse complement.
GACGAAGATGATGTAGGCCATCGTCAGGAAGGTGGTCACGCCCGCCAATACTTCCGTGCGCAGGTTCGTGCCTGCTTCTTCGAAGCCGAAATACCGTTTTACCGAGTCCATGAGCCGATTCTCTCGTCGTTTGAAACGTTTCTTGTCAAATGAGCCCGGCTCTGCCGGCTATCGGGGAGCGGCCGCTATTGAAGCGGCCACCGGGCGGATTGTAAACAGGATCGAGCTGTACTTACGGGATTTGCAAGGTTGCGTGGAGCCGATGCAACACTTGCGGTGGCGGGAGGAGGCGAGGTGCGTGGATCCGCGTCAGCGTTGAAGGCGCTGGGCAACTTGTTGAAAAGGATTCTGACGGAAGGGAATTTCGTGCAGTGATTGAAAACGCGGCTTGCAGCGCCAATCACAAGACGCGACAAATGACTGGCGCGGCGGCGCGAGAGCAGCGCCGCGCCTCGAAGCATCGCCTATAGCGGATGTTTAAGGCTGAACAGCACCGCTAGCGGCTTGCGCGACGCGCCGCGACAATACGGCCTGCGGCGATGGCATTCTCCGGATAGTCGATCCAGTCGTTCGGATCGTAGCCGGCCGCCCGCCACGCGGCGAGATCGGCGATCACTTCGGCACGCGTCCTGGGCGCCGACGGATCGTCACTGCGGGTGGATGCTTCGGCAAACGCATACGTGACGCACGATGCGCCGAGCAGCGCGCCCAGAACCATACCAGGAATGAGTTTCATGGTTGCCGCCTCAACGGTCAGGATAGCTTTTCCATTTTAGAAGCTGTCGGTACGGCGGGTAAGGCAAAGCCGAACCCTTCCGCGCAACGATTGCGTTCATCTTGCCCTCACGTCTGCGAAGGCCTGCCGACCTTGTCCAGCATTGCGGACAACAGATCGATAGGTAGCGGAAACACGATGGTCGAGTTCTTGTCGGCGGCGATGGTCGTGAGCGTTTGCAGATAACGCAATTGCATCGCCTGCGGCTGCTGCGCGAGCATTTGCGCTGCCTGCAGCAGCTTGGCCGACGCCTGCAGTTCGCCTTCCGCATGGATCACTTTCGCGCGCCGCTCGCGCTCGGCTTCCGCTTGCCGCGCGATCGCGCGAATCATCGTTTCGTTGATGTCCACGTGCTTGATCTCGACCGTCGATACCTTGATGCCCCAGGCATCGGTCTGGGCGTCGAGCACCTTCTGGATATCGGCGTTCAGCTGCTCGCGCTCGGCGAGCAGTTCGTCGAGCTCGTGCTTGCCGAGCACCGCGCGCAACGTTGTTTGCGACAGCTGGCTGGTGGCTTCGAAGTAGCGCGCGACCTGGATCACCGCGCGCTCCGGATCGACCACACGGAAGTACACCACGGCGTTCACTTTCACCGATACGTTGTCGCGCGTGATCACGTCCTGCGGCGGCACGTCGAATACGACGGTGCGCAGGTCCATGCGCACGACCTGCTGGACGACCGGAATGATCAGGACGAGCCCAGGGCCTTTGACTTTCCAGAAGCGCCCGAGCATGAATACGACGCCGCGTTCGTACTCGCGGAAAATGCGTATCGACGAAGCGGCCAGCAACGCGACAAGCAGTATCAGGATGCTGCCGAAACCGAACGTGAAACCGATCATGAGCGTTCTCCTTTGTCGACCGGAGTTAGCGCTTCAGCGCTTACTCCGGTCCCATGCAAGTGCGGTCGACCGGAGTTAGCGCTTCAGCGCTTACTCCGGTCCCATGCAAGTGCGGTCGACCGGAGTCAATGCTTCAGCGCTTACTCCGGTCCCATGCAAGTGCGGTCGACCGGAGTTAATGCTTCAGCGCTTACTCCGGTCCCATGCAAATGCGGTCGACCAGAGTTAATGCTTCAGCGCTTACTCCGGTCCCATGCAAGTTGCTTGCTGTGGTGGTCCCGCGCTGGCCGGCACGACGGTCAGCGTCAGTCCGCGCCGCGCGGCGACGCGCACCGTGTGGCCTGCCGCGAGCGGCTCGACGCTTTCGACGCGCCACCGTTCGCCATGCACGCGCGCCCAGCCGACGCAGACACCGACACCGTCATACGGCATCAGGCCTTCGTCGAGTACGACGCCAGGACTGCCGATCATCGCCTCCGACCCCGTGACGACCGGCCGCCGCCGCGCGCGCAACGCGACGCTCGACACCGTGAACACGAACAGCACGCTGAACAGCGTGACGCCCGCGATCATCGGCAGCGGAATGCCGTAGCCGGGCACTTCGGTATCGATCAGCATCAGCGCGCCGATGGCGAACGCGACAATGCCGCCGAAGCCGAGCGAACCGAACGTCGGCAGAAACGCTTCGGCAATCAGGAACGCGAGGCCGAGAAAGATCAGCCCGAGCCCAACATAGTTGATGGGCAGCAGCTGCAGCGCGAACAAGCCCACCAGCAAGCTGATCGCACCGGCGACGCCCGGCAGCACGAAGCCCGGATTCGCGAACTCGAAGAAGAGACCGTACATGCCGATCATCAGCAGGATCAACGCTACGCTCGGATCGGTGATCACCGACAGGAAATGCGTGCGCCAGTCGGTTTCGAGCGTGACGATCGCCGCGTTCGCGACCGCGAGACGGTGATCGCCGTTCGCCGTATTGATCGTGCGGCCGTCCAGTTGGCGCAGCAGGTCGGGAATGTCGCGCGCGACGATGTCGATGACTTTCTGTTCGAGCGCGTCGCGGGCGGTAAGGCTCACCGCTTCGCGCACGGCACGTTCGCCCCAGTCCGCGTTGCGGCCGCGCAATTGCGCGAGGCCGCGTATGTAGGCGGCGGCGTCGTGCACCTGCTTGCGGGTTTCGGTCGATTTCGTGTCCAGCGCGAGCGGGCCGGAAGCCGCGCTGCCGGGCGTCGCGGTATCCGCGCGGCGCTCGGGTGAAACACCTGGTGCTGCGGGTGCTTCGTCCGGCTTCGGCGCGTCCGAACCGCCGATGCCGAGCTGCACCGGGGTCGCCGCGCCCAGATTCGTGCCGGGCGCCATCGCCGCAATGTGGCTCGCATAGACGATATACGTGCCAGCGCTGGCGGCGCGCGCGCCGCCAGGCGCGATATAGGTCGCGACGGGCACCGGCGAGCTGAGTATCGCCTTGATGATCTGCCGCATCGACGTATCGAGCCCGCCCGGCGTATCGAGTTGCAGCACGGCGAGTTGGGCGTGATCCTGAGCGGCGCGCGCGAGGCCGCGAACGATGAAATCAGCGCTAGCCGGCCCGATGGCGCCGTTCACCGGAATCACGATCACCACGCCGGCGGGCGCGGCGGTGGCTGCTACGACCGCAAAACGGAATAGCAGGCAGCATGCGCTTGCCAACCCAATCAGCATCCCGAGCGTGGCCGCGCCGTGCGCGAGTCGCGCCGCTACGCGCGAGAAGCGGTTTGCGCGGCGCGTCAAGCCGGCGTTGCCGCGCGCGACGCAGGTTCCGCTACGCGTTAAGCGGTCCGCGCCGCACGCGTGACAAGGCACGCGCGGCGAGCGGGATTGCCGGTACGGGAGAAGCGGGTACGTTCTCATCGTCGACGGCCAGTGCGCCGCCAGACGGGGATCGGCTATCGGCGGCGACCGGCCTCAAAAGGAGGCCTGTTGCTTAAGCTTAGTCGGATTCCGGCGAATGCGTGAGACCGGCGCAGGCGCCGTCAATCGCGTACCGCGAGGGACAGAAGGGTTATCGCGGGCCGCGTTTGAGTGCAGAATGGTTCGCCAATAGAGCGCATTCGCGCCGAACAGGAGACAGCGATGACGGCAGCCCACGGCTTTTTCGAAGCGCGCGACCTGTTGTTGCGGCATCGCACGGACTACGATCGCGCGTACCGCGAATTCAGCTGGCCGGCGCTCGACGAGTTCAACTGGGCGCTCGATTACTTCGACGTCATCGCACGCGGCAACGACAACCCCGCGCTATGGATCGTCGACGATCCCGCCCATGCGGGGCTGAAGCTGTCGTATGCGCAAATGGCGGAGCGCTCGAACAGGATGGCGAACTTCCTGCGCGGGCTCGGTGTGGGCCGCGGCGACCGGCTGTTGCTGATGCTGCCGAATCGCGTCGAACTGTGGGACGTGATGCTCGCCGCGATGAAGCTGGGTGCAATCGTGTTGCCCGCCACGACGCAGCTCTCTGCCGACGACGTGCGCGAGCGCGTGCAGATCGGCGGTGTCAACGTCGTCATCGTCGATAGTGCGGAGCTGGCGAAGTTCGATGCGCTCGATGTGAGGCTCACGCGTATCTCAGTCGGCGCACCGCGCGACGGCTGGACCGATCTCGTCGCGGCCTGGGATGCATCGCCGTTCTTCACGCCCGATGCACCCACGCGCGCAACCGATACGATGCTGCTGTACTTCACGTCGGGCACGACGTCAAAACCGAAGCTCGTCGAACATACGCACCAGAGCTATCCGGTAGGTCATCTGTCGACGATGTACTGGATCGGCCTGCAACCGGGCGACCTGCACTGGAACATCAGTTCGCCCGGCTGGGCCAAGCATGCCTGGAGCTGCTTCTTCGCGCCGTGGAATGCGCAAGCATGCGTGTTCGTTCATAACTTCGCGCGCTTCGTGCCGAAAGAGACGCTCGACGTGCTGGTGCGCTGCAACGTCACGACACTCTGCGCGCCGCCCACCGTGTGGCGCATGCTGGTGCAGGAACCGCTCGCGTCGTATCCGGTGAAGCTGCGCGAGATCGTCGGCGCGGGCGAGCCGCTCAATCCCGAGATCATCGAACGGGTGCGCCATGCGTGGAACATCGCGATCCGCGACGGCTACGGGCAGACGGAAACCACTTGCCTGATCGGCAACCCGCCGGGGCAGGCGGTCGTGCCGGGCTCGATGGGGCGGCCATTGCCCGGCTACCGGGTGGAACTCGTCGATGTGGACGATCAACCGGTTGGCGAAGGCGAAATCGCACTGCCGCTCGCGCAACGCCCGCTCGGTTTGATGACGGGTTACGCGAACAACGAGAAGGCGACCGCGCAGGCAATGCGCAACGGCTACTACCACACGTCCGATGTCGCGCTGCGGCGCGACGACGGTTACTTCGTCTACGTCGGCCGCTCCGATGATGTTTTCAAATCCTCGGACTACCGGCTGAGCCCGTTCGAACTCGAAAGTGTGCTGATCGAACATGAGGGGATCGCCGAAGCGGCTGTGGTGCCGAGCCCGGATGCGATGCGGTTGTCGGTGCCGAAGGCGTATGTCACCGTGCGGCAGGGCTTTGAGGCCGGTCCGGAACTCGCGTGCGCCGTGTTCCGCTTCTCGCGCGAAAAGCTCGCGCCGTACAAACGCATTCGCCGGCTGCAGTTCAGCGAGTTGCCGAAGACGATCTCCGGCAAGATCCGCCGCGTCGAACTGCGCCGCCGTGAGCTCGAGCGCGACGCTGTCGAGCCGGCGCGTTTGCCCGATGAATACTGGGAAGAGGACTTTCCCGATCTGCGTTGATCAGTCCGCGCCGAATGCGCATTCGACAGAAAGCGGAGACGACATCATGAAAATCGGTTTCATAGGGCTCGGCAACATGGGGGCGCCGATGGCGCTCAATCTGCTGAAGGCAGGCCATGCGGTTCAGGTGTTCGACCTGAACACGCAGGCGCTGCGCACGCTGGTCGAGGCGGGCGCGCAAGCGGCGGCCTCGCCGAAGGCGGCGGCAACCGGCGTCGAATGCGTGATGACGATGCTGCCGGCCGCCGCGCATGTGCGCAGCGTGCTGAGCGCCGCCGACGGGATTCTCGCCGGCATCGCGCGCGGCGTGACGATCATCGATTCAAGCACGATCGATCCGGCGAGCGTCAACGCGTTCGCGGCGCTCGCGCAACAGCAGGGCAACCCGTTCGTCGATGCGCCGGTATCGGGCGGCACCGGCGGTGCGGAGGCGGGCACGCTGACATTCATGGTCGGCGGCAGCGCGGCGGTGTTCGAACAGGTGAAGCCGGTGCTGTCCGGCATGGGTAAGAACATCGTTCATTGCGGCGCGACCGGCACGGGCCAGGTGGCGAAGATCTGCAACAACCTCGTGCTCGGCATCACGATGGCGGGCGTGGCCGAAGCGATGGCGCTCGGCGAAGCGCTCGGCATCGACCCGCAGGTGCTGGGCGGAATCATCAGTACGTCGACCGGACGCTGCTGGAGTGCCGATACGTACAACCCGTTTCCGGGCGTGGTCGAAACGGCGCCGTCGTCGCGCGGCTATACCGGCGGCTTCGGCATCGACCTGATGCTGAAGGACCTCGGACTCGCCACCGACGCCGCGAAATTCGCGCGGCAGCCGGTCTATCTCGGCGCGCTCGCACAACAGCTTTATCAGACGATGAGCAAGCAGGGCGCGGGCAAGCTGGATTTCTCCGCGGTCATCAAGCTGTATCGTGGCGGCAGCGGTGGCAACAGCAACAGCAACGGCGAGCCATGAGCGAAGCGGCCGGCGCCTTGCCTGAACGCGTTACGGAATCAGCCACAACGCAAGCGCATAGATGATGAGCGACACGACAAACGTCACCGCCGTATAGCCCATCACACGCTGAATCCGGATGCCTGCAATCGCAACGACCGGCACGGCCCAGAACGGCTGCAGCATGTTCGACACGTTTTCGGCCATCGCGACGCCCATCGCGGTGCGCACGCCCGGCACCCCCGAAACGACGGGATTCCTGATCGGTAGGAAGACTATGCGTACCGCCGCTGCCGCGCGTGAATGAGACGACAGTCAGCGCATGTCGTTGCCCTTCAGTCCCTCGATTTCCGCCGTGGCGCGCACGAGGATCGCCGCGATGCGGCGCTGTTCGTTCGGCGGCGCGTTGTCGCGCAACAGCAGGGCCTGCTTCAGCGCGTTACGCGCTTCGATGAATTCGGGCAGCCAGCCGGCGCCTTCGGTGTCGTCGCCGGGCGGTTGCGCAGCGGCTTCGCCGGTGAACGCGCGCCGCACCGAATCCATCCTTCGGGCAATGTGGTTCAGCTTC
>DASXXR010000424.1:0-11090 GCA_036502945.1 Paraburkholderia sp. | reverse complement strand
AAGCGGCGATTCGGTCACGCGCGCGAAGCTGGAAGCGGTCTGGCCGCGCGCGCTGCGCCTCGACCCGGGCATCCGCGACCGGATCGCGCCGCACATGCTGCTGATGGAACTGGTGCGCCGCCAGGCCGACGAGTTCGACGTGCTGCATTTCCATATGGACTATTACTCCTTCTCGGTCTTCAAGCGCCAGGAGACGCCGTTCGTGACGACGCTGCACGGCCGGCTCGACCTGCCGGAACAGCAGCCGGTGTTCGACACGTTCACCACCGCGCCGGTGATCTCGATTTCGAATGCGCAACGCCACCCGCTGCCGCAGGCGAAGTGGCTCACCACCGTCTATCACGGGCTGCCGGAGGCGCTTTACACGCCGCAGCCGGTCGAGCAGCAATACCTCGCGTTTCTGGGGCGCATTTCGCCTGAGAAGCGCGTCGACACGGCGATCCGCATTGCGGGCCGCTGCGGCATACCGATTCGCATCGCGGCGAAGGTGGACGAAGCCGACCGCGAATACTTCGAGCGCGATATCCGGCCTTTGCTGGACCTGCCGTACGTCGAGTTCGTCGGCGAGATCGCGGATCATCAGAAGGCCGGGTTCCTGTCCGGCGCCCATGCGCTGCTATTCCCGATCGACTGGCCGGAGCCGTTCGGCCTCGTGATGATCGAAGCGATGGCGTGCGGCACGCCGGTCATCGCGTTCAATCGCGGGTCGGTGCCGGAAGTGATCGACGACGGCGTGTCGGGTTTCATCGTCGAAGACGAGATCGGCGCGGTCGCGGCGGTGAACCGTCTGCACAAGCTGACGCGGCAGGGCGTGCGGCAGCGTTTCGAAGAGCGCTTCACGTCGCACCGGATGGCGCAGCAATATGTCGATGCGTATCAGTCGGTGATTCGCGCGCAGAGGCGTTCGCGTTTCAAGGTGGTTGATGCGTCGTCGACGAATAAGTGAGCGGCGCGCTTGCTTGGCTTAGGGGTTTATGGCTTCCAGCGTCATATCGGTTGCATCGGCGAATCGCAATCCAGGAAATCTGAATGACGCCGTGTCATGGATGCCCACATCCGCTCCGGCGGGGCATCCATTGTGCCGCTAGCTGGCTATGTCAGGCGCTTCGCCTAATTGTGGAGGGGAGAAAAGAATTGGGATCGAAGTCGTGAAGATAAAACGGAATGTTTCCGGCAGAATGCAGTGGGCGATGGTTGTCGAACTGAGGCTGCCAGGAGGCGATGTCTCGTTCCAGGTTCCGAATGTCTTGAGCGATCTTTTCGCGCGGATTATGCGGCGGCTCGTGCCGACTGAACGGGATTGCCACACGCTGCTGCTCGCGCGGAGGGAGCGCGGTTGTCGGGACCGCCAGGTCTTCAAAGGCACCGTATGAAACCGCTTGTGTTTGGGTCGAAATATTCATTTGCTATCCTTAATCTCAGGTTGGCGTCGATATATCGAAAACTATTTCACTGAACGGCTGAAACCGGTCTGATATGAGTTGCCTCCTTTGTTGAAGTAGACAGGGCTCCATTCTGATTTCAAGCGGGCGTTCAAGGTGATGCCCGGATACGACGCCGGGAAGGCTATGTGTGGCACGTGAAGCAAATCGCACTCACGCCGCGCTCGGTTTTACGCTTGCCGGCCTTGTGCGCACCTGAAAAACGCCGGCCCACAAACGACCAACCCCACGATTCGAGAACCGTGGGGTTGGTTAGTCGTCTGACGGCAATGCAGTGTGCATCGCCTTCATTGATTCATGCAGCGCGCTTGCTCTTGCATCAACTTACCCGTTCAGGGCCGACGTACCGCGCACATCGGTCGTCGCCGTAGACCCGCGCTTCGCCTAGATATTCAGACGCGACACCTTCGTGCCCGCAAGCGACACATCGGCCATCAGGCCGGTATTCGTCAAGACGAATACTTCGACCGGCGCGGTGGCCGTGGTTGTGTCGACCACGCCGTTCGCGCCTATCTTCACCAGCGCAACCGATGCGTCGGCGCCGACCGACCAGCCGTCGGAACTGCGGAATTTATCGAGCGCGTCCTGCGTCATGAAGAGGAAGATGATCGCCTTCGACTGCGCGCCGGCCTGCAAGCCGAACGATCCGGACACCGTGCTGTAGTAGCCGACGGTGCTGCCGCCGACGCGCAGCGACCCTTCGCCGTACTGTCCGCCGACCACGAACCCAACCTGCAGCACCGAAGGGAACACCAGAATGCCGCGGGCCTTCGCGACGAGTTCGCGCGAGCCTTGAACGCTCGTATAAAGCCGCGACATCGTGCCGTCGACGCTCGCGTTGATCGACTGGCGCTTGGACATGTCGGTGGCGGCAGACTCACCTGTACCCTTGGTGGTGGTGCAGCCTGCCAATGAAAGGCTTCCGAAAGCGAGCGCAGCGGTACTTTTTAGAATGAAGTTTCGTCTTTGCATCGTTTTTCTCCGTCGAGGTTCCAGGATACAGCCTGAGTTCAAGCGGGTTGCGTGTTTAGTTATAACACACGGACGCAGAAAGAGCGCCTTTTGCTGGCACCCGCAGCGCCTTATGTGATGGGCGTTTCCGGCTATCCAGCAGGGTCTTCGGGTAAATCTGACCGGGTCGCGGATGGCCCGCGGAAATGCGCATCACGTTCAAATTCGCATACCGCTCGGGTTTGGCGCAACGCGCTTTCCGCCGACGTTTGCCAACGGGCCATGTGCGCGCGAGGCGGTTGTTTTTACTGATCGCGAGGCAACACACTGGCGAATGAAATGCCGTTGAAAGTGTTGCGGCGGCGCATCGGCGAAACATGCGTCAATGATTGGCGGGGTGCTTCACTGGCGGACGCCGTAGCGCGCGGCGAATACCGCCGATGATCGTGCCGATCGCGAACAGCGTTGCCGCGGGCACGACCCAGTAGCCGACGAACGCATGCCACAGGTAAGCCGCAAGCGTGTTGCGGCGTAGCGCGTATTCGTTGATCGCTTCCTGTTGACGCGGCGCATTCGCGGCCAGTACATCGGCGGGGCAACCGGCGGCGCGCGCGTCGTCGGGCTTGCCGCGACACCGCGCCGGCGCGCCGGCCGCGCGTTGTGTATCGGTGAACTGCCAGGTGGTGAGCGCGTTGTTCAGGTCGACGGTGTTGTACGCCATTTCCTCCTGAATCTCGCGCACTGCGACGATCCCGACCGGCACGGCCCAGAAGACGATGGCGACCAGCCACCGGCGCAGCCAGCGATTCTTGCGTCTCCCAACCATCCTTGCCTCCGTGCATGCTCTTTGGCATCAACGACAAGCTGGCGGCCCGACGAACGGATTGTCTTTATATAGCGTGGGCCGTGTATGTGCCGCCATCATAGAAGAAAACGGTCGGACCGGGGCGGTGCGCTTGGTTGCAGGGAAATGGCCGTGTGGCCGGCGCGCGCAGCGGCAACGCGTGACGGGAGGTGCGGGTGGCGCGTGCGATCATGCGCTGACGCCAATGACAACCATGACGAGCCGCGCCGTCGCGCGGCGCGGCTCATCCAACGGGAATGCGTTTGAAGCGCCGAACGGCGTTTAGCCCTTGTTGCTGAGGCAGGTCTTCATGAAGGCTTTGCGGTCGTCGCCTTTCTTGTCGGTGGCTTGCGTGTTGCACGCCTTCATCTTGTCCTGCTGGCTCATCGGCGCCGATGCCGCCATCGCGGACGAAGCCGACAGGCAGCTCTTCATGAAGGCCTTGCGATCATCGCCTTTCTTGTCACCTGCCTGCTTGTTGCATGTAGTCATTTTCGATTGCTGGCTATTCTCGGCAAAAGCGGGTGCAGCGAGCAGTCCGCCGAGGGCGAGTGCGACGATAGCGGATTGGATCTTCATGGGAGACACTCCATCGGTTGTCAGCGTTATTGGTCGTTGTGCAGTCCGGGCCCACCGCTGGGTTACCGAGTCCCTGCCTTTCTCCGGCACCATCGTATCGAATGGTAATTGTCAGAACGGGCCAATAGTAGAACTGGTTGACGACGAAGCGGACCGGCGGGGCAGGTCTTTCCCTGGTGTGCTCGGTTTTCGCCGCCCGCGCTGCATACATCCCAGTGCAAAGTGAATGAAACCCGGCGTCAATCGCGATTAACCGAAAACGCGCTGGAGAGCGGGACTTGCCATCCCGGAAACGCGCGACATTAACGTGACAACCGTGTTCAAAACAACCCGGTAAATCAGACAAGATTGTTTCTATCCGTAACACTTGTCCGCGCCATATTCACGCAAACCCTGGTAATGGTATGCTTCGTGCACAAATTCTCCCATGCATGAGTGAGACCACGTTTTGTGCGTACTGGTGGGGAAAACACGCACTAAGGCTGTGCGGTTTTCACTGTTTGACCCAAAACGGAAAAGCATATTGTGCAACCGGGGGCGCCACATGAACCACCAGAAAGTTCGTGACTGCCCAAAGCCGCGGCCTGGCCTGGCCCGCGTGGAGAAACGCATGTTTTTCGATGAGCTAAGCAATGACGAATGGGCACGCCTTTCCGCGCTCGTTTCCGATGAGCCAGCTGTCCGGCTAAATCGACGCGGCCGGCCGCGCGCCGAACCGCGCATCGTGGCCAATGCGGTGCTGTGGATCCTGACCACCGGCGAACCCTGGTCGAAACTGCCTGGTCGTTACCCGTCCGGCCCGACGTGCCGTCGCCGTTTCGAAGAATGGCAAGCGAACGGTACGCTTGTCGAAATGGTCGGCCTGCTGTCGGAGAGCGGGCGCATCTTCGCTTATATCCCTGAACCTGTTCCGCCCGTGGCGAGCAAGCCCGCGCCGGCAGTCGAGCCGCCGAAGCAGCCGCGTGACGACATGGTGCGCGGCGTCTTCTGGAAGAGCCCGGAATCGTGGCAGACGTCGGGCGCGGCGCAAAGCCTGACGAGCGGATGGCGTCCGCTCGGCGCGATGGCGGACATCACGCGGCAACTGGCAGGCTCGCTCGAAGTGGAAACCGTGGCTGGCGAAACCGCGTTGGCGGACGAGGGCAGTGACACGGTCGACGCCGGTATCGAGGCTACCCATGCCCGCGAAGCGCAGCCGCTCATCGAAGCCGAAGCTCAATACGGTGCAGCAGCGCAGCCCGACGAAGTTCGACACACCCCTCGCGGCGACGCGCCCGACGACCAGCACGCGCCCGTCTGGATGAATCTCGCAACGCCCGGCGGCGCACAATTCGCCGACCCGCGCGGTTACATGATCTACGTGATGGCCGAGGCAGTCCCCGGCGCGGTGTATCGCGCGTGGGCGGAGATCATGAGAGACGGCCGGCGCGTCGAGCGCTCGGGCCTGATCGGACCGCGTTTCGACGATGCCGACGCGGCGCGCCAATATGCGCTCGGCTGGTCGCTTGAGTGGATCGATCGCGAGTGTGGCGCATTGGAAGAGATTCTCCCGGACGAACGCGCAAACGTTTCCGTGGTCGCAAAACGCACCTCGGCGGGCGCGGTTGGGGTGGTGGACGCGGTTCGACCCGCGGTGCCGGTCACGCGCGCGATGCCTGATTCCGCCGCGGCGAAGAGCGCGGTCAATCAGGGCAATCGTGCCGGTGTCGTGCAGGCCGGCGGGTCATACCCGCAGCATGTGAACGCGCACCGGATGCAGTTGCGCCGCTATCCGGTCGACGGCGCCGACAAGCCCGTCGACCGGTTCCCGCCGGTCCGCAAGTTCATTTCGTACATACGTTGAAGCGCACTGGCATTCGCCTGCAATCGGCTGCGGCTGCGGGCTCGTTCGGAAGCACCGGACGCGCCCGCGGGTTGCCAGCACGACACGCAAGGCACGTAGCACCAAGCTAACCCCGCCGCGGGCCCACGTAGCGGATTCCGCCGCGCGAGGCCCCTGCAGAAAACCCGCAGAAAACGCGGCACACGAAGTCCGCTTCCCCCTTACCGCCGACCGTACGTATCGTCGAAGCGGACGATGTCGTCCTCGCCGAGATACGAACCCGACTGCACCTCGATGATTTCGAGCGGCATCTTGCCCGGGTTCTCGAGACGGTGCGTGACGCCGAGCGGGATATAGGCCGACTCGTTCTCAGAGACGATAAAGCGTTCCTCACCGCGCGTGACGAGGGCCGTGCCGCGCACGACAATCCAGTGTTCGGCGCGATGATGATGCATCTGCAGCGACAGCTGCGCGCCCGGCTTGACAACGATGCGCTTCACCTGAAACCGCTCGCCGATATCGACCGAATCGTAGTGGCCCCACGGGCGGTGCACCTTGCGATGGTTCGACGCTTCCGCGCCGCGTTCACTGCGAATCCGGCTGACCACCTTCTTGACGTCCTGCACATGCGATTTATCGGCCACGAGAATCGCGTCATCCGTTTCGACGACGACCAGATCGTGCGTGCCGACACAGGCGATCAAACGGCCTTCCGAATGCGCGAACGTCGACTCCGCGCCTTCGAACATCACGCGGCCGCGGCCCACGTTGTCGTCGGCGTCCTTCGGCAGGATCTGCCAGATTGCATCCCACGAACCGACGTCGGACCAGCCGGCCATAAGCGGCACAACGACGCCGCTGCACACCGAGGTGTCGTTGCCGAGCTGCTCCATCACCGCGTAGTCGATCGAATCCGACGGGCAACCCTCGAACGCTTCGCGCTGCAGCCGGAAGAAATCGCCATCGGCGGCGCCGCCCGCGAAGGCCGCCACGCACGAGTCGTAAATCGCGGGATGGAAGTGCTTGATCGCCTTCAGCCACGTCGACGCACGCGTGATGAAGATGCCGCTGTTCCACCAGTATTCCTTCGATTCGACATAGCGCTGCGCGAGCTCGAGGTGCGGCTTCTCGACGAAGCGATCCAGCCGGCGCGCGCCGGTCGCGACGGCATCGAAATCCGCGCCGGTCGCGGCATCGGGTTCGCTACCGTCGGTGGCATCCGCTAGCGGCACCCCGACGCGAATATAGCCGTAGCCGGTTTCCGCGTGCGTCGGCATGATGCCCATCGTGACGATGTAGCCGGCCGCCGCGTGCTGGACACCGACGGCGACCGCCGCATGAAAGCCCGCGATGTCGGCGACCGCGTGGTCTGCCGGCATCACGACCATGATGCCGTCCTCATCCTGCGCGGCGACCGACAGCGCAGCGACGGTCAACGCCGGCGCCGTGTTGCGCCCGACCGGCTCGAGCATCAGGCGGCTCGATTTACCACTCGTGCGCAATTGCTCAGCGGTGGTAAAGCGATGGTCTTCGTTGCAGACAACGACGAGCTGATCCGCAACCGGATAGCCCGCATCGAGCGCGTCGAGGCGCCGGGTCGTCGATTGCAGCAGTGAGTCTTCGCCGAGCAGCCCGATCAGCTGCTTCGGATGCTGCTCCCGCGACATCGGCCAGAGCCGCGTGCCGGACCCGCCGGCAAGGATCACAGGATGGATCTTGAGCTTGACGTTCAACGGCGAAGCGGAGGCAGGCCGGGATTGGACGGCGGATGCCGTACCGAGAGCACTCATGGTTGACTCCTCGAGCTGGATGAGTGCTTCGAGTTTTAACACATCGTAATTGCTTAATAAAAGAGAAAAGCGTGCGTAATCGATGGAAACTTTTTCTATAAACTTTTTGTGCTTTATTTACGATAGATTTAAGTCCAGAACGGTTCAGAAAATTAAAACTGGTTGAGAATTTCGGAAGACAGGTTGCGGTCCGCCCAGGATGACGTTTGCGCCGACGCAACAACCTGCGGAGCGTCTTGATGAAAGTCATGTAAGGAACCGGCGAAGTCCACGGGCAGCCCGTCTGGAAGCGCGATTTGGAATGGGTAAAAAAGTAAATATTGCCGAATAAAATGATAAAAAATTCAGAAACCATTACCGATGAAAATTGTTTTTTTTAGAAGCTTGCAGGCGGAATTTTAATGCAGCTTTATTCATACCAGTGCGAGGGTACTCACCTAATTCGCCAATTTATTTCCACGCGCGAATTCAGCCCGAGGCTTCAATGGTTCACGCAACCAACCTGACCGGTTAACCGAGGTGCAGCAGCATGCTGAGCGTTCTATCGAGAATCATCGACATCGCGATGGTCGCCCTGGGCGCCGTCGTCGCAGCCGCAGTGCACGGTGGGCACTTTGCGTGGCTGGACGATATGCAAAGTATCTCGCTGGCATTCGACTGCCTGCTGGTCGTGGTGTTTTTCCCCGCGCTCGGCATCTATCAGTCGTGGCGCGGCAAGTCGCTCTACGACCTGTTGTGGCGCGTATCGTGCGGCTGGCTGATGGTCGAGCTGACCGGCATCCTGATGAGCTTCAGCCTGCACCGCGCGGAGTTGCTGTCGCGGTTGTGGCTCGGCTACTGGGCGCTTGCGACGATCGTGCTGCTGATCGTCACGAAGGCGCTCGTGCACTCAATCCTCAAAGGGCTGCGGCGCGAAGGCTTCAACCAGAAGACGGTGGCTATCGTCGGCAGCGCGCGCTACGGCAAGTTCCTGATCGAGCAGATGCGGGGCCGCCCGGAAGCCGGCTTCAGCCCGTTCATCGTGTATGACGAGGACGCTCCGCGCAGCCAGCAGGAAGATCCGGAGACGGTGGAATCGATCGAAGGCGTGCCGGTCGAGCGCAGTTACGAAGCGCTCGTGCATACGGTGCGCAGCCGTTCGGTGCGCGAGCTGTGGATGGCGCTGCCGATCTCGAAGGAACGCACGATCAATCGCTTCGTCACTGAGTTCCGCAACGACTTCGTGAACATCCGCTTCATCCCGGATGTGCGCAGCCTGACGCTGTTCAATCAGCCGATGGTCGATCTGCTCGGGGTGCCGGCCATCAACCTGGCCGCGTCGCCGATCACCGATCTGCGCGTGCTGCCCAAGCGCGTGTTCGACCGTTTGTTTGCGCTCGCCGCGCTCACCGCGCTGTCGCCGGTGATGCTCGTGATCGCCGTGATGGTCAAGCTGTCGTCGCCGGGGCCGGTGTTTTTCCGGCAGAAGCGCAAGGGCATCGACGGCAACCAGTTCGAGATCTTCAAGTTCCGTTCGATGCGCGTGCACAAGGAAGAGTCCGGCAAGGTCACCCAGGCGACAAGGCGCGACCCGCGCATCACGGCGGTCGGCGCGTTCCTGCGGCGTACGAGCCTCGACGAACTGCCGCAATTCATCAACGTGCTGCGGGGTGAAATGTCGGTCGTCGGACCGCGCCCGCATGCGCTCGAACACGACGACATCTACAAGGATCTGGTGAGGGGCTACATGCACCGTTACCGCATCAAGCCCGGGATTACCGGCTGGGCGCAGATCAACGGCTACCGGGGCGAGACGGATCGCATCGAAAAAATGATGGGACGCGTGAAGCTCGACCTGTATTACATGCAGCACTGGACGTTCTGGCTCGACATGAAGATCGTCGTGTTGACGTTCTGGAAAGGCTTTGCGGGCAGCAACGCCTATTGAACCGCCATGCTTCGCACGGCTGGCTTCGCGGCCCGCTCTTTGATCAATCGACTATTCAATTCGCCGAGGTGTGATTCATGAACGTGACGATCGTTGGAACCGGATACGTAGGCCTCGTGACAGGCGCCTGTCTTGCCGATATCGGCAACGACGTGTTCTGTCTCGACGTCGATCAACGCAAGATCGACGTGCTGAACGACGGCGGCGTGCCGATTCATGAACCCGGCCTGCTGGAAGTCATTGCGCGCAACCGCAAGGCGGGGCGCCTGAAGTTTTCGACGAATGTCGAAGCGGCCGTCGCGCACGGCGACATTCAGTTCATCGCGGTCGGCACGCCGCCCGATGAAGACGGCTCCGCGGATCTGCAATACGTGCTGGCGGCCGCGCGCAACATCGGCCGCCATATGGACGGCTTCAAGGTGATCGTCGACAAGTCGACGGTGCCGGTCGGCACCGCGCGCCGCGTCGCCGACGTGATCGCGCAGGAACTCGCCGCGCGCGGCTCGAAGCAGATGTTCTCGGTGGTATCGAACCCGGAGTTCCTGAAGGAAGGCGCGGCAGTCGAAGACTTCACGCGGCCGGACCGGATCGTGCTGGGCTGCGACGAAGATGTGCCCGGCGAAAAGGCGCGCGAGATGATGAAGCGCCTGTACGCGCCGTTCAACCGCAACCGCGAGCGCACGCTGTACATGGACGTGCGCTCCGCCGAATTCACGAAATACGCGGCCAACGCGATGCTCGCCACGCGCATTTCGTTCATGAACGAACTGGCCAATCTGGCTGACCGGGTCGGCGCGGACATCGAAGCGGTGCGGCGCGGCATCGGCTCCGACCCGCGCATCGGCTACGACTTCCTGTACGCCGGCTGCGGCTACGGCGGCTCGTGCTTCCCGAAGGACGTGCAGGCGCTGATCCGTACCGCGCAAGAGCATCACGAAGGCTTGCGGATTCTCGAGGCGGTCGAGGCCGTCAACGAAACGCAGAAGAAGATCCTCGCGCAGAAGATCGTCGAGCGTCTGGGCGGCGACCTGTCGGACCGCACGTTCGCCGTGTGGGGCCTCGCGTTCAAGCCGAACACCGACGACATGCGCGAAGCGCCGAGCCGGCCGCTGATCGCCGAGCTGCTCGCGCGCGGCGCGAAGGTGAAGGCCTACGACCCGGTTGCGATCGACGAAGCGCAGCGCGTGCTCGCGCTCGATCTGCAGCACATGCCGCAGCGCCACGCGCGGCTTTCGTTTGCGGCCGAAGAAATGGAAGCGGCGCGCGACGCCGATGCGCTCGTCATCCTGACCGAGTGGAAAGCCTTCAAGAGCCCGGATTTCGACAGCCTGAAATCGCACCTGAAAGCGCCGCTGATTTTCGACGGCCGCAATCTGTACGAGCCGGATTCGATGCGCGAGCTTGGCATCGAGTATCACGCGATCGGCCGCCAGCATGCGTTGCAGGATACGTCCGCACGCGCAGCGCAGACGGCCGGTGCGACGGCCGCTGCCCTGTAACCTCCTTTAACCCGTCACACGCCGTCAAGGAATTCACGGATACCACCATGTTTGCCAACGTTTTGATCGTTTGCCATGCCAACGTCTGCCGTTCGCCCGCGGCTGAAATGCTGTTCAAGGCGAAGCTTCAGGACAGCCCCGCAACGCCGATCACGTTTCATTCGGCGGGTATCCGCGCAATCGATGGCGACGTCATGGACCCGGTGATGCGGCGCCTGCTCGAGGAGAAGGGCATC
>DASXXR010000423.1:0-6405 GCA_036502945.1 Paraburkholderia sp. | reverse complement strand
CTATCCGATCTGCACCTCGAATGCGACGAGCCCGAGCTGATTCCGCACGCGAAAGCCGACCTCGTCGTGCTGGCCGGCGACATCCACAATCACGCGCAAGGTTTGCGCTGGGCGGCGCAGACGTTCGACGGCGCGGTGCCGGTCGTGTATGTGCCCGGCAATCACGAGTACTACGACGGCGAGTTCGGCGCACTCGAGGCGGCGATGCAGGACGCAGCGCACTCGGTCGACAACGTCCACTTCCTGAACAACGCAGCGCTCGTCGATCCGCAGGGCCGCTGGCGCGTGCTCGGCACCACGCTGTGGACCGACTTCGAGCTGTATGGCACAGACGAAGCGGTGCGCGCTGCATCGATTGCCGCCGCGCAGCGCGCGATGCTCGACTTGCGCGGACTGATCCAGGTCGCGTGGGCTAATCCCGCAGACACAAAGGGCATTGACGCGACCAACCCAGCGGCCAACCCGGCGGCCAACCCGCCGACCAACCCGCTAACGCACCCGACCGCCGACGCCACAGCCCTATCGCAACAATCCGGCGCGCCACGCGGTTTCACGCCCGCCGACACGCTTGCGCTGCACGCCTGCGCGCGCGCGTGGCTTGAGCGCGAGCTGGCGAAGCCGTTCGGCGGCAAGACAATCGTCGTCACGCATCATGCGCCGCATCGGCGCAGCCTCGCCGAGCGCTATGCGAACGATCCAGTGTCGTCGGGTTTCGTCAGCGATCTGCCGGCGCTCGTGCGCGCGCCCGCCGCGCTGTGGGTGCACGGCCACACGCACACGGCTTTCGACTATGTGGAAAACGGCACGCGCGTCGTATGCAATCCGCGCGGCTATATCGACCGGCGCACCGGCCGGCTGGAAAACGAGCAGTTCGCGTGGGACAAGGTCGTGGAGATCTGAACGGCGCGAACCGCCCGGCCGGCGCAAAGAGCGAAGCGCAAAACGCAGGACACGAAACACGGAAACGCAAAGCGAGGCATCGGCACGCAGCATGGCAAAGCCGTCACGCCGCGCACATCGGGAGACAACTCATGTGTGGTCGAATCAGCCAGTACCGCGAGCCGCAACGTTACGCGGCGCACCTCGGGCTTGCCAATCCGTTCATGCAATTCGACGCGGCGGACCGCCGGCCCGGTTACAACCTGGCACCGGGCACCCACCCGCTCGCGATCTATCCCGATGAAACGCTGCGCGCGACACACTGGGGTTATTGCCCGGACTGGGCGCGCGCACGCCACCTGCCGCAAACCATCAACGCGCGCGCCGAAACCGCTGCGCGCACGCGCTATTTCCGCGCGTTATGGAAAACGGGACGCGTACTGATTCCCGCCGACGGCTGGTTCGAATGGCGTGCGAGCGTGCCCGCGGAGGCGAACGGCAACGACCCGGCCGCGGCCGTTGCCCTTCGTCAGCCCTACTACGTGCGCCTGAAGCGCGATGAGCCAATGTACCTCGCGGCACTCTCGAGTGTGCGCAGCACAACGCCGCAAACCGCCGGAATGGGCTTCGTCATCGTGACGGCGCCGGCCGATGCGGGCTTGATCGACGTGCACGACCGCCGTCCGCTGGCGTTCGCGCGCGACGCGGCGCGCCGCTGGCTCGATCGATCCTTGCCGCTTGCCGAGATCGACCAGCTCGCACATGAAGGCGGCGTGTCGACGGGCAGATTCGTCTGGTACAAAGTGAGCGCCGATCTCGATCGTCCGCTGCTCGACGAACCCCGCTTGATCGATGCGCTTGACTGAACCGCAGCCGGATCACGCGTTCAGCGTCAAAGGCTGCTCGCGTCATCCTTGCGCGCGGGCCGTTCGCTCTTGACCTTGACCGGCGCGAGCCGCGGCTGAAGCCGCAGGCGGCGCAGCAGATCGCGCGACGCGGCAACAGCGATCAGTCCAAGAATGACGGCGATACCGATCATCAGATGCGTATCCATGTTTCCCTCTTCGTTTCAGATTGCGGCGTGCACCGGCGGAGTCCGGCAGCGGCGTGGAAGCAACGTTAGCAAATCAAATGTCGAGGGGAAGTAAAGAAGTGTTGCGACGCAGCGCATCTGTAACAGCGCTTGCGTGCCGCCGAACCGCACTGAATGCCGCTGAGCGCCCCTGACGCCCGCACCGACGCGATGCCCCGCCCGCTTTTCAGGTCCGCGCGAACTTGCGCAACTCGGCTTGATCGACCGCGAGCGTCACGGGCAATTCGTCGCGCAGGAACTCAACCCATGTGCGGATTTTCGCGTCGAGATACTGCCGCGATGCATAGAGCGCATACAGATTCATTTCCTGTGATGTGTACTCCGGCAGCACCCAGACGAGGTCGCCGCTGCGCAGCCCAGCGATTGCCGAGTAAATCGGCAGCAGCCCTACGCCCATGCCCTCGCCCACACCGACCGCCAGCGCCTCCGCGACGTTCACCTGAAACGTCGCCGGGCCGAGCGCCAGCGTTTCCTGGCCGTTCGGGCCGTCGAAGCTCCACTCGTCGACAGGAAACACCGGCGTCACCATTCGCAGGCAGGTGTGGCCGCGCAGATCGGCGGGCACCTTCGGCACGCCCCTGCGTGCCAGATAATCCGGCGATGCGCAGATAATGCTGAACGCGCTGCCGAGCCGCTGCGAAACGAAGCCCGAATCGGACAGATGCTGCGCGAGCACGAGCGCGACATCGTAGCCTTCGTCAAGCAGATCGGGCACCCGCTGCGCGAGCGTCAATTCGATGTGAACGTCAGGATAACGCTGCTGATAACGGCCCACGGCCGGTACGACGTAGTGCTGGCCGAAACTGGTCATCGCGTGTACTTTCAGCTTGCCGGAGGGGCGCGCATGCGCATCGCTCGCCTCGGCTTCCGCCTGATCCACATACGCCAGAATCTGCTCGCAACGCTGCAGATAACGCTCGCCCGCTTCGGTAAGCGCGATGCGGCGCGTCGTCCGGTTCAGGAGCCGCGTGCGCAGGTGCGCTTCGAGATCCGAAATGGCGCGCGACGCGTAAGCGGTGGTTGTATTGAGGTGCTGCGCGGCGGCAGTGAAACTGCCCGCTTCCACGACGCGGACAAATACGCGCATGTTCTGAAGCGTATCCATGATAATCCCTGACTACATTGGAGGCGATTGTTGCACAATCCGTAAGACCGATTATCTCAATTTCGGTAAAGATCCCTTACACCTTTGCCTGTTATTCGCTAATGGTCCCAAAAATATAATGATGCTCCACGTTTTATGGTAATCAGGGAGGGAATCGTGCAGTTTCCGGTGAAAAAAGGGGTCGCCGCGCTCGCGGTTCTTACGATCCCGCTAATAATTGCCGGCTGTGCCACTCCCGGAGGCGTCGCGCCGCAAGCGGGCGACCTCGATCCGTCGTCGCTCGACGTCGGCGCCGCGATCCGCGCGGCCAACGCGGACGCGCAATGGCCGGTCGCAGACTGGTGGCGCGCCTATAGCGATCCGCAGCTCGACGCATGGGTGGACACCGCGCTGGCCGGCAATCCGACGCTCGCCGTCGCGCAGGCGCGCGTGCGCGACGCGCAGGCGTTTGCCGGTGTCGCGCAAGCGGCGCTGTCGCCGCAAATCAACGGCAATCTGTCGATCCAGCGGCAGCACTGGCCGGACAACATCTACTACGGCCCCGGTCCGCTCGCGGACCAGACCACCTGGAACAACACCGGGACGCTCGGGCTGTCGTATCACCTCGACGTGTGGGGCCGCGACAAAAACGCCGCCGAACGCGCGCTCGACCTCGCCCACGCGCGAGCCGCCGATGCCCGCGCCGCCCAGCTCGAAATCGAAGCGAATGTGGTGCGCACGTACATCCAGCTGTCGATGAACTACGCGCTGGCCGACATCGCGAAGAGCACACTCGAACAGCAGCAGCAGGTCGCGACGCTCGCGAACCGCCGTCTCAAAGGCGGACTCGGCACGCAGCTCGAAGTGGCGCAGGCCGAAACCCCGCTGCCGGAATCCGAACGGCAGATCGACGCGCTCGAAGAGCAGATCGCGCTCGCGCGCAACCAGCTCGCCGCGCTGGCCGGCAAAGGGCCGGGCGCGGGCGAGTCGATCACCCGGCCGCAACTCGCGCTGGCCGGGCCGGCGGGTCTGCCGTCGGCGCTGCCCGCCGAGCTGATCGGCCACCGCCCCGATATCGTCGCGGCCCGCTGGGCCGTCGCCGCGCAGGCGCGCGGCATCGACGTCGCGCACGCCGACTTCTATCCGAATATCGATCTGCTCGCGTCGATCGGCGGCTTCGCCGCGATGGGGCCGCTGTTCCAGTTCCTGCATTCGCAGAACGGCGGCTGGAACGCCGGCCCGGCGGTGTCGCTGCCGATCCTCGACGGCGGCCGGCTGCGCGCGCAGCTGGGCGTCGCATCGGCGGGCTACGATGAAGCCACCGCGCAATACAACCAGACGATCGTCGAAGCGCTGAAAGAGATCGCCGACCAGGTCGTGCGGATCCGCTCGCTCGACACGCAGGCGAAGGAAGCGCAGCGTTCCGTCGATATCGCCAGCAGGAACTATCAGCTCGCGCGCGAAGGCTACCGGCGCGGCCTGACCGACTATGTGAACGTGCTGATCGCGCAAACCCAGTTGCTGCGCGCGCAGGAAGGCGTCGCGCGGATTCAGGCCGACCGCCTCAGCGCACACGCGACACTCGTTGCGGCACTGGGCGGCGGCCTCGCCGAGCCATCGGACGGCCCGTCGCAAAGTGAGGTGCTGCCCACGCGCGGGCGCGGTAAACGCACCGCGGCGGCGGGCGCTACCGCCGCGTCCGGCGCGGCCGCAGCGCCGGCACCCGTTGCTACGCCGGCTGCGCAATCGTCCGCCACCGCGAGCGCCATCCCGGCCGCCGCGCGCGCGGCCTCGCAACCCGCAGCGCCGGCCGCCGCGACGCGCTGAACAAGGAGCCGCGCTCATGTCCACGTCCTCTCCGGCCGCCCGTCCCCCGTCGCCGCTCACTACGCTCTACGCAGCCGCCGCCGACTGGGCCCAAACCGACGGCCGCTTCTGGATCTACCTGCTGAAAGCGCTCGCCGCCGCCTTTCTCACGCTCGGCATTGCGATGAAGCTGGAGATGCCGCAGCCGCGCACCGCGATGACGACCGTGTTCATCGTGATGCAGCCGCAAAGCGGGATGGTGTTCGCCAAAAGCTTCTACCGGATCTGCGGAACGCTCGTCGGGCTCGTCGTGATGCTCGCGCTGCTCGGCCTGTTTCCGCAGCAGCCCGAGCTGTTCATCCTGTCGACCGCGATCTGGGTTGGCATCTGTACCGCGGGCGCCGCGCGCAACCGGAATTTCCGTTCATACGGCTTCGTGCTCGCGGGCTACACGGCTGCGCTGATCGGCATCCCAGCTTCGCAACATCCGGACACGGCGCTCCTGTCGGCGCTCACGCGGGTGTCGGAAGTGCTGCTCGGCATTCTCTGCGCCGGCGCAGTCAGCGCGCTGGTGTTTCCCGAGCATACCGGCGAACGGTTGCGCTCCACCGTACGCGGGCGCTTCAGCGCATTCGTCGACTACGTGTGCGATGTGCTCGCGGGCCGCATCGAGCGCGCGCAGATCGAAGAGACCAATGCGCGCTTCGTCGCGGACATCGTCGGCTTCGAGGCGATACGCAGCACCGCCATATTCGAGAGCCCAGAATCGCGGATGCGCGGCGGCCGGCTGTCGCGGCTCAATAGCGAGTTCATGGCCGCATCGACGCGCTTTCACGCGCTGCACCAGTTGATGAATCGTCTGCACATGGCGAGCGCGTGGACCACGATCGACGCGATCGAGCCGTACTTCAAGGAGATCGCGCCGCTGTTGCGCAAGTCCGGCGAGCCGGTGCTGACAGCCGCCGATGCGATCGATGCCGCCGCACAGCTCGAAGCGTACAAGGCCGGCTTGCCCGCCCGCATCCGCGCGACGCGCGACGCGCTCGCCGTGCATCCCGACGAGCCGCTGCTCGACTTCGATACCGCGTCGGAACTGCTGTACCGCTTCGTCGACGACCTGTACGCGTACACCGCCACCTACGCGTCGCTGGCAGCCGCGACGCACGAGCGTGAGCGCTGGCTCGAACGCTACGAGCCGAAAACGAACGCGCTGACGGCGGGCATTTCCGGCTTGCGCGCGGCGATCGTGATGGTCGTGGTGGGCGCGTTCTGGATTGCGACTGCCTGGCCGAGCGGCACCACGCTCACACTGAATGCGGCGGCCACGTGCGCGCTCGCGTCGTCGTCGCCGAATCCGCCGCGCATGGCATGGCAAATGGCGGTCGGCACGACGCTGTCGTCACTGCTGGCAATATTCCTCACATTCGGCATCTATCCGCACATCGACGGCTTTCCGCTGCTGTGCGCAGCGCTCACGCCGTTCCTCGCGCTCGGCGTGTACATGACGATGCAGCCGAAGCTCGCAGGCTACGGCATCGGCTAT
>DASXXR010000422.1:0-1566 GCA_036502945.1 Paraburkholderia sp. | reverse complement strand
CGTTCCCGGCGGGCCGACTTCGTGGCGCCGCAATCGTTCCGTACGTCCGGGAAACTAGACAAGTTTCTCTAATCAGCGCTAAAGTGCGCCCAATTCCACGGAAAAAGAAGCGACCATGACGCGACTGCTGGTACTGCACGGCCCCAACCTCAATCTTCTCGGCACCCGGGAACCTGAGGTTTATGGCCGCGTCACGTTGCCGCAGATCGATCAGGCATTAGCGGACCGCGCCGCGGACGCCGGCGCCGAGCTCGCGTCGTTCCAGAGCAACCATGAAGGCGCACTGGTCGATCGCATCCAATCCGCACGGACCGAAAACACCGATTTCATCCTGATCAACCCCGCTGCGTATACGCATACTAGCGTCGCGATTCGGGACGCACTGGCGGGCGTCGGCATTCCGTTCGTCGAGATTCACCTGTCGAACGTGCATCGCCGCGAACCGTTCCGGCATCATTCGTATCTCTCCGGCCTGGCTGAGGGCGTCATTTGCGGTCTCGGCTGGAAGGGGTATCTGTACGCACTCGAATTCGCGCTCGACCGGCTGTCCACAGCGGCCGCCGGCTCGTCGCGCAGCTGACTCCAGAACACGAATTCAGCGCCGGCGGCCAGGCCGCCGGCGCATCACGCATTGAAAGGGGAGCGCCCATGGATCTACGTAAACTGAAGACTCTGATCGACCTCGTCTCCGAGTCCGGCATTTCGGAACTCGAAGTCACCGAGGGCGAGGGCAAGGTGCGCATCGTCAAGAACGCGCCGCCGGTTTACGTACAGCAGGCGCCGCAGTACGCGCCGCAGTATGCCCAGAACGCGCCGATTCAGCCGATGGGCGGCGCAGCTGACGCGCTCGCAGCCGGTGTGCCTGCCACGCCAGCGCCCGCCGCGCCGCAAGGCCACGTGGTGACATCGCCGATGGTCGGCACGTTCTACCGCGCGCCGTCGCCGGGCGCCGATCCGTTCGTTCAGGTGGGCGACACGGTCAAGGAAGGCCAGACGATCTGCCTGATCGAAGCGATGAAACTGCTGAACGAGATCGAATCCGACGAGGCCGGCGTGATCAAGGAAATTCTCGTCGAAAACGGGCAGGCCGTCGAATACGGGCAGCCGCTCTTCGTGATCGGCTGACGGCGGCGCCCCACAGCTTCGTCCGTCCGCGCTTCGCTCTATTCTTTCGTGAAGCGCGCAACCGATCCTCTGAGGCAGCCGCGCATCGTGTCCAGCCCCGCGGCGCCCATTGATGAGTCGAATACTCGCTATGTTTGAAAAAATCCTCATTGCCAATCGCGGCGAAATCGCGCTACGAATCCAGCGCGCGTGCCGCGAGCTGGGTGTCAAGACGGTCGTCGTCTATTCGGAAGCCGACAAGGAAGCCAAGTACGTGAAGCTCGCCGACGAGGCGGTCTGCATCGGCCCGGCGCCGTCGAACCTGAGCTACCTGAACATGCCGGCGCTGATCAGCGCCGCCGAAGTCACCGACGCCGAAGCGATCCACCCCGGCTACGGCTTCCTGTCCGAGAACGCGGACTTCGCGGAGCGCGTCGAGCAGTCGGGCTTCGTGTTCATCGG
>DASXXR010000421.1:0-1596 GCA_036502945.1 Paraburkholderia sp. | reverse complement strand
CAGCGCGATGCCCCTCACGCCATAGCTGCGCGCCATTTCGATCAGGTTCGCGTCGACCGAGCGGATCCCGTGGAACGTATTCACGTAGATCGGAAAGAACACGCCGAGCGCGACCAGAAACACCTTCGCTTCCTCTTCGATACCGAACCACAGGATCACGAGCGGAATCATCGCGAGCGCGGGGATATTGCGGATCATCTGCACGGTCGAATCGAGCGCGACTTCGGCGGGCTTGAAGAGGCCCGTCGCGAGTCCGAGCGCGAAGCCGATCCCGCCGCCGATCGCGAAACCCGACACGGCGCGCCCGGTGCTGACCTTCACGTCGGCCCACATTTCGCCGGACCGGATCAGCGACCACGCGGCCTTCACGACGGCGAGCGGTTCGGGCAGCACGCGCGTCGACAGCACGCCGCTGCGTGCCGCCAGCTCCCACGCAATCAGGACGACGAGCGGCACGATCCACGGTGCGATGCGTCGGCCATACGATGCGCCGAGGGCGCTCGTGCCAATCGATCTGAACATGGCTGACACCTCCGTGATTTAACTCTGCGCGGCCTTCGGCACATAGTTGTTGCCGACGATTTCGCCGAAAGGCCCGGACAACGGACCGCTGATGTTTGCGCGCTGCCGGCCGGGCAGCAACGGAAACACAAGCTCCGCAAAACGATACGATTCCTCCAGATGCGGATAGCCGGACAGGATGAACGTCTCGATCCCAAGCGATGCGTATTCGTTCATCCGCTCCACGATCTGCGCCGGACTGCCGACGAGCGCCGTGCCCGCGCCGCCGCGCACAAGGCCGACGCCGGCCCACAGGTTCGGGTACACCTCGAGCTCCTTGCGCCCACCGCGCTTGCCGCCGTGCAGCGCTGCCATCCGGCGCTGCCCTTCCGAATCCATCTTCGAAAACGACGCCTGCGCACGCGCGACCATGTCGTCGTCGAGCCGGCTGATGAGCTTGTCGGCGGCGGCCCATGCTTCGTCTTCCGTTTCACGCACGATCACATGCAGGCGAATCCCGAACTTGATCTGGCGGCCATGCTGCGCGGCGCGCGAGCGAATATCGGCGATCTTCTTCGCGACGGCTTCAGGCGGCTCGCCCCACGTCAGATAGGTATCGATATGCTCGCCCGCCATCTCGTGCGCGGCCGGCGACGAACCGCCGAACCACAGCGGCGGATGCGGATCCTGCACCGGCGGATACAGCACCTTGCCGCTCTTCGACTTCAAATGCTTGCCGATGAAATCGATCGATTCGTTGCGATGCGCGCTCGTCAGCAAGCCGCGCCAGATACGCAGGAATTCGTCGGTGATTTCGTAGCGCGTGTCGTGATCGGCGAAGAGCCCGTCGCCTTCCAGTTCCGCCGCATCGCCGCCGGTCACGACGTTGATCAGCAGCCGCCCGCCCGAGAGCCGGTCGAAGGTCGACGCCATCCGCGCCGACAGTCCCGGCGACGCAATGCCCGGGCGAATCGCGACCAGAAACCTGAGTCGCCGCGTGACCGGAATCAGGCTCGACGCCACCACCCACGCGTCCTCGCAGGAGCGCCCGGTCGGCAGCAGCACGCCCTCGTAGCCGAGCGTATCGGCGGCGAC
>DASXXR010000420.1:0-1745 GCA_036502945.1 Paraburkholderia sp. | reverse complement strand
GCCCGCTTTCGACACGCAGTATCCGGTACGCCGCGTTGCCGAGCTGGAATACGTCGCCCGCGAGGCTTTCGACAGCGAAATCCTCGTTGACCGTGCCGACCTGGATGCCTTGCGGTTCGAGCATCACCGCATAGTCGGCGTTTTCGGGAATCGTGCCGCCCGACGTGAGCGCGTACAGTTTGCCGCCGCGCCGCCCGCGCAGCGTGCCGTTCACTGCATCGCGATGCACGTAGGCCGCGCGTGGCCCGTGGCGTGTCGTGAAGCCTTCGGCGAGCATGCGCAGTACGGCGTCGAATTGCTCGCGGGCGAGGTCTGCGTACGGCGCCGCGTGCCGGAACAGCTCGAACAATGCATCCTCGCTCCATTGCTGGCTGCACGCTTCGGCGACGATCTGTTGCGCGAGCACGTCGAGCGGCGCGTGTGGAATTCGCAGCGCGTCGAGTTCGCCGCGCCTCACGCAATCGAGCAGCGCCGCGCATTCGATCAGATCGTCGCGCGATACTGGA
The DNA here is from genome assembly GCA_036502945.1 of Paraburkholderia sp. Lineage (GTDB taxonomy): Bacteria > Pseudomonadota > Gammaproteobacteria > Burkholderiales > Burkholderiaceae > Paraburkholderia. The sequence goes on along the minus strand of DASXXR010000420.1, from coordinate 1,239 downwards.
AACAGACGGCCCTTCGGCATGCCGCCGACCTGATGCCCTGAGCGTCCGACACGTTGCAGCAACGGCGCGATCGCGCGCGGCGAACCGATCTGGCAGACCAGATCGACATCGCCGATATCGATGCCGAGTTCGAGCGACGCGGTTGCGATCAGCACGCGCAGGTCGCCGCGCTTGAGTCTTTGCTCTGCGTCGAAGCGATGTTCCTTAGCCAGACTGCCGTGATGCGCCGCGACGTTGTCCTTGCCGAGACGCTCGGTCAGATGGCGCGCCGCGCGCTCGGCCATCCGGCGTGTGTTGACGAAGACCAGCGTCGTGCGATGCTGCGTGACGAGTTCCGCGAGCCGGTTATAGACGAGCTCCCAGGCGTCGTTCGACATCACCGCTTCGAGCGGCACGGGCGGTATTTCCAGCGCGAGATCCCGCTCGCGGACGTGGCCGACGTCGATAATTTCGCAGGCGGCTGGCGCGTCGCTCGTGACGCTCGCGCCGCCGACCAGAAACCGCGCGACCGCGTCAATCGGCTTCTGCGTCGCCGACAAGCCGATGCGCAACAGGCGCCGACCGCATAACGCGTCGAGCCGTTCGAGCGTCAGTGCGAGGTGGCTGCCGCGTTTGCTGCCCGCCATCGCATGAATTTCGTCGACGATCACGGTGCGCACCGTCGACAGCATGCTGCGGCCCGAATCCGAACCGAGCAGCACGTACAGCGACTCAGGTGTCGTCACAAGGATGTGCGGCGCACGCTTGCGCAAGGCGGCGCGTTCCTGCTGCGTCGTGTCGCCGGTGCGCACGGCGGTGCGGATCTCGAGTGGCGGCAGGCCGCGCTGCGCCAGTTCGCCTGCGATGCCTTCGAGCGGGGTTTGCAGGTTGATGCGGATGTCGTTCGACAGCGCCTTGAGCGGCGATATGTAGACGACGAGCGTGGTGTCAGGCAACGCGCCGCCGTGTTCGAGCCCTTCGCGCACAAGCTCGTCGAGTGCGGACAAAAACGCAGTCAGCGTCTTGCCGGAACCGGTGGGCGCCGCGACGAGCGTCGGGCGGCCGCTGCGGATCATCGGCCAGGCGGCGGCCTGCGCGTCGGTGGGGGCGGGGAAGGTTTTCGCGAACCAGCCGGCGACTGCCGGATGAAAATCGGCCAGCACGCCGGCAGAGGAAGAGCCGGAAGTCATACCGCCGTATTTGGGGGCGCGACGAGCCATATCCAGAGGGGCGGCGTGCCGCCCGGTTGCGTCTTCAGAG
>DASXXR010000419.1:0-2608 GCA_036502945.1 Paraburkholderia sp. | reverse complement strand
ACTATTTCGCCGACGGCACCGTGCTGCCCAAGGCAGGTTCGGCCAATCCGACTAGCGCGCCGTATCAGGCGTTTCGCACGCGCGACGGCTGGGTCAACATCGGTGCGGCGAATCAGAGTAACTATGAACGGCTCGTCGGTGTGCTGAATATCCCAGATCTTGAACGTGACGAACGCTTTCAGACCAATGCGGGGCGTATGAAGCATCGCGAGGCGCTTGTCGAAATTTTGACTGGGCGTCTTGTCGACCGCACAACGGCGGAGTGGCTCGCGCTATTCGACGCAATCGGCCTGCCGTCCGGCCCGGTTCTCGAAGTACCCGAAGCGGTTTCGCACGAACAGGCGATCGCACGCGGGATGATCGTTCATACGCAGCACCCTGTGGGCGGCGCGATGCGCGGGCTCGGGCTGCCGATCCACTTCTCCGACGGCTGCACAAAACCGTCGCGCCCCGCTCCGCTGCTCGGGCAGCACACCTGCGACGTGCTGCATGAATACGGCTTCAGCGATGAGCGGATTAAGGCGCTCAAGGAAGAAGGCGCCATTCTGGAGACCGGAGTCACTGCATAGAAAAATGCGCCGTAACGATACTTTGACGCGGACATTGCATTGGAAAACTAAAGTTTTGTAAGCAATATGCCGATGTCCTTAAGGAGTGCCGCGAGGGGACTAAACACAGCGCGGCTTCCATTTCATCTCGTCGAATGATCATGCCAAGAAACTTATCTATAAAAACATGTTTGACGTTGATGGTGGTCGCATTCGCCATCACGTTGATGGTGGGCGCGGCCATCGGCCTCTTCGCGTTGCGCTCGGAAAACCATGCGCTCGAGCAAACGTACACGATCGATACGCCGGCCGTCGCAAACTTGGAAAACAGCGCTGGACAGCTTTTGCGGCTGCGTCTCGCACTTGCAACGTATGCATCGCTAGACGAATTGCACGACGTGAAGGGGGCGGAGGCCGTGCTGAAGCGGTCGGACAAATACCTCGAAATCTCGAACGACAAACTCGCGAAGTTTATGGCGAACGCAGCGGGTAACGACGAATCACAAAGCCTGATGCAACAGATGCAGGACGCACGTAACCAGTTGCTCAAGCAGGGCGTCGAGCCCGCACTTGCCGCGCTTCGTGCCGGCGACAAGGACGCTTTCCTGCAGATTCAGGCATACAAGCTGCCGTCGCTCTACAGTGCTTTCGAGAAAGGCATGCTTGCGCTTGAGAAGGTGCAGATGGAGCGCGGCGCAGAACGCTATCGGCAGGCGCAGGACCAGTTCTCGCTGGTCACGATGCTGGTGGCGGGCGGGCTCGCGGCGACGCTCGCGCTCTCGTGGATCATGCGGATGGTGTTGCTGCGCGCAATCGTTAAACCGGCCGACGCCGCCATTGCGCATTTCGAACGCATCTCGGCGGGAGATCTGGGCGGCAAGATCGTTGTTGAGAGCAGCAATGAAATGGGCGTGCTGACGGCGGCGCTCAAGCGGATGCAGGAAGCATTGATCACAACGGTGGGCGACGTGCGCAGCGGCGTGCATTCGATTCATACCGGCGTAAGCGAAATTGCCGCGGGCAATGCGAACCTGTCGCAGCGCACCGAGCAACAGGCAGCGTCGCTGGAAGAAACCGTCGCCAGCATCGAGGAACTCGGCGCGACGCTCAAGCAGACTGCCGACAGTGCGAAGCTCGCAAGCTCGCTGGCATCGGGCGCGTCGACACTCGCGAGCCAGGGTGGGCAGCTGACGCACGACGTGGTCGGCGCGATGGCGAACATCGTTGGCGATTCGCACAAGATCGGCGACATCGTTGGTGTGATCGAAGGCATCGCGTTCCAGACCAACATCCTCGCGCTGAATGCAGCGGTCGAAGCGGCGCGCGCGGGCGAAAACGGGCGCGGCTTCGCCGTTGTGGCAAGCGAGGTGCGTTCGCTCGCACAGCGCAGCGCGTCAGCGGCGAAAGAAATTAAGGATTTGATCGGTCAATCGACCGGGCGTATCGAATCCGGTGCGACGCTCGTCACGCAATCGGGTGCGACGATGCGCGAGATTCTCGATGCGATTACCCGTGTCAGCGCGATCATGGGCGAGATCGAAACCGCCTCGTCGGAGCAGAGCGCGGGGATCGGCCAGATCAATATCGCGATCGCGCAGATGGATCAGGTGACGCAGCAGAATGCTGCGCTTGTCGAAGAGGCGGCCGCCGCGGCGGGTGCGCTTGAAGAGCAGGCGCACCGGCTCAGTGCGGCGGTGGCGATTTTCGATCTGGAGGGCGCGGCGGCGACGCATTGACGAATGAGGGTGGGGCGCGGTTGCCTCACTCAACCTTCTCGGGCGCATCGCACACCGCCGCAACCATCGAAGCACCCAACAGCGACTGCGTATAAGGATGCGACGGCTTCTGAAGCACCTCCAGCGTATCGCCCGACTCGACAATCCGCCCGGACTTCATCACCACGATCCGATGCGCCATCGCGCGCATCACCGCGAGGTCGTGCGTGATGAACAGGTAACTCAGTTGATACTTCTTCTGCAGCGACGTCAGCAGGTTCAGCACCTGCTGTTGAATCGACACGTCGAGCGCGCTGGTGGGTTCATCGAGAATCAGCAGTTCCG
>DASXXR010000418.1:0-3485 GCA_036502945.1 Paraburkholderia sp. | reverse complement strand
CCATCACGAGAATCACGGTCAGCATGCCGAGCACGGCGCCGAGATCGATCAGGCCGGCGACCCAGTTCTGACCGGCCACCTGCAACGCATACGACACCGGGTGCGAGATGCCGGCGAACTGCGCGGACGGCACGATGCCCGTGACGACGGCAGCGACGGCCACATACAACACCGCGCACACGCCGAGCGACGCGATGATGCCGATCGGCAGGTCGCGCTTCGGATCCTTCACTTCCTCGGCCGCCGACGACACTGAATCGAAGCCGATGAACGCGAAGAACATCACCGCGGCCGCGCCGAATACGCCATGCCAGCCGTTCGGCATGAACGGATGCCAGTTCGTGGGCGTCACGTGGAACACGCCGACCGCGATCACGAGCAGCACGACGGCCACCTTGATCGCAACCATCAGATTATTGACGCGGGTGGACTCGCGCACGCCGACCGACAGCAGTGTCGTGATCGCCATCATCACGAGGAACGCGGGGAGGTTGAAGAGCGTCGCGTGGCCGGGCAGCGCGCCGGGCGCCGCGGTGAGCGCGACCGGCAGCGAGACGCCGAAGCCCGACAGCAGCGACTGCAGGTAGCCGGACCAGCCGACCGAGACCGCCGAAGTGGCTAGCCCGTACTCGAGCATCAGGTCCCAGCCGATGATCCACGCGGCCAGTTCGCCGAGCGTCGCATATGAATACGTGTAGATCGAGCCGGCAACCGGAATGGTGGAGGCGAATTCCGCATAGGCGAGCGCGGCGAAACCGCAGGCGAGCGCCGCGATCAGGAACGAGACCATCAGTGCGGGGCCGGCCTGAACGGCGCCGGTGCCCGTCAGCACGAAGATGCCGGTGCCGATGATGGCGCCGACACCGAGGAAAGTCAGGTCCAGCGCGCCGAGCGCTTTTTTCAGGCCGGCGCTTTGCGCGCCGGCCAGCATGTGCTCGACGTTTTTCTTGCGGAAAAGGGACATTGGCGAAGGGTCTCCTGGGAAGCACGCTTGCGGCGCGCCGAATGTCGGGGAAACCTTCGATTTTAGCGGAAGCGGAACGCTGCTTTTTTGGGACAGCGAAGCATATGCAGTCGCGCGGCTTGCCTTGAAACAGCGAGGCCGTGGCGCGCGTCAGGCGGTCATCGCCGGATTGAGATCGACGAGCCGGTTCGTCATCACGTAGAACGTCAGCTCGGCGTTGTTGCGCAGCTTCATCTTTTCGAGCAGACGCGTGCGGTACACGCTGACCGTCTTCACCGACAGCGACAGCGCATGCGCAATGTCCGTCAGCCGCTTGCCCGACGCGAGCATGCACAGCGTCTGATATTCGCGGTCGGAGAGCTTTTCGTGCGGCATCTGCTCGCCGTCGAACGAGACATAGTCGGCAAGTGCCTCGGCCATCGCTGGGCTCACGTATTTGCGGCCCGCCGCGACCTGCTGGATCGCGCCGATCATCTGCGTGGCGTCGACCGTCTTCGACAGGTAGCCGGCCGCGCCGGCCTTCAACGCGCGAACCGCGTACTGGTCCTCGCGATACATCGAGAACATCAGCACCGGCACGCGCGGCACCTTGCGCTTCAAGCGTTTCAGCACTTCCACGCCGTTCAGGTCCGGCAGCGAGATGTCGAGCAGGATCACATCGTAGACGTGCTTGACTGCGTCCATCAGCGCTTGCGCGCCGGTCTCGGCTTCGGCGACTTCGCTCGCGACGCCGCGGTCGAGCAGCAGTTGACGCACGCCCTGGCGAACCACGGCGTGATCTTCGGCGAGCAGGATGCGCAGGTTCATGACGGTGGGCTCACAAGCGAAGCGCGGTGCGGCGGCGCACGCCGCTCGGGGTGGCGGCCAGCAGCGCGTCCCACGCGAAGCGGGCGCGAATCGTGGTGCCGCGCACGGCGCCGGTTGCCCCGGACGCCGCAGCGGCGTTCAGCTCGCCGCTGAACGCTTCGCAGCGGGCGCGCATGCCGGCGACACCGAACTGCCGGTCGCGCGAGCCGGTCGTGCCGCTCGCCTGCGACAAGCCGATCCCATCGTCGGCGATCACGAGCGTCAGATTGTCGCGGCTGGTCTCGATGCGCACGTCGGCGCCCGACGCGCGCGCGTGCTTGGCAACGTTGTTCAATGCCTCCTGCGCGACGCGGAAGACGGCGAGCGCGGCATCGGCGGGCAAACGGGTCAGGCGCGCGTCGGCGGCGCAGACGAGGCTCGTGCGCAGCCGGGTGCGGGCGGCGAAGCTGGCGGTCCACTGCGACAGGGCGCGGACAATGCAGGTTTCGAGCGACGGCGCATGCAGTTCGTCGATGGTCTGCCGCGTTGCGTCGGAAACCGCATCGAGCGAGCGGTTTGCGACAGCCAGCGCCGCCGCGCATTGCGGCGGCGCGTCGGCGGGCAGCCAGGTTTCGACGCCGGCGAGCGCGAAGCGCGCGGCGGTCAGTTCGGCGCCGGCGTTGTCGTGCAGTTCCTGCGCGAGGTGCCGGCGGACGGATTCCTGCGCGTGCCCGACTTCCGCGGCCAGTTCGCGGATGCGCGCGCGCAGATGCGCGATCTCATCGTGCTCGGCCGGCTGCGCATTGTGCGGTGCGGAAGATGCTGAAAAATCGGAGCCGCTGGGCAGCGCATCGGTCACGTATCGCGATGCGGGCGCGTCGGCGGCATCGTGTGCGGCGGAGCCGGGCGCATGTGAGCCGATCTGAACCACAATCGACGAATCCATACTGTCCCTATCGCGAAGCGGTTTGGAAGGTGAACCGGCTGTGCGTCGACAGCGCGGAGACAAAAGTATGCATGCGAACCCCTTGGCCTCCAGATGCGCCCGTCACAGGCATTACCGCGACGGACAATCGCTACACCGTGGCGTAACGAAATTTACATTCGGTAACACGTGCGCAGCCACCCCGTCGATCGCGACTTACAGGGGCACTGCGCCGCGATGATATCCTAAAAAAAGAAAAAAATGCAGGCGGAGCAAGGCTTAGCGCGTAAATTTCACCTAATGGGTAATCCTTTCCGAATGCCGTCGCGTAGGAAAAACACCGACAAAGAAGGTGCGTTTCGTGTGTCAAATTGTAACTAATAGACTACCTTGGCCGTCCGCGGCGCTCCAAAAACAAAACCGGAGCGCAAGGCTCCGGTTTTGTTGTTTTCATGCCGTGTTTTTAACGTCGGCGGCTCGGCTCGCTCAGGGATTCAACCGACAAACGCCTTTTCGACGACATAGTGCCCAGGCGAGTTGTTGCTGCCTTCCTTGAAACCCAGATTGTCGAGCAGCTCACGCGTGTCGCGCAGCATGTGCGGGCTGCCGCACAGCATCACGCGGTCGTTCTCCAGCGAAAAGCCCGGCAGATCGAGGTCGGCGAACAGCTTTTCGGTTTCGATCAACTCGGTGATCCGGCCGCGGTTCTGGAACGCTTCGCGCGTGACGGTCGGGTAGTAGACGAGCTTTTCGCGAATCAGGTCGCCGATGTGTTCGTGCGCCGGCAGGTGGTCGGTGATGTATTCCTTG
>DASXXR010000417.1:0-2589 GCA_036502945.1 Paraburkholderia sp. | reverse complement strand
CGTTGGTTTCCGTTTCCAGCATCTGGAATTCCATATTGCCTCCGTCAAGAAAAAAGACTCATTCGGCCGTTATTCGGCAGGAGATCGGGCAACCTCCTGTCGCGCGCCGGCCGCCGGCACCGGCGCGAATTTCGATTCATTTAGAAGTTGCCGAGGAACCAGTCCTTCATCCGCGTGAAGACCTGGCCCATCGATCCCGACTGCACCGCGACCTTGCGGCCGCGCATCCGTTGCGCGCGCCCTTCGACGAGCAAGCCCATCGCCGTCGAATAACGCGGGTTGCGCACGACATCCGCCAGACCGCCCGCGTATTCGGGCACGCCGATGCGCACCGGCTTCAGGAAAATGTCCTCGCCGAGTTCGACCATGCCCGGCATCATTGCCGCGCCGCCGGTCAACACGACGCCGGAACTCAGCAGTTCTTCGTAACCCGACTCGCGCACGACTTGCTGCACGAGCGAAAACAGTTCTTCGACACGCGGCTCGACCACCGCCGCCAGCGCCTGGCGCGACAGCGTGCGCGGACCGCGCTCGCCCAAACCCGGCACTTCGATCATTTCGTCCGGATCGGCAAGCGCCTGCTTCGCGATCCCGTAGCCGACCTTGATGTCTTCCGCGTCCGGCGTCGGCGTGCGCAACGCCATCGCGATGTCGCTCGTGATCTGATCGCCGGCGATCGGAATCACCGCGGTGTGACGGATCGCGCCTTCGCTGAAGATCGCGATGTCGGTCGTGCCGCCGCCGATATCGACCAGCACGACGCCCAGTTCCTTCTCATCGTCGGTCAGCACTGCCAGCGACGAAGCCAGCGGCTGCAAAATCAGATCGTTCACTTCGAGCCCGCAACGGCGCACGCACTTCACAATGTTCTGCGCGGCGCTCACCGCCCCCGTCACGATATGCACCTTCACTTCGAGCCGGATGCCGCTCATGCCGATCGGCTCGCGCACGTCTTCCTGGCCGTCGATGATGAATTCCTGCGTCAGGATGTGCAGCACCTGTTGATCGGTCGGGATGTTGATCGCCTTGGCCGTTTCGATCACGCGCGCCACATCGGTCTGCGTGACCTCCTTCTCCTTGATCGCGACCATTCCGCTCGAATTGAAACTGCGGATATGACTGCCGGCGATCCCGGTGAAGACGTTGGTGATCTTGCAGTCAGCCATCAGTTCGGCTTCTTCGAGCGCGCGCTGAATCGACTGCACGGTGGCTTCGATATTCACCACCACGCCTTTCTTGAGCCCTTTCGATTCGCTCTGGCCGAGGCCGATCACTTCGTAGTGACCTTCCCCTTTCAACTCGGCGACGATAGCCACGACTTTCGCCGTCCCGATGTCGAGGGCAACCAGCAGATCTTTATAGTCTTTACTCATAGCGTGCTCATTGCGTGTGAGGTTCTGTTACTTCTTGCCCTTATCGGGCTCCGTAATGAAGCGCATGCCAGCTGCACGAATCGCAAACCCGTTCGGATAGCGCAAGTCCGCATACTCGATGTCCTTTCCCCAACGTTGCGTCACCGCCGTCCACGCTGCAGTCAACCGCCGGCAGCGGTCGAGCAGCGTGTCCTGATTGCGTTCGCGGCCCAGTTCGATCTGCATCCCGTTCGACAGCTTTACCGTCCACGCATAGCGCGGCGACAACATCACTTCGTCCGGCGTCGCGCCAAGCGGCGCAAACCACTTCGTGAAGTCGCGATAGCGCGCGACGACTTCCTTCGCCGACCCGTCCGGGCCGTCGAACGCGGGCAGATCGTCGTCGAGCTCGGCCTGGTTCGCGGTGAACAGCTCGCCGTCGACGCTCACCAGCTGATCGCTGCCCCACGTGCCGAGCGGCTTGTATTCCTCGAGCGTGACCGCAAGCGCATTCGGCCACACTCGCCGTACGCTCGCATGACGCACCCATGGCATCTGCTCGAACGACTGGCGCGCCGCGTCCAGATCGACCGTGAAGAAGTTGCCCTTCAGCCGGCCGACCACGCTCGCGCGCACCGTCGGCGAATTGATGTGCTCGGTGTCGCCGTCGATCTGAATCTCGCGCAGCGCGAAGTTCGGGCGCTGGATCAGCCAATACGCGCCGGCCGCCAGCAGCACGAGCACCAGCAACGCGTTCAGCGCGTTGGCGGCGAGATTGAGCTGGCGAACGTTGTTCCACATGGCGGCTCAGTCAGTCCTTCAGCGTGAGCGACAACACTTTCACAACCAGTTCCGAATAGCTGATGCCGACTGCGCGCGCCGCCTTCGGCGGCAGCGAGTGATCGGTCATGCCCGGCGCGGTATTCACTTCCAGGAAGTACGGGTTGCCCGCGGCGTCCAGCATGAAATCGGCACGGCCCCAATCGGTGCAGCCGAGCACGTCGAACGCGCGGCGCGACAGCGCTTTCAGGCGCGCCTCTTCGGCCGGCGCGATACCGCACGGAATCAGGTACTGCGTGTCGTCGGCCACGTACTTCGCGTGATAGTCGTAGAACTCGCCCGCCGGCACGATGCGGATCAGCGGCAGATCGAGATCGCCGGCCACGCACGCGGTGTACTCGCCGCCGCCTTCAATGCTCTTCTCGACGACGACGATCTTGTCGTACTGCGCGGCTTC
>DASXXR010000416.1:0-9244 GCA_036502945.1 Paraburkholderia sp. | reverse complement strand
AGAAGAATTGCCGAGCGTCGACGAATTGATGCAGCGCATCGCGGAGAACTACGAGTCGTTGCCGCGGCAGTTGAAGAGCGTCGCCACGTATATCGAGCAGCATCGCGGCAGCGTGATGGTGGATCGCACCAGCGACATCGCTGCAAGCTGCGGCGTGCATCCATCCGCGGTGGTGCGCTTTGCGCAGCGGTTCGGTTTCTCGGGCTTCTCGGATCTGCAGGCGGTGTTTCGTCAGGCTTATACGGGGCAAGGCACGTCGTCGCCGAGCTATCAGCAGCGCATCCGCAAGCTGATCGACGAGAAGCCCGGGCGGGTGTCCGGCGGCGCCGTGGCGCGCGAATTCGTCGCGGCTTGCCGCGGCGGTCTCGACGAGCTCGAAAACTCGCTCGACGACGCGCAGTTCGATGCGGCCGTGAAGATGCTTCAGCAGGCGGACAACATCTATGTGGTCGGCGTGCGCCGCTCGTTTCCGGTCGCGAGCTACATCGTTTATGCGCTGCAGCACACGCCCAAGCGCGTACATCTGGTGTCGGGTTTCGGCGGCATGTACCGCGAGCAGATTCGCAGCGTGAAAAAGGGCGATGTCGTGATCGCGATCAGCTTCGCGCCGTACGGCAAGGAGACGCAGTACTGCCTGCGCATCGCGCATCATCATCAGGCGAAAACGCTCGTCATCAGCGACAGCCAGTTGTCGCCGCTCGCGCGTTATGCGACCACGCAACTGTATGTGAAAGAGGGCAGCGCGTTTGCGTTCCGCTCGCTGACCAGCACGATCTGTTTGTGCCAGGCGCTGTTCATCGCGCTCGCGTACAAGCTTGAACTGAACGTCGAAGAATCGAAAGACACTGGAGGATACGATGACTGATTTTGCAGGCGGCAAGACGATCGATGTGGCGGTGTTCGGCGCGGGACGGATCGGCAGGATTCATGCGGCGAATCTCGCGCGGCAACCGGGTGTGCGGCTCAAGTATGTGGTTGATGTGAATCGCGAAGCGGCCGCGGCGCTCGCCGCGCAGCACGGCGCGCAGGTGGCGGATGTCGACGGCGCGATGGGCGATGCGTCGATCGGCGCGACGGTGATCTGCTCGAGCACCGACACGCACGCCGATCTGATCCTGAAGTCGGCCGCGCAGAAGAAACATGTGTTCTGCGAGAAGCCCGTCGACCTCACGCTCGAACGCGCCCGCGCGTGCGCCGATGCGGTGGCGCGCGCCGGTGTGGTGTGCATGATCGGTTTTCAGCGGCGCTTCGATCCGACCTTCGCCGCGGTGAAGGCGCGCATCGAAGCGGGCGAAATCGGCACGCCGGAAATGCTCGTCGTAACGAGCCGCGATCCGGGCGCGCCGCCTGTCGAGTACATCAAACACTCGGGCGGCATCTTCAAGGACATGCTGATTCACGACTTCGACATCTTCCGCTGGATTCTCGATGACGAGGCGGACACGCTGCATGCCACCGGCAGTTGCCTGAGCGACCCGGCCATCGCCGAAGCGGGCGATATCGATTCGACCGCGGTCACGATTCGCACGAAGCGCGGCCGGCTGTGCCAGATCAACACGGCGCGGCGCGCCGCGTATGGCTACGATCAGCGCTTCGAAGTGCTCGGCAGCGACGGCATGCTGCAGGCGGGCAATGTGCGACCGACTGAAGTGGTGGCGTATTCGAAGACCGCGGTGTCGAGCGATGTGCCGGAAGCGTTTTTTCTCGAGCGCTATCGCGCCGCTTACGCGCTTGAAATCGCGCATTTCTTCGAAGCAGTGACGCAAGGCAAGCCGGTGCGCACCACGGTGGCGGACGGCCTCAAGGCGCTCGAGCTCGCCGAAGCCGCGACGCGGTCGTGGCGCGAAGGACGCGCGGTGAAACTCGGCGAGGGCGCGTGATGACGGCCGGCGTTGCATCGCACGGCGGACCGCTGCGCATCGGCGTGGTCGGCCTGGGGCGTCTCGGCAGGCGGCATGCGCAGAATCTTGCGTATCGGGTCGCGGGCGCGGCACTTGCCGCGGTGTGCAGCCCGCTCGAAGACGAACTGGCGTGGGCGCGCGATGCACTGCCCGCGCCGCGCGCCTATCGCGACTACGCGGAACTGCTCGACGATCGCGACGTGGACGCCGTATGGCTCGTCACACCGTCCGCGCTGCACGCGCAGCAGATCGTCGACGCATTGCGCGCCGGCAAGCATGTGTTCTGCGAGAAGCCGTTGTCGCTCGATCTGGCCGAATGCGAACGCGTGCTCGCTGAAGCAGCGCGTCATCCGCATCTGCAGGCGACCATCGGTTTCATGCGCCGCTTCGATCCGAGCTATCGCGATGCGTATCAAAAGATCGAGGCGGGCGTGATCGGGCGGCCGTTTATGGTGCGCTCGCAAACCTGCGACCAGAACGACCCGGATGGCTTCTTTGTCCGCTTCGCGCCGGGTTCGGGCGGAATCTTCCTCGACTGCACGGTGCACGACATCGACGTCGCGCGCTGGCTGCTCGGCAAGCCGCAGGCCAAACGCGTCTACGCGGCCGGCACGGTTGCGCTGCACGAAGGCTTGCGCGAATTCGGCGACGTCGATAACGGCGTTGCGATCTGCGAATTCGCAGACGGGCGGCTCGCGATGTTCTACGCGTCGCGCACGATGGCGCACGGCAACGACACGGGCAGCGAAGTGATCGGCACGGCGGGCGCGCTTTCAATCGGCCGCAATCCGCGTGCGAACCGCGTCGAGATTGCCGATGCCGGCGGCATTCGCAACGAATGTACGCTGACCTTTTTCGACCGCTTCGAAGACGCGTTCCTGTGTGAAGCGCAGGCGTTCGTCGCAGCGGTGAAAAGCGGCGAGCAGACGGGCGCGAGTCTCGCCGATGCGCTGGAAGCCACGCGTATTGGCAGTGCGTTGCGCCGGTCGCTGGAAACGGGGCAGGCGGTCGTGTTGTAACCATAGGCGCTCAAATGACGCCTGCGGTAGAATTTGACCCTCTGTACGGCGTCGCGCCAAGCGACGCCTCCTCCCGAAGGTCATCGTCGATGGAAATTCAGATTCACAAGGAAGTCGATGCGCGCGGGCTGAATTGTCCGCTTCCCATCCTGCGCGCGAAGAAGGCGCTGGCCGATATGGAAAGCGGCCAGATCCTGAAGGTGCTAGCCACCGATCCCGGCTCGCAGCGCGATTTCGCCGCGTTCGCGAAGCAGACGGGTAACGGCATTGTCGAAACCCTGACGCAGGACAAGACGTTCGTCTTTCTGATCCGGCGGCGCTGACGCTGGCGGTTCGTTCACTACCGTTCACTACGCTTCAATGCAAAAGGCGCTGTGCCCGCCTACGCGGACACAGCGCCTTTAGTTTGCCCGCCTGACGCTCAGCCTTCGAGCACCGGCGAACGCGTACGCAGATACGCTTCGAAATCCGCTGCCACTTCCGGGTGGCGCAGCGCGAATTCCACGGTCGCTTTCAGATAACCGAGCTTGCTGCCGCAATCGAAACGCGTGCCGTGATACTTGTACGCGAGCACCTGTTCGTCGGCGAGCAGCGACTGGATGGCATCTGTCAGCTGCAGTTCGCCGCCCGCGCCCGGCTTCAGTGCGCGGATGTGTTCGAAGATGCGCGGCTTCAGCACATAGCGGCCCACCACGCCGAGATTCGACGGAGCCGATTCAGGCGACGGCTTTTCGACGATGCCCGACATCTTGATGATCGCGTCTTCCCACTCCTTGCCATCGACGATGCCGTACGACTTCGTTTCGTCGTGCGGGATCTCTTCGACGCCGATTACCGAGCTGTGATAGTGGTCGAATACCTCGATCATCTGCGTCATCACAGGCGGCGTGCCGTACAGCAGGTCGTCCGCGAGAATCACCGCGAACGGATTGTCGCCCACCAGCTTCTCCGCGCACAGCACCGCATGACCCAGGCCGAGCGCCTCCGGCTGACGCACATAAAAACAGTCGACATGGCTCGGCTTGATGCTGCGCACGAGTTCAAGCAGCTTCGCCTTGCCGCGCGCTTCGAGTTCTGCCTCGATCTCATACGACTTGTCGAAATGGTCTTCGATCGCGCGCTTGCTGCGGCCCGTGACGAAGATCATTTCGGTGATCCCGGCGGCCATCGCTTCTTCCACTGCGTACTGGATCAGCGGCTTGTCGACGATCGGCAGCATTTCCTTCGGGCTTGCTTTAGTCGCAGGGAGGAACCGGGTGCCGAGACCTGCTACCGGAAAAACGGCTTTTGTAACTTTTAGCATGCGATTACCCCTGGGTCCTCTAGTTGAAGTGCCTGCCGCGCCACTGTGCTGCCGTATGCGAATACGAGAGCGCCTGCGGCGCGGTGACTATCAGATCAGGCCGGCAGGCGCGTCAACTGCGCCGTCAGCTTGCCGATAGTGGTCCGGTATTCTGCCAGCCTTTTCTGTTCCTGCTCAACCACGGCGGGCGGCGCCTTTGCAACAAAACTCTCGTTCTGGAGCTTTGCGTTACATTTCGTCACTTCCCCGTTCAATCTCGCAATCTCTTTTGACAGGCGCTCGCGTTCGGCGGCAATGTCGATTTCCACCTTCAGCACCAGCTTGTCACTTCCTACGATAGCAATAGGCGCGCCATGTGCTTCCTGGTCAAGCGCTGCTTCGTCAGCGATGATGCGCACCTCCGACAGCCGCGCGAGCGCCTGCGCATAGGGCGCGAACGTATGCAACCGTTGCGCGTTGCCGGTCGCGAGCAGCGGCACCTTTGTTGCGGGCGACAGGTTCATTTCGCCGCGCAGGTTCCGGCACGCGTCGATGACTGCTTTCAGATCGGCCGCCCATTGCTCAGCCGTTTCGTCGATCTTTTTCGGTTCCGCGACCGGATATGGCTGCACCATGATGGACGCTTCGCTTTCCGCGACGTCCTTCGGATAGCTGTCCGTCAGCGGCGCGACCTTCTGCCACAGCGCTTCGGTGATGAAAGGAATCACCGGGTGCGCGAGGCGCAATACGGTTTCGAGCACGCGCAGCAGCGTGCGGCGCGTGGCGCGCTGCTGTTCGGGCGTGCCGCTCTGGATCTGCACCTTCGCCAGTTCGAGATACCAGTCACAGTATTCGTCCCACACGAATTTATATAGGGCGTTCGCCACATTGTCGAAACGATAGTCGGCAAAACCTCTCGCGACTTCCGCTTCGACCCGCTGCAGCAGCGACACGATCCAGCGGTCCGCCGGCGAGAAATCGGTGTAGCCGCCCGGGCCGCAATCGCCCGGCTGGCACGCGCCCGGCTTGCCGAAACCGCAGTCCTGGCCTTCGCAGTTCATCAGCACGAAGCGGGTGGCGTTCCACAGCTTGTTGCAGAAGTTGCGATAGCCTTCGCAGCGCGCGAGGTCGAAGTTCACGTTGCGGCCGAGCGTCGCCATCGAAGCCATCGTGAAGCGCAGCGCGTCGGTGCCGAACGCGGGAATGCCGTCCGGGAATTCCTTGCGCGTTTTCTTTTCGATCGTCGTGGCCTGCTTCGGATTCATCAGGCCGCTGGTGCGTTTCGCGACGAGCGCTTCGAGTTCGATGCCGTCCACGATATCGATCGGGTCGAGCGTATTGCCCTTGCTCTTCGACATCTTCTGGCCTTCGGCATCGCGCACGAGGCCGTGCACGTAGACCGTATCGAACGGCACCTTGCCGGTGAAGTGGGTGGTCATCATGACCATCCGCGCGACCCAGAAGAAGATGATGTCGAAGCCGGTCACGAGCACCGACGAGGGCAGGAACGCCTTCAGTTCAGGCGTTTCGTTCGGCCAGCCGAGCGACGAGAACGGCACGAGCGCCGACGAGAACCATGTGTCGAGCACGTCTTCGTCGCGCTTCAATGCACCGGTGTAGCCTTTTGCCGCGGCTTGCGCACGCGCCTCTGCGTCGGTCTTTGCGACGAAGATCTCGCCGTTCTCGCCGTACCATGCTGGGATCTGATGGCCCCACCACAGTTGCCGCGAGATGCACCAGTCCTGGATGTTTTCGAGCCACTGGTAGTAAGTGGTCGTCCAGTTTTCCGGCACGAACCTGATCTCGCCGCTGCGCACCACATCGAGCGCCGTTTCGGCAATCGACTTGCCCGGGTTGAAGGTGCCTTCCGGTGCGGGCTTGCTCATCGCGACGAACCACTGGTCGGTCAGCATCGGCTCGATCACGACGCCGGTCCGGTCGCCGCGCGGCACCATCAGCTTGTGCGGCTTCACCGAGTCGAGCAGGCCGAGCTGCTCCAGATCGGCGACCACGCGCTTGCGCGCGTCGAAGCGGTCGAGACCGCGGTATTTTTCGGGCGCGTTGTCGTTGATCTTCGCGTCGAGCGTAAGGATCTCGATTTGCGGCAGCGTGTGGCGCTGGCCTACCTGGTAGTCGTTGAAGTCGTGCGCGGGCGTGACCTTCACGACGCCGGTGCCGAACTCGCGGTCTACGTAATCATCCGCGATGATCGGGATCTCGCGGTCAGCGAGCGGCAGCTTCACGGTCTTGCCGATCAGGTGCGCGTAGCGGTCGTCTTCCGGATGCACCATCACGGCGACGTCGCCCAGCATCGTTTCAGGGCGCGTGGTCGCGACGGTCAGATGGCCGGAGCCGTCGGCGAGCGGATAGTTGATGTGCCACAGATGGCCGTTCTCTTCTTCGCTCGCCACTTCGAGATCGGACACCGCGGTGAGCAGTACCGGGTCCCAGTTCACGAGGCGCTTGCCGCGGTAGATCAGGCCTTGCTCATAGAGCCGCACGAACACGTCGCGCACGGCGGCCGACATCTTGTCGTCCATCGTGAAGTATTCGCGCGACCAGTCGATCGACGCGCCGAGGCGCCGCACCTGGTTGGTGATCGTCGAGCCGGATTCCTGCTTCCACGCCCACACGCGCTCGACGAACTTCTCGCGGCCGAGATCATGCCGCGAGGTTTTCTGCGCATCGAGCTGCCGTTCGACGACGATCTGCGTCGCGATGCCGGCGTGGTCGGTGCCCGGCACCCACAACGTGTTTTCGCCGAGCATCCGGTGATAGCGCGTCAGGCCGTCCATGATCGTCTGGTTGAACGCGTGGCCCATATGCAGCGTGCCGGTGACGTTCGGCGGCGGCAGTTGAATCGAGAAGTTCTTGCGGCCCGGCTGCAGCGCGGGCGCGGCGTAGCCGCGTTGTTTCCATTTGGGGCCCCATTCGGCCTCGATCGTGTGGGGCTCGAAGCTCTTGGCCAGCGTGCTGTCGCTCATTGTGAAAGTCTGCCGAAAAATGCGTGGAAGGATGCCGGTAACCTTCAATTATAAGGGGATGCCGCCCAGTAGCTATCCAGTAGCCGCCCGGTAGCTATCCAGTCGCTATCCAGTAGCTTTCCAGCGGCCACTCGGCCAACGCTGGACGCCCGGACCGGCGCTCGCGACAGGCGGACTTATAATGTCGGACGATCTGCCGCAACCGCTGTTTGCGCGCCGACCTTGTGTTTGTTCCGGCGTTAGCGCTGCCTTTGCCTCGTCTTTTGCCCTGCCCATTGCACATGCCCGATCTGCTCGCGAATCTCAATCCTGAACAACACGCCGCCGTTACGCTGCCGAACGAACCGGCACTCATTCTGGCGGGAGCCGGCAGCGGCAAGACACGCGTGCTGATCACGCGGATCGCGTGGCTGATTCAGCACGGCTACGCGTCGCCGCTCACGGTGCTCGCGGTCACGTTCACGAACAAGGCGGCGCGCGAGATGATGTCGCGCCTGTCGGCGCTGCTGCCAATCGACACGCGCGGCATGTGGATCGGCACGTTCCACGGCCTGTGCAACCGGATGCTGCGCGCGCATCACCGCGAAGCCGGGCTGCCCGCGACGTTCCAGATTCTCGACACGGCGGATCAGCTGTCGGCGATCAAGCGGCTGATGAAAGGCCTCAACATCGACGACGAAAAATATCCGGCGAAGAATCTGCAGTACTTCATCAACAACGCGAAAGAGCAGGGGCTGCGCGCTAAAGACGTCGACGCCACCGACAATTTCAACCGCAAGTTCGTCGAACTGTACGAAGCGTACGACCAGCAGTGCCAGCGTGAAGGCGTCGTCGATTTTCCGGAGTTGCTGCTGCGCTGCTACGAACTGCTCTCGCACAATCCGCCGTTGCGCGCGCACTATCAGGCGCGTTTCAGGCACATTCTGGTCGACGAGTTTCAGGACACCAACAAGCTGCAGTATGCGTGGCTCAAGCTGCTCGCCGGGCAGAACAACACGATCTTCGCGGTCGGCGACGACGACCAGTCGATCTACGCGTTCCGCGGCGCGAATGTCGGCAACATGCGCGACTTCGAGCACGAGTTCAACGTGCGGCATCTGATCAAGCTCGAGCAGAATTACCGGTCGCACGGCCACATTCTCGATGCGGCGAACCAGCTGATTGCGAACAACGCGCGGCGTCTCGGCAAGAACCTGCGCACCGACGCGGGTCACGGCGAGCCGGTGCGTGTCTACGAAGCGGCCACCGATACCCAGGAAGCTGCCTGGATTGTCGAAGAGGTGCGCGCGTTGATCCACGGCGGGCTGTCGCGCAGCGAAATCGCGGTGCTGTACCGGAGCAACGCGCAGTCGCGCGCGATCGAACATACGCTGGTGAACGTCGGCATTCCGTACCGCGTGTATGGCGGGCTGCGCTTTTTCGAGCGGCAGGAAGTGAAGCACGCGCTCGCGTATCTGCGTCTGATCGACAACCCGAATGACGACACCGCGCTCTCGCGGGTTGTCAATTTCCCGGCCCGCGGCATCGGCGCGCGGTCGATCGAACAGCTCGCCGACGCCGCGCGGTTGTATAACTGCTCGATGGCGGTGGCGATTCCCTACGTGGCCGGCAAGGCGGGTTCGAGCCTCGCTTCGTTTGCGACGCTGATCGGGAAGATGCGGGCTGAAACGCAGCAGATGAGCTTGCCCGAAACGGTCGAATATGTGGTGCGCGGCAGCGGCCTGTCGGCGTTCTATCAGAACGAGCGCGAGGGCCAGGACCGCCTCGAAAACCTGCAGGAACTCGTCAACGCGGCGGCGGCGTTCGTCAGCGAAGAGGGCTACGGACTCGACACGCCCGCGCGCTCGATCCCGTTGCGCCCGGGCGCCACGACCGCGCCCGAACTGGCGGTGGCGTCCGACGATCCGAACACGGTCGTGTTCGATGCAGCCGGCCCGGCGGACCCGGCGCAGAACCCCGACACGATGACGCCGCTCGCGGGCTTCCTGTCGCACGCATCGCTCGAAGCCGGCGACAACCAGGCCCAGGCCGGCCAGGAAGCCGTGCAACTGATGACCG
>DASXXR010000415.1:0-16397 GCA_036502945.1 Paraburkholderia sp. | reverse complement strand
CGTCTTCACGCGCGCAATGCTGGCGCTGTTCGGGGTGATCTCGTGGCGCGCTGTGCCGATCATGCCGGTCGAGATGGTGCTGCTGCCTCAGTGGTTTCCGTTTCATCTGTCGAAGGTGTCGTACTGGGCGCGCACGGTCCTCGTGCCGTTGCTCGTGCTGGCCGCGAAGCGGCCGGTCGCGCGCAACCCGCGCGGCGTGCGTATCGACGAGCTGTTCGTCGGCGCGCCTGTCAACACCGGCATGTTGCCGCGCGCGCCGCATCAGAGCAAAGGCTGGTTCCGGTTCTTCCGCGGTGTCGACGGCGTGCTGCGCGCGGTCGACGGCCTCTTTCCGAGGGTCACGCGCGAGCGGGCGGTCAAGGCCGCCGTCGCATTCGTCGATGAGCGTCTGAACGGCGAAGACGGTCTCGGCGCGATTTTCCCCGCGATGGCGAACTCGGTGATGATGTACGACGCGCTCGGCTATCCGGCCGAACATCCGAAGCGCGCTATCGCACGCCGCTCGATCGACAAGCTGCTTGCCGTTCACGAAGACGAAGCGTATTGCCAGCCGTGCTTGTCGCCGGTGTGGGACACGTCGCTTGCCGCGCACGCGCTGCTCGAGACTGGCGACAAGCGCGCCGAAGTGGCAGCCGTGCGCGGTTTGCAGTGGCTGATTCCGTTACAGGTTCTCGATGTGCGCGGCGACTGGATTTCGCGGCGGCCGCACGTGCGTTCGGGCGGCTGGGCGTTCCAGTACGCGAACCCGCACTACCCGGACGTCGACGATACGGCGGTCGTCGTGAGCGCGATGAGTCGGGCGGCGGCCTTGACGCAGTCGACTGCACACGACGAGGCGATTGCGCGGGCGCGCGAGTGGGTCGTCGGGATGCAGAGCAGCGATGGCGGCTGGGGCGCGTTCGAGCCGGAAAACACCCACTATCACCTGAACAGCATTCCGTTCTCCGACCACGGCGCGCTGCTCGATCCGCCGACGGCGGACGTGTCGGCCCGTTGCCTGTCGATGCTCGCGCAAATGGGCGAGATGCCGGCGACGAGCGAGCCGGCGCGCCGCGCGTTCGACTATCTGCTGAAAGGGCAGGAAGCCGACGGCAGCTGGTACGGCCGCTGGGGCATGAACTTCATCTATGGCACGTGGAGCTCGCTGTGCGCGCTCAACGCGGTGGGCATGGCGTTCGACGATCCGCGTGTCCAGCGCGCCGCCCAATGGCTCGTGTCGATCCAGAACGCGGACGGCGGCTGGGGCGAAGACGGTACGAGCTACAAGCTCGAGTATCGCGGCTATGAGCGTGCGCCGAGCACCGCATCGCAGACGGCGTGGGCGCTGCTCGGCCTGATGGCGGCGGGCGCGGTCGGCGAGCCGGCGGTGGCGCGCGGCGTCGAGTATCTGATGCGCGAACAACGCGACCATGGCCTGTGGGACGAAACGCGCTTTACCGCGACGGGTTTCCCGCGGGTGTTCTATCTGCGTTACCACGGCTATCGCAAGTTCTTCCCGCTGTGGGCGCTCGCGCGCTACCGGCAGATGAAGCGCGACGGGCAGACGCGCGTCAAGGCCGGCATGTGATCGGGCAAGCGTCTTCGACTGCGGCGGGTGCCGCCGCGCTGCCTGTCATCGCCGTTACCGGCATGGCGTTCGAAGCGCGCATTGCACGCGGCAACGGCGTCGATGCCGTCTATGCCGCGCGCGCCGATCTGCTCGAGCGCGCGCTGATGGAAGCGGTGGCACGGGGGTGCTCCGGCATCATCAGTTTCGGCACGGCAGGCGGGCTTGCGCCCGATCTCGCGCCGGGCACGCTGATTGTCGCGGATGCGGTGGAAGGGCCGCTTGGGCGGGTTCTGACCGATGTCCGCTGGTCCGGGCGGATCGCCGCCGCGCTTGCAGCGACGCCGCTGGCGGCGAAGCTGCGGCGCGGCCGGATGGCGGCGGTGACGGCGCCGCTCGTCGGCGCGGCCGACAAGACGGCGCGCTATCGTGCGACCGGCGCGCTTGCCGTCGATATGGAGTCGCATATTGCAGGTGCGATTGCCGGCGCCAACGCACTGCCGTTCGCCGTTTGCCGCGCGATTGTCGATCCCGCGTGGCGCACGCTGCCGTCCGCCGCGACAGCCGGCTTGCAGGACGACGGTACGACCGCGCTCGGGCCGATTCTGCGCGAGCTTTTAAAACAGCCGTCGCAAATCGGCCCGCTGCTCCAGCTTGCCGCCGACGCGCGCGCGGCGCGCACGTCGCTTGTCGACGCGCGCCGCGTGCTGGAACAGGCGGCGGCGCTAACGATTGTGTTGTGAATCTGAAGCGCCGCTGTACTTTGATGCGGCCTTTGTTGCATGGAATAAGCGCTGTCGTTGCGCTTGCGCCCGAATAGCAAAAGCCCAGCGGGTCTCGGACCCGCTGGGCTTTTGCATCTGCTCATCGGTTATGCGGCTGGGCGGAAAAGTCGACTGCCTATTGACCGGCCGGCGCGTCCTTAGGCGCCGTCGCGGGCGTCTTGTCAGCGGGCTGGACGGACGGGACGCCGGAAGCCGGCGTCGCTTTCCCCGTTGCGTTGCCGGCCGCTGGCGCGGGCGTTCCCGTTGCATCGGGAGCCGGCGCTGTCGTCGTCTTTCCCGGGGCGGCGTCATTCGGCACTGTCGGGTTCGCCGCGCCTGCGCCTTCGTCAGTCGATGCGCCCGGATCCGAGTAGTCAGGCAAGCCGGCCGGCGCCGTGCCCGACGCGGGCTCCTCCGGGGCGGACTCGTCCGGATCGCCGTAGTCCGGCAGTGCCTGAGCAGGCGCCCCCGTGTTGCGCAACATCGCGCGCCGTTGCTGCGTGTAGGCGTCGCGCACGAACGAATATTTGTCGAGCGCCGCCTGCTGGAGCAGATCCGTCGCACCCAGCAGATCCGAGCGGACGCTGACGAATTGCGCGCCATACATCGGATTGCGCACCGCCGGCTTCATGTAGTGAACCGGACTGAAGCGGAAATCGACGGCAAAGCCCGCGCTGTCGCGAATCGAGCTCGGCCCGAAGAGCGGTATCACCAGATAGGGCCCCGAAGGCACGCCCCAGCGCCCGAGCGTCAAGCCGAAATCCTGCCGATGCTTCGGCAGACCGGCCGGCGTCGCGAAATCGAGCAGACCGCCGAGGCCGAACACCGTGTTGATCGTGATGCGCATCAGCGTTTCGGTGGCTTCGGTGATGTGCAGCTGCAGCAGACTATTGGCGAGGTTATCCACATCGCCCAGATTCGAGAAGAAATTGCTGATCGCCGTGCGCAGCGGCTGCGGCGTCACCTTCTGATAGCCCTTCGCGATCGGCACCGCAACCACCTGATCCACCTTGTCGTTGACATTGAAGATTACGCGGTTCATAGGCTCGAGCGGGTCCCCGGGTTTCCGGTCGGGTCCGGTTGCACAGCCGGTTCCCAGACTTGCACTGAGCAGCGCCAACGAGGCGGTTCGCATCTTCATGCATCGATCCTTTGTTTTTTCTTCGATACGCGGCGTACGCGCGGTTTACCCATCAATACTGGCTGGAATACCACAGCGCCGATTAATGTGCAGAAGAGCGAGAGTGCCAGCAGCCTTCCCATGCTCGATGTGCCCGGATGGTGTGACAGCCAGAGGCTGCCGAAAGCCGTCGCGGTGGTTGCGGCGCTGAAGATCACAGCGTGCGTGAGGCTCGACTGCAGCAGGCCTGTCTCGCCCCTGCGCCAGGCCATCACGAAGTAGATCTTGAACGCGACGCCGACGCCGAGCATCAACGGCAGCGCGATGATATTCGCAAAATTGAGCGGCATGTGGAACACCACGCACAACTCGAGCGTCACGACCGCCGACACCAGCAGCGGAATCAGCGTACGCAGCACGTCGCTGAAGCGCCGCAGCGCGAGCCACAGCAGCGTCGTGATCGCGATGAGCGCCCAGCACGCAGCTTGCACGAACGACAGGATGATCACGTTCGCCGAATGCAGGATCGAGATCGGGCCGCCGATCGTCGCCGGTTCGGCGGTTTTCACCGCCTTCGCGAAGCGGCGCAGCATCACGTCGTCGCCGGGATCGGTGCCCGGCGGCACCTTCGGTGAGATTTCGACGAGCGCGTGGCCGTCGGGCGAAACCCAGTCGCGCGCAATCGCAGGCGGCAGCGTCGCGCGCGTGATCAGCGTCGGCTGCAGCAATTCGGCCAGTTGCCCCAATGCAATCCTCAGTGGCTCGGACATCGCCTTTTCCGCACGGTCGCGCGTGCCGGCGTCCGCGTTTGCCAGTTTAGCCAGCGTGGCCGACAGGTGCTTCGCTTCGGCGGCGCCCGGCCCCCGGTGGTCTTCCGCGGCGAGCGACAACTGGTCTGCCGTGCCCTTCAGCGCGTCGACGCGCACCGCATCGGTTGCCGGCGGCGCGGGCGTCTGCGTCAGCGCCGGCAGGAGTTGCTGTGCGGCGCTCGCGATCAGAGCGAGTTTTTGCGGCTGGTCCGGCGGGATGAACGTGCTGAGCGTGGTCGTGCGGCCCACTTCTGGCAGTTTCGACAGACGCGCCGCGATTGTGTCGGCCTGTGCGACCGACGGCGCGAGCGCGCGCACATTGTTCACGCCCGCCTCGGGCGCATCGTTCAATGACAGCAGTGTCGCCATCGACTCGGTATGGGGATCCTTCAGATGCAGCGGGTTGAAGTCGAAGCGCAGACGCGTCAGCAGCGGCAGTGCGCCGATGATGACGATGAGCGTGATGATCAGCACGGGCTTGCGGTTGCGGTCGAGGAAATCGTCGACCGGCGCGAGAACGTGAAACCCCGGTGCGGTGGCTTCGCCGGGTGGATTGAACACCTTCATTAACGCCGGCAGCAGCGTCATGTTGGTGAAGTACGCGACGAACATGCCGACGCCTGCAATTTTCCCCAGCTCCGAGACGCCTCGATAGGCAGTCGGCAGGAAGGAAAAAAAGCTTTCCGCGACGGCGACGGCCGCGAGCGTCAATGGCACGCCGATGCTGTAAGCAGTGTTGACGAGCGCGGCGGCGAGCCGGTCGTCGCGATGGCGTTCTTCGCGGTACTTCACGCCGAACTGGACGCCGAAGTCGACGCCGAGCCCGACGAACAGCACCATGAACGCGACCGAGATCATGTTGAGCGCGCCGACCATCATCAGGCCCAGCGCGGCGGTAATGGCGAGCCCGACGAACAGCGTGATGAGCACGGCGGCGATCAGGCGGCCCGAGCGCAGCGCGAGCCACAGGATCACGAGCACGACGATCAGCGTCGCGATGCCGTTCACCGCGGCGCCTTCCTTCACCGATGCGAATTCGTCGTCGGCGAGCGGCCGCTCGCCCGTCAGCCGCACGCGGGCGCCATAGTTCGCCTCGAGATTCAGCGACGCCGCGGTCTGGCGGATCTGTTCGGACGCACGTGCACCGGCCTGTAGCGCGCCATAGTCGAGCACCGGCTGCACGGTGACGAATGCGCGCGCGGGCGTCGTGGCCTCGCTCCTGTCGACCAGCGCGCGCCACGAAAACGCAGCCGGCTGGCCGGCCAGCACGCGATCGAGCACCGTCGCGCTTTGCGACAACAGATGGCTCATATCGCCGAGTTTCACCTGGCCGATCTGCAGCGGCAGCAGCAGGCTGGTCGTCAGCGTGCCGGCCAGTCCGGTCAGGCTCGGATCGTGCGCGAGCGAGTTGATGAGCGGCCGCGCCTTGACGAGTTGCGACGTCGTCGACGCCACGTCGCTTAACGAAGGAAACAACAGACCATTGCGTTCGAAAAACGGCCCGCCGCCCGGTTGCGTAACTGCGACGAATTCTTTCGGCTCTTTTTGCAGCGCAGTGGTGAGCGCATTGGCGGCGGCATCGGCGAATTCCGGCGCGCCCGCCTCGACGACGACCAGCACCGTGTCGCCGCGCTGGGGGAATGCCTTGTCGATCGCGTTGTCGAGGGCGGCCCATTTTTCGTCGTTTTCGACGAGGCGGCTGATGTCCGTATTGATCTTGAAGTGATGGGCGACGTAATAGCCGCTCGCAACCGCGAGCGCCAGCGATACGCCGATCACCTGCAGCGGACGGCGCACGGAAAAGACGGCGAGGCGAACAATGGATGACTTCAGCATGTAGGCGAACAGCCCCTGTCATTGAAAGGCGTTTTCTTCAAGAGCGCACAAGTATACCGACGCAGCCGCAGCGCAGGCGGATAGAAGGCAGGGAGCGGGTGTCAAAGCCGGTATACTGGCTTTCCGCTGCGCTACTGCGTCCTCGTGCGTTGCATCCATTCATGCCGGCGCCCATTTTCTATTGTCCAGACCCGCATATGAAACGTTATTTGACCGTTTTTCTGGCAGCCGCCATGGTCTCCACTGCGGCTATTGCACAAACCGCGCCTGATGCTGTGGTGAAGAACGCCGTCGAAGGCACGGTCGAAGCAATGAAGGCCGACCCAGAGGCGCGCGGCGGCGACATGAAGAAGATCACCCAGGTGGTCGAGACCCGCTTCGTGCCGTCCACCAACTTTCAGCGTACAACGCGCATCGCCGTGGGCAAAGCATGGGCGACGGCTACACCCGACCAGCAAAAGCAGTTGTATGAGCAGTTCCAGCTGCTGCTCGTGCGCACCTATGCTGCATCGCTGTCGCAACTGCGCACTCAGGACGTGAAATTCCACTTCCTGCCTGCCAACGTGCCGAGCGGTGCAAAGGATGCGGTGGTGCAATCGCATGTGCTCAGCAACGGCGGCGACGATTCGATCGACTACCGGCTGGAGCGAACCGCGAACGGCTGGAAAATCTACGACATCAACATGATGGGCGCATGGCTCATCCAGGTGTATCAGACGCAGTTCCAGGAGCAGTTGTCCAAAGGCGGAATCGACGGCCTGATCAAGTTCCTGACTGCGCACAATGCGCGCAGCGCGGGCTGACCCGAACACGCTCAGGAAAGAGACAAGGTAAAAGAGCGCAACGGCTTTCGCCGCTGCGCTCTTTCATTTTGCGAGCGTCGCGAGAACGACGCTGCGCTTGGTTCACCGTTAGTTCACCGCTGCAGCCGTTTCCACCTTCTTGCCCTTGCCCGCAGTACGGCCGATCTCTTCGATCTTGATCTCGACGTGACGCGAGAACACGTACTCGGCGGGACGCTGCTTATCGAGCGGAATGTCCTTTGCGAACGCACCGGTCGTCTTCGGGCCTTTCAGGCTAACCTTCAGCGCCTTCAGCGGATGCGCGACCGTATCCATCACGGCGGTCGCCTCGAAGCCGCTGTGCACCATGCAGTCCGCACACTTTTCGTAATTGCCGGTGCCGTAGGCGTCCCAATCGGTCGTTTCCATCAGTTCCTTGAAGGTCTTCACATAGCCTTCGCCGACCAGATAGCACGGACGTTGCCAGCCGAACACCGTGCGCGCCGGGTTGCCCCACGGCGTGCAGTGATACGTCTGATTGCCGGCGAGGAAATCGAGGAACATCGCCGACTGGCTGAACGACCAGTTCTTGCCATTGTCGCCGCGCTTGAAGATTTCGCGGAACAGGTGCTTGGTCTTGTCGCGATTCAGGAAGTGCTGCTGATCCGGCGCGCGCTCATACGCATAGCCCGGCGACACGGTGATGCCGTCGACACCCATCGGCCCGAGCGTGTCGAAGAACGCAGCGACGCGCTCCGGCACGGCGTCGTTGAAGAGCGTGCAGTTGATGTTGACGCGGAAGCCGCGGCGCTTTGCCTCGCGGATCGCGGCGACGGCCTTGTCGTACACGCCCTCTTGCGAAACCGAGTGATCGTGCATCGTCTGGTCGCCGTCGAGGTGCACCGACCAGACGAAGTACGGGTTCGGCTCGTAGTCGTCCATCTTCTTTTCCATCAGCAGCGCGTTCGTGCAGAGATACACGAACTTTTTGCGCGCGATGATGCCCTTCACGACCTGCGGCATTTCCTTGTGCAGCAGCGGCTCGCCACCAGCGATCGACACGACGGGTGCGCCGCATTCGTCGACTGCTTCGAGACATTCCGCCAAAGACAACCGTTGGTTCAGAATCGGATCCGGGTAGTCGATCTTGCCGCAGCCGTTGCAGGCCAGGTTGCAGCGAAAGAGCGGTTCGAGCATCAGTGCGAGCGGATAGCGTTTATTCCCCGACAGGTGCTGGCGCATGATGTAGGCGCCGACCCGAACTTTCTGTAACAACGGAATAGACAAGACGGTTCTCCTTAAACTTCGCGTGCAGCGAGTGGTTGCGTCAGCTTCAACGGCAACTTGAATTCAACTTTCTCTTCACGGCCCGTCATCGCCGAGACGTCGACGGGGCCCAATGCGCGGAGCGCATCGATAACGTTTTCCACCATTTCTTCCGGCGCCGATGCGCCTGCCGTGATGCCGACGGTGTCCGCGTTCGCGAACCACTCCGACTTCACTTCCGAACCGTCGGCGACGAGGTAGCTCGCCACCCCGGTTTCACTGCCGATCTCGCGCAGCCGGTTCGAGTTCGAACTATTCGTTGCGCCCACCACCAGCAAGACGTCGACTTGCGTGCTCAGTTCGCGAACGGCTGCCTGCCGGTTTTGCGTGGCGTAGCAGATGTCGCGCGTGTCCGGGCCGATGATGTCGGTGAAGCGGTTCATCAACGCGTCGATGATGCCGCGCGTATCGTCGACCGACAGCGTGGTTTGCGTCACGTAAGCGAGCGGCGTATCGATCGGAATGTCCAGCTTGGAGACCTCGGCTTCACTTTGCACGAGCAACACCTTACCCGGAATCTGGCCGATCGTCCCTTCAACCTCCGGATGCCCCGCGTGGCCGATCAGGATCAGTAAACGTCCCGCCGCGACGTACTGGCGGCCTTGCACGTGAACCTTCGTGACGAGCGGGCAGGTGGCATCGAGCACGTCGAGGCCGCGCTGTTCCGCGTCGCGTTCGACGCTTTGCGCGACGCCGTGCGCGCTGAAAATGGCCACGGCGCCTTCGGGCACTTCATCGAGCTCTTCGACGAAGCGCGCCCCTTTTCTGCGCAAATTATCGACCACGTGCCTGTTGTGGACGATTTCGTGGCGCACGTACACAGGGGCGCCGTGTTGCTGCAACGCGCGGTCGACGATTTCGATTGCGCGTACAACACCCGCACAAAAGCCGCGGGGTTGAGCAAGGATGACTCGCATAGGCTGGCGAACTCCGACGGACGCAGTTTGACGACCAAACCGGTAAAAACGACTTGGTCGCCGCGTCCATATATTAATTAACGTCTTAAAACCGACAAAATGCCAGTGCTTAAAGACCAAACGCGCATTCTAACGCTAACCCGGCCCGTTTGCTTTTGGTGCGTGCTGGGCGCGCGGTCAGGCGTGGCAAAAATGACTCGCTGCGCTGCAGTCAAGGAAACCTTTAAACTATATGGCCCGCGGCAACTGTTACAGCCGCATGACTGAATGTGGAATCTAGAGGCTCGCTGGATGGAAGTCCACCGCTACGAAGATTGTCCTGTTGCAATCGCGCCTCAGCCGAAGGCGGTGCTTGACACTATCGGCGGTGCGCACGCGTACATGCGCTCGTCCGAGGGCGACGCATGAGCGCCGCGGTGTTGTTTCTGCTGGCGTGCCTGTCGTTGCTGATCTGGTGTGCATTGCTCTTCGCGCGCGGCGGTTTCTGGCGCGCGCGTCCCGCCGCGCCGCTCGCGCCGCAGGAGCGCGCAGCGTGGCCGGGCGTCGCTGCTGTCGTGCCGGCGCGCAATGAGGCCGACGTGATTGCGCAGGCCGTTACGTCGCTGCTCGCGCAAGACTATGCGGGCGCGTTTCATGTGATTGTCGTCGACGATCACAGCACCGACGGCACCGCGGACGCTGCCCGTGCCGCCGCGCTACAGCTCAAGTGCCCGGACCGCCTGACCGTGATCGGCGCGAAACCGCTGCCGGCGGGCTGGTCGGGCAAGGTGTGGGCGCAGGCGCAGGGAATCGAAGCGGTCCGCTCGCTCGGCCTGCCGTCCGACTACCTGCTGCTGACCGATGCGGACATCGGCCATCCCGCCGACGCCGTCACGCAACTCGTCGCGCGCGCCGACGCGGAAAAGCGCGATCTCGTCTCGCTGATGGTGCGACTGCGCTGCGATTCGTTCTGGGAAAAGGCGCTGATTCCGGCGTTCGTCTTCTTCTTCGCGAAGCTGTACCCGTTCGCATGGGTGAACAACCCGCATAACCGCACGGCGGCGGCGGCGGGCGGTTGCATGCTGGTACGGCGCACCGCGCTCGAAGAAGCGGGCGGCATCGAGTCGATCCGTGCGGAACTGATCGACGATTGCAGCCTCGCCGCACGCATCAAGCATCGCGGCGCGGGACGCCATCCGATCCGGCTCGACGTGGCGGCGCGCAGCGTGTCGCTGCGGCCCTACAACGACTGGCGCGAAATCTGGAACATGATCGCGCGCACCGCGTTCACGCAACTGCATTACTCGGCCTGGCTGCTCGCGGGCACGCTCGCCGGCATGACGATCATCTATCTGATTCCGCCCGTCGCGGCGCTGGTGCTGGGTCCGACAGGCTGGCCAGCATGGCTGGCGTGGGCCGCGATGTGCTGCGCGTACGCGCCGATGCTGCGCTACTATGGCCGCTCGCCGCTGTGGGCGCCGTTCCTGCCGCTCGTCGCGCTGTTTTATGTGGGCGCGACGTTTGCTTCGGCGGTGCGTTACTGGCGCGGCAAGGGCGGGCAGTGGAAGGCCCGCGTCCAGGCGCCGGTGCAGGAACGCTAGGCCGGGCCCGACAATGCGCCGCCTGCTCTGCCTGATCATGTTTTCGTTAGGCTCGATGCAAGGGGCGCTCGCCGACGACCAGAGCAACGACCGCGTCTCCGACTATCTCACGCAGAAGTTCGGTCTCGCGAAGGAAAAGGCCGTACAAATATCCAACGCGGTACGCTCCGCGTCGGAGAAATATGCGCTGCCGCCAGCGCTGCTGCTGGCGATTATCTCCATCGAATCGCGCTTCAAGGAAAAGGCCAAGGGCAAGAACGGCGCGACCGGGCTGATGCAGGTCGTGCCGAGCGCACATCGGCCGCTGCTGAAAGACGTCAAAGACCTGACGGAGCCCGACACCAATATCGAGGTCGGGTCGGCGATCCTGTACGGGTACATGAAATCCGCAGGCGGCAACCTGAACCTCGCGCTGAAAAGCTACGGCGGATCGCAGGCTTATGCGGAGATGGTCGGGCTGCGGGTCAAGGCCTTTGTGCCGGTTGTCGAATCGCAGAATGCCGCAGTGGCGTCTTGGCAGTCCGTGCGACCGGGCGCGTGCGATATGCGCTGGACGGCGGTATGCATCGGACCGGTAGTCTGGCCGGGTGGCGCGTCCGATATGCCGGGAAGCGCCGAGCCGCTGCCACAGGCGATCAGCCTTCCAAATGTGTTGCTGCCGATGTCCCGCTGACGCTGCGCTTGCACAACGCCGGCGCCTGTCTACCCCTTAGTCAGCATCATGTACATCTGCACGATCATATCCGGCGAAAACGTGAACGGCACCCAGCCGTGGCCGGTGTGGCGCATGACAAGAAGGCGGTCGCCGTTCGATTGTTTCTGCACCGCCATGGCCGGATTCTTCGTCGATACGAAGCGCCAGCCGGCTGGCAGATTCGCCGGCGCCTCCGGCTGCATCGATGCACGCGCATTCGACAGTTCCTCGATCAGCTGACCGAGTTGAACCGGATGCAGCGAGACCGTCTGCCCGCCGATCGACATGGCGATTTCGTTCTGGCTCGGCCGCTCGATGTGCAGCGACGGCTTTTCGCCCGACGCCGCGGCGTCTTGGGTTAGCGGTGCGTCGTTCCGCGCAGTGGATGGCGCGTGATCGTCGATGACGGCTTCGGTTTCGGCCGGCGGCGAGGCGACGGCCGAAGTCGCGACCGCCTGAATGAGATGATCGACGCTCGTTTCGAGTGCGCCGATCTGTTCCTGAAGGTTCATGCGAGGGTTCTCTGGTAAGACCCGCGATTTTACCCGTTGCGCGGGCCCTTTGACCCGCGCCGCGCCGGCTGACGTTGTAACAAAATGCAGTCAGCAGCGGGGCAACGCCGTCAGGCCTTCAGATAACCCTCGTCGCGAAACCAGTCGAGTGCATCTTTCAGCCCCTCGCGGTAGGGCCGCGCGCGATAGCCGAGCTCGCGCGCCGCTTTCGCCGACGAAAAATACATCTTGTTCTTCGACATCCTCAGCGCGTCGACGGTGACGAACGGCTGGCGCTTCGTAAACTTCGCGACCGCTTCGGCGCCGATCGCGAGCGGGTAGAGCGGCCAGCGCGGCAGGCTGAGGGTGGGCGGCTTGCGGCCCGTCAGCGCGGCGATGTCCGCGAGCATCGCCTGCAGCGGCAGATTCTCGCCGCCGAGAATGTAGCGTTCGCCGATCTTGCCGCGTTCGAGCGCAAGGAAGTGCCCTGCCGCCACATCGTCGACGTGCACGAGGTTGAGCCCCGTATCGACGAACGCCGGCAATTTGCCGAGCGCCGCCTCGACGATGATGCGGCCGGTCGGGGTGGGTTTCACATCGCGCGGGCCGATCGGCGTCGACGGATTGACGATCACGGCGGGCAAGCCGTCGTTCGCGATCATCCGTTCGACCGCGCGTTCCGCAAGCACCTTGCTGCGCTTATAGACGCCGATTGCCTGCTGCGCGGTCATCGGCGCGGTTTCGTCGACGGACGCGCCGGAATCCGTCACCTTCAACGTGGCGACACTGCTTGTGTACACGATGCGCTCGACGCCTTCCCGCAACGCGGCGCGCATCGTCGTCTCGGTGCCTTCGAGGTTCGCGCGTTCGATTTCGGTCGGATCGGGCGCCCACAGCCGGTAGTCTGCGGCGACGTGCAGCAGATAGCGCACGCCGTGCAGCGCGGCGCGCATCGACGCCTCGTCGCGCATATCGCCGACGGCGACTTCCGCATCGAGCGCCTCGATGTTGCGGCGCGTGCTGGTGGCGCGCACCAGCACGCGCACCGCAAAACCTTTTTGCTGCGCAATGCGCGCCACCGCCGAGCCGACGAAGCCGGACGCTCCGGTGACGAGCACGAGATCGCGATTCTGATCGGTCATTCCTGGTTATATCCCCGCGTGACAGTGGTCGGATTGTACGTGCGCGGCGCGCGGCATGTCGCGCCTGCCTATCGAGCTGCCCATCGAGATGTCCGAGCAATCCTGCCGCGACGCGACTAGAATGCCCGCTTGAAAGACTGTCAGGAAGGAGATGAGGGCATGACCGGCACGGATCTCGATTCGCGAATCGAAACTTACTACGTGCGCGTCAGGGGTGTCGTTCAGGGCGTGGGCTTTCGCCACGCCACGGTGCGCCAGGCGCATGCGCTCGGTATCAAAGGATGGGTGGCGAACCTTGAAGACGGCTCCGTCGAGGCGATGCTTCAAGGGCCAGCCAACCAGGTCGACAAAATGCTTTCATGGCTGCGTCACGGCCCGCCCGCGGCGCGTGTCACCGAAGTGAGCGGCGAAGAGCGGTTCATCGAAAAGCGCTACGAGCGTTTCGAGCAGCATTGAAACGCAGCGCGCGGCGCGAGAAGCCGCGGACAGCGGCGGACACGACGAATGGCGTGGCCCGCCGCACGTGCGTCAACGTGCAACGAGCAGACTCTCCGCGAAGCCCCAGTCCTGCTCGACCCACTGATGCTGGCACGCGAAGCCGGCGTCGTCGGCGATCGCGTCGAGTTCATCGACACGATACTTATGGCTGCTCTCGGTCCAGATCGTTTCGCCTTCTTCGAGCGTCACGGTCAGTTGCGCCGCACGCACTTGCGCGCTGACGCGGTGCTTTGCGCGCAAATGCATTTCGACGCTGCGCGCGTCCGGATTGAAACGCGCGACGTGTTCAAACGCGTCGAGCGGGAACGTGCCGCCCAGTTCGCGATTGATGCGCGCGAGCAGGTTCAGATTGAATGCCGCGGTGACGCCGATCGGATCGGCGTACGCCGAGATCAGCACGGGCACCGGCTTTTCGAGGTCGGTGCCGAGCAGCAGCGCGTCGCCGGGCGTGAGCATGTTGCGGATCTCGCGTAGAAAGCGCGTCGCAGCGAGCCGCCCGAAATTGCCGATCGTGCTGCCGAGAAACAGCACGAGCAGCGGTTCGTCGCGTGCGCGCTGTTTGCTGACTTCAGCGAGCCCCGCCAGGTAGTCGCGCTCGTAGCCGACAATCGAAATGCGCTCGATATCGCCGAGTTCACGACGACATAACTGCAAAGCGGTACGCGAAATTTCAATCGGGCAGTAAGAAGTGGGGCGTTTCTTACATAGTGCTTCCAGAATGCGCCGGGTTTTGCGGCCGCTGCCGCTGCCGAGTTCCGCGACGATCGCGTTATGCGGCAGCTGCGCGACGATATCGGCCGCGTGTCGTGCCAGCAAACGCTCTTCGGCTCGCGTGACGCCGTATTCGGGCAATGCAGTGATCACTTCGAAGAGCGCGGAGCCCACCTCGTCGTACAGATACTTCGACGGCAGTTCCTTTTGCGGTGCGTGCGTCAGACCGGCGCGAACGGCTGCGACGAAATCCGGCGACACGTCGTGCGACACGGCTGGCTGGGTCATGTTTGCTCCATGTTGTCGAGTTCGAATGACGGCTTGCTGTGATGCGGATGCTTGCGATGCGCGAAGGGTTGAACGCGCGTAAAGGATGCATCCGGAGGCGAAATGGCTAGCGTCTGCGGCCGTTACAAGACGCCTTGTCAAGCAAGAATCGCGCTTGCCGGTTACGGGGATGTGTCCCGAAGCGGATCGGCCAGGAAAGCAGCGAAGTTACTTTCTACTCCATTGAGCGGCGATCTGCACGCATGCGTTTGTATGGACAATGACGTGCGGTGCGCGCGCAAGCCGTCTAGAATGCCGCGGTTGAAGCTTTTCGCTCGCTGCGCAAAACAACCGCTTGCATGAACAACAAAATGGACGCGGCACATCGATCCGCGCCTAAGGCGTGGGCTTGCCGCTGCGTCACACGCCATCTTCCGGATCGGAACCGTCATCGATGAACGCGTATCAACCCGGGCGCGGCATCGCATTGTCAGTCTGCGCGTCCGCGCTGTTCGCCTTGTTGTCCGTGTATGTGAAACTGCTGGCGCCGCTTGGCGGCCTCGACATTTTCGCGTGGCGCGTGCTGTGGACCGCGCCGGGTGCGCTGATACTGATCGCCCTGCGCTCGCGGATACCGCAACTGCGGATGCTTGCCACCCGTGCGCTGAAAGAGCCATGGATAGCGCTTGCGT
Organism: Paraburkholderia sp.; assembly: GCA_036502945.1. Classification (GTDB taxonomy): domain Bacteria; phylum Pseudomonadota; class Gammaproteobacteria; order Burkholderiales; family Burkholderiaceae; genus Paraburkholderia. The sequence goes on along the minus strand of DASXXR010000415.1, from coordinate 1,222 downwards.
TGGTTGTCAGCGCCGCGCTGCTCGGCACGCAGCTTTGGGTGTTTCTGTGGGCGCCGCTGCATGGGCGCCTGCTGGAAGTGTCGCTCGGCTATTTTCTGCTGCCTCTGACCATGGTGCTGACAGGACGCTTTTACTACCGCGAGCGGCTTGATCCGCTGCAATGGGTTGCCGTCGGATGCGCGGCGCTCGGTGTTGCGCACGAGTTGTGGTTTACCGGCGCATTCGCATGGCCGACGGTGCTCGTCGCGCTGGGTTATCCGCCGTACTTCGTGTTGCGCCGCAAGATCAACGCCGACTCACTAACGGCTTTCGCGGTTGAAATGATGCTGCTGTTTCCGGTCGCGGCCGTGATGGTTGCGACCGGTGGGTCGTTGACGTTGCTGGCCGGGCGTGTGGATATGTGGTGTCTATGGCTGCCGGGCCTGGGCGCGTTGAGCACCGTCGCGCTTGCGTCGTATCTGAAGGCGAGCCGACTCCTGCCGATGGCGCTGTTCGGCATTCTCGGCTATGTGGAACCGGTGCTGCTGGTGCTGGTGTCGGTCACGTTGCTCGGGGAGTCGCTGTCCGCGCAGCAGTTCGCGACGTACGTGCCCATCTGGATCGCGGTTGCGTTGACCGCATGGCATAGTGTGCGGCTCGTGCGCCTCGCGCGCTAGGCAGGCTCGTCGCACTGCCCATGGCGGCGCGAACGAGAACGCGTGACGCGCAAAGGCCGGCTGCCCGGTTCGTTTAAAACGGATTGTCGACGACGCCGGGCTTTGCATCCGGTTCATCGTCGATCCGCTCCGGAAGGTTAGCCTGAGCCTGTAGCGCCCCCACGATGCTATCCAGCGAATGCTTGAGTGCCAGCGCCGCTTGCAAGCCGCGCTTGTCCTTCGTCAGCGCCAGCGTGCCACTGATCACCACACGCGCGGTACCGTTCGTCACGGTCAGCGCGTCGCCTTGAATATTGAGCACGTCGATGTCGTTCGAGTAAGCGTTAAACACCATTCAGTCCTCCCGGGCGCCGATCCTTCAGGTTTTCCGGAATCCCCGGAAAGCGGATTCCGCTGGCCGCTTCGAGCTCGTGGACGGTCTCGATGGTGTAGCGGTTAGTCGCGACATTGTCCACGACGATCGCGAACGCGAGCCGCTGCGACGTCACATAGACGACCTTGAACAATTGTGTGGGCACAAAGACGCGCGTCGGACCGATGGTTTGCAACTGCTGGCCGACGAAGAG
>DASXXR010000414.1:0-6775 GCA_036502945.1 Paraburkholderia sp. | reverse complement strand
TCCTGCGTGCGCCGCAATTCGCCCGCGAGCCAGAGCATATGCAGGTGCGCCAGCGCTTCGCCCATCGCGAACGTCAGTTGGTGAATATCGAGCTTGCGCTTGAACATTAGCGGCACGATATCCGCGGCGCTGCACGGCGTCTCGGCGCAAGCCGCGCGCACCTCGGCGAGCCGTGCATCGTGATGGTCACGCAATTGGGCAATACGCGTGCGTAGACCTCGAAACGGCTTGCCATGCGACGGCAACACCAGGGTATCGGCAGCCATCGGCTCGTAGCGTCCGAGCGCCCACAAATAAAGCGCGAGCGGATTGCCCTCCGGCTCGATGTCGAACACGGAGACGTTCGTCGAGATGCGCGGCAGCACCATGTCGCCGGAAATCAAAACGCCCGCATCCTCGCAATGCAACGCGCAGTGCTCCGGTGAATGGCCGAAGCCCGTCACAACGCGCCACGTCCTGCCGCCAACCGCAATCTCATCGCCTTCGCGCATGCGCCGGTATTGACCGGGCATGGCGGGCACGAGGCTCGAGTAATAGCTCTTGCGGTTGCGCAACTGATCGAGCGACTCCTGATCCATAAGCCCATGGCGCCCGAAGTGGCGCGCGGCGCCCTCGCCGCCAGCATTCGACCCATCGCCGGCCGCCATCACGCGGCCGAGCATGTACTCGCCAAGCGACATCCACAGCCGCACGCTCCAGCGTTGCCGGTCGCCGCCTTCGCACAGCCAGTGCGCGAGCCCCAGATGATCCGGATGGCAGTGCGTGACGATCACGCGCAGCACCGGCAGGCCGTCCAGCACCGTATCGAACACACGCTCCCAGTTCGCCTTGATCGTGTCGGACGCAATGCCGCAATCGACCACCGTCCATCCCGCTTGCCCATCGATTTCATCGCGCAGCAGCCACAAATTGATATGGTCAAGCGCGAACGGCAACGGCATGCGTACCCAGAACACGCCGGGCGCGACCTCGTGAGCGGAGCCCGGTTCGGGCAGCGTGTCGGCAAACGGGTAGTCGAGCTGATGTTCGAGTGCATTCATCGCAGAAACGTCCTCCGGCAAACCGCATTGCACGGTCGTTCCATGCGGCGTGGTTGCGCTTTATCCAAGTTGACGATAACGTAAACGTCGATTCTATCGCCCAATTCGCCTTCGTGCCCGCGAGCCGGACCGCAAGTGGGATGCAAACCGGGATGCACCGATGAACACGCAATACACGATCACGGAACTCGCACGCGAATTCGGTGTAACGCCGCGCGCGATCCGCTTCTACGAAGACCAGGGGTTGCTCGCGCCGAGCCGCGAAGGATCCGGCGGCCTGCGGCGCGTCTACTCCGGGCGCGACCGCACGCGGCTCAAGCTGACGCTGCGCGGCAAGCGGCTCGGCTTTACGCTGTCCGAGATCCGCAATCTGCTGGACCTGTACGACTCGCCGACCGACACGGTGCCGCAATTGCACGCCTTCCTTGCAACGGTGATGCAGCATCGCGAGGTGCTGGAGCGTCAGCGCGAAGATCTGAACGCGACGCTCGAAGACCTCGCGCAATACGAAGCACAGGCGCGCGCGCTGCTCGATCGCAGCGATCACGGCGATCACAAAGCCGAACGTGAAGCGCGAGCGGTCGACGCAAGCGCGCTTGCGGAGAACGGTCGACATGAATCACTTTCCTAAGCTGCTGTCGTCGCAGATCGGCTTCGACGTCGCGCAGACGATGCTCGAGGGTTTCGACCGCCACTACCGGGTGTTCCGCGATGCGGCGATCCGCGCGAGGCATCTGTTCGAGTCCGCCGACTGGCATGCAATACAAAGGCTCGCACGCGAACGCATTACTTCCTATGACGACCGCGTGCAGGAATGCGTCGAGCTGCTCGAAGACGAATACGACGCGGAGAACATCGACAACGATGTCTGGCAGCAAATCAAGCTGCACTACATTGGTTTGCTGACCGCGCACCGGCAGCCCGAATGCGCGGAGACGTTCTTCAATTCCGTGTGCTGCAAGATCCTGCACCGCTCGTATTTCAATAACGACTTCATCTTCGTGCGTCCGGCGATCTCGACGGAATACATCGAAAACGACGAACCCGCGGCGAAGCCGACGTATCGCGCGTATTACCCCGGCAAGGACGGCCTCGCGGCGACGCTTGAGCGCATCGTCACGAATTTCCAGTTGAACCCGCCATTCGAGGACCTGACGCGCGACATCGGTTGCGTGCTGCAGGCCATTCACGATGCGTTCGGTGCATTCGTCGAAGCACCCAACTTCCAGATCCATGTGCTGTCGTCGCTGTTCTTCCGGAACAAGGCAGCCTACATCGTCGGGCGGATCATCAACGGCGATCTACTGCTGCCGTTCGCGGTGCCGATCCACTACGTCAAACCCGGCTTGCTCGCACTCGACACCGTGCTGCTCAAGCGCGAGCAGCTGCTGATCATCTTCAGCTTTTCGCATTCATACTTTCTTGTGGATATGGAAGTGCCGTCCGCGTATGTGGAGTTTCTCGGCACAATCATGCCCGGCAAACTCAAGGCGGAAATCTACACGTCGGTCGGTTTGCAGAAGCAGGGCAAGAATCTGTTCTATCGCGACCTGCTGCATCATCTGTCGCATTCGAGCGACCCGTTCATCGTCGCGCCCGGTATCAAAGGGCTCGTGATGCTGGTGTTCACGCTGCCGTCGTTTCCTTACGTGTTCAAGCTGATCAAAGACCGCTTTCCGCCACCGAAGGACACCACGCGCGCGCAGGTCGAGGGAAAATATCAGCTCGTCAAACGCCACGACCGCCTCGGCCGGATGGCGGACACGCTCGAATATTCGAGCGTCGCGCTGCCGCTCGCCCGCATCGACGATGCACTGCTTCGCGAACTGCGAAAGGAAGTGCCGTCGATGCTCGAATATGAAGGCGACAATCTCGTCATCGAGCATCTGTACATCGAGCGTCGAATGGTGCCGCTCAATCTGTTCCTGCAAAACGGCAGCGACGACGATATCGATCACGGCATCAAGGAGTATGGTGACGCGGTGAAGGAATTGATGCAGGCGAACATTTTTCCCGGCGACATGCTGTATAAGAACTTCGGCGTGACGCGCCACGGCCGCATCGTTTTCTACGACTACGACGAGATCGAGTATCTGACCGATTGCAACGTGCGCACGGTGCCGCCGCCGCGCAATGAAGAAGACGAAATGTCGGACGAGCCGTGGTATGCGGTCGGACCGCACGACATCTTTCCGGAGACCTACGGCACGTTCCTGCTCGGCGACCCGCGCGTGCGGCGGTCTTTCATCAAGCATCACCCCGATTTTTTCGACCCTGCGCTGTGGCAGCGGCACAAGGATCATCTGCTCAAAGGCGAGTTACCCGACTTCTATCCGTACGAGCGTAGCATGCGCTTTTGCATCCGCTATCCGGAACGTTTCCCGAGCGGCATCGACAAACCCACACTCGCGACCGCGCCGGCCGCGCGCGCAGCATGAAGCACGCTGCGCACCGCTCCCGACCGCCATCGCCCGTCAAGCGCTGCAGACACGACCGGCACAACGGACATCACACCAAAGACCGGCGCGCCGGTCCCAACCACGGCTTCAACCGACCATGAACACGAACACACCCTCCACCGCTCACCCGCTCGCGCATCTGTTCGAAAACAACGATGCGTGGGTCAAACGCAAGCTGTCGGAAGATCCGGATTACTTCTCGCGCCTCGCAGATCAGCAGACGCCCGAGTACTTATGGATCGGCTGTTCCGACTCGCGCGTGCCCGCGAACCAGATCATCGGCCTGCCGCCGGGTGAAGTGTTCGTGCACAGGAACATCGCGAATGTCGTCGTGCATAGCGATCTGAACTGTCTGTCCGTGATCCAGTTCGCCGTCGATCTGCTGAAGGTCAAGCACATCATCGTGGTCGGCCACTACGGCTGCTCGGGTGTCGGCGCCGCGCTGCACGGGCGGCGCATCGGCCTCGCCGACAACTGGCTGCATCATGTGCAGGACGTACGCGCGAAACACGCGGCGCTGCTCGAGCAGTGGCCACTCGGCGAAGCGCGGCATCGGCGGCTCGTCGAGCTGAACGCGATCGAGCAGGTTGTCAACGTGTGCCGCACGACCATCGTCAACGATGCATGGGCGCGCGGCCAGGACCTGACCATACACGGCTGGGCGTACGGCGTTCACGATGGACGCGTGCGCGACCTCGGCATGACGATCGGCGAATCCGGCGCGCTCGACGCAATCTACACAAACTGCGTGGCGGCCGTCTCGGCCAGCCGCGCGCATGAAGCGGACAACGACGTGGTCGCGGCGGACGCCGCGCGGCTTAACGACGTGTCCGCTGTCGTCCGGGGTGTCATCAAGGAGCTCAAACATGAGTGAGACATCAGATTCCATCGTGATCGTTTCCGCCGCCCGCACGCCGATGGCGGCGTTTCAGGGCGACTTCGCATCCCTCAGCGCGCCGCAACTCGGTGCAGTCGCGATCGAGGCTGCGGTGCGGCGCGCCGGCTTGAACCCGGAGCAAATCGACGAAGCCGTGGTGGGTTGCGTGCTGCCCGCGGGCCTCGGCCAGGCGCCCGCACGGCAGGCCGCGCTCGGCGCGGGCTTGCGGCTGTCCACCGGCTGCACGACGGTCAACAAGATGTGCGGCTCCGGCATGCGTGCCGCCATGTTCGCGCACGACATGCTGGCCGCGGGCTCGGCGGAAGTCATGGTGGCGGGCGGCATGGAGAGCATGACGAACGCGCCGTATCTGCTGCCGAAGGCGCGCGCCGGCATGCGCATGGGCCACGGCCAGGTGCTCGACCATATGTTCTACGACGGCCTCGAAGATGCGTACGACAAAGGCCGGCTGATGGGCGCGTTCGCCGACGAATGCGCGACATCGTTCGATTTCACGCGCGACGCGCAGGATGCCTTCGCTATCGAATCGTTAAAGCGCGCGAAGCGTGCGAACGAAGACGGTTCGTTCGCATGGGAGATCGCGCCGGTGAAGGTCGAAAGCCGTAAGGGCGACGTGAGCGTCGCGCGCGACGAACAGCCGTTCAAGGCGGACCTCGACAAAATTCCGACGTTAAAGCCCGCGTTCAGCAAGACGGGCACCGTGACGGCGGCGAACTCGTCGTCGATTTCGGACGGCGCGGCAGCGCTCGTGATGATGCGCGAATCGACAGCGCGGCGGCTCGGGGTGACGCCGCTGGCGCGCGTCGTCGGTCATTCGACCTTTGCGCAGGAGCCGGCGAAGTTCACAACAGCGCCGGTCGGCGCGCTGCGCAAGCTGTTTGAGAAGAACGGCTGGCGCGCGGGCGAGGTCGATCTGTACGAGATCAACGAAGCGTTCGCTGTCGTCACGATGGCCGCGATGAAGGAACACGACCTGCCGCACGACAAGGTCAACGTGAACGGCGGCGCGTGCGCGCTGGGCCATCCGATCGGTGCTTCGGGCGCGCGCATTGTCGTCACGCTGCTCGGCGCCTTGAAGCAGCGCGGGTTGAAGCGCGGCGTCGCGAGCTTGTGCATCGGCGGCGGCGAAGCAACGGCGATGGGTATCGAGCTCATGTAAGCGCCATGAGCACGGGTGAGGACCATGATAAGGAGACGCCCCGATGGTGCTTGATCAGGATCACCTGATGATCCGCGACGCGGTGCGCACTTTCGTGCGCGACGCGGTAACGCCGTACGCCGCGCAATGGGACCGCGACCGCACGTTCCCGGCGCAGGTGCATCGACAGCTTGCCGAACTTGGTGCGTACGGCGTGCTCGTGCCCGAGGCGTACGGGGGCGCCGGGCTCGACGCGCTGGCGCTCGCGCTGATTCTCGAAGAAATCGCCGCGGGCGACGGCGGCACGTCGACCGCAATCTCCGTCAACAACTGCCCGGTATGCAGCATCCTGCTGACCTACGGCAACGACTCGCAGAAACGCGACTGGCTGACACCGCTCGCGCGCGGCGAGATGCTCGGCGCATTTTGCCTGACCGAACCCCAGGCAGGCTCTGATGCATCCGCGTTACGCACCACGGCTGAATTGACCGAAGGCGGTGCCGCTTATGTGCTGAACGGCGTGAAGCAGTTCATCACGAGCGGCAAGAACGGCAACGTCGCGATCGTGATGGCCGTCACCGATAAACCGGCTGGCAAGCGCGGTATCAGCGCCTTCATCGTGCCGACCGATACGCCCGGTTATGTGGTCGCGCGCGTCGAAGACAAGCTCGGCCAGCATTCGTCGGATACCGCGCAGATCGTGTTCGAGGAATGCCGCCTACCGGCCGCGAACCTGATCGGCGCGGAAGGCGAAGGCTACAGAATCGCGCTGTCTGGTCTTGAAGGCGGGCGCATCGGCATCGCCGCGCAAAGCGTCGGCATGGCGCGCGCCGCGTTCGAAGCCGCGTTGACTTACGCAAAGGAACGCGAGAGCTTCGGCGCGCCGCTGTTCTCGCACCAGGCGGTGCAGTTCCGTCTCGCCGACATGGCGACGCAGCTCGAGGCCGCGCGTCAATTGATCTGGCACGCGGCGTCGCTGAAGGACGCGGGCCAGCCGTGCCTGACCGAAGCGGCGATGGCGAAGCTGTTCGCCTCCGAAGCGGCCGAGCGCATCTGCTCGGCCGCCTTGCAGATTCACGGCGGCTACGGTTATCTGAGCGACTTCCCGGTCGAGCGGATTTACCGCGACGTGCGCGTGTGCCAGATCTACGAAGGCACGAGCGACATCCAGCGGCTGGTGATCGGCCGCGACCTGTTGCAATGAGTGCCACCGCTGCGCCGCATGTCCCGCCCAACCCGT
>DASXXR010000413.1:0-5978 GCA_036502945.1 Paraburkholderia sp. | reverse complement strand
GCATCACGAACACACGGCCGCTGCGGTCGAGGCGGAGCGGATGGTGTCGCGCGCGCTGGGCGGCAGTTGCGAGGTGCCGCTCGCCGCTTACGCGACGTGGCACGACGGCGCGCTGCATCTGCGCGGCCTCGTCGCGACGCCCGACGGCCGGCGTGTGCTGAGCGCGCAGGCGTCCGCGCCGGCGCCGACGGTCGACCGTGCGCTCGACCTGGGCCGTGAAGTCGCGCGCCAGCTTGAGCGCCAGGGCGCGCTCGATATCGTCCGTTCGCTGATGAGCGCGGGCTCCAACGTGACCGGCGCGTAATGGCGGCCGGCCCGCAGATCCCTGCGCGTGAGGTGCCCCCCGTTGCCGGCGCGGGCGCCGCGCGCCTGACTGTCATATTGACCCGCCCGGCCGGACAATCCGCGGCATTGGCCGCGCAACTCGCCGCAGCCGGTGTCGCGGCGGTCGATTTCCCGCTGATCGACATCGCGCCCGCCGACGACGAAGGCCCGCTGCGCGCCGCACTCGCCGCGCTCTCGCGCTATGCGCTGGTGGTGTTCGTGTCGCCGAATGCCGTCGATTGCGCGTTCGCATGCTTCGATGCGATCTGGCCGCATGCGCTGCCGATCGGCGTGGTAGGGCCGGGCAGCGTCGCGGCGCTCGCGCGGCAGGGCGTCGAGGCGCCGGCCTATCATGTGATCAGCCCGCCCGTTGCCGCCGACGACGACAGCGCGCGTTTCGATTCCGAAGCGCTCTATGCGGCGCTCGAAGCAGCGCTCGGCGCGCAGGCGTTCGAGGGCAGGCGCGTGCTGATCGTGCGCGGCGACGGCGGCCGCGAATGGCTTGCTGACCGGCTGCGCGAAGCGGGTGCCGAGGTGGACACCGTCGCGGCGTACCGGCGCATCGTGCCCGAGCCGCCGGTCGGTCAATGGGAGCGCGTGCACGCGTTGCTCGCAGGCGAGCCGCATGTCTGGCTCGTCACGAGTTCCGAGGGCGTGCGCAACCTGGATGAACTCGCGCGCGAGCATCTGACTGCGGGCGAGATCGCGCAATTGAAACGCGCGTCATTCGTCGCGCCGCATCCGCGTATCGCCGAAACCGCACGGGGATTGGGTTTTGATAGCATTACGGTGTCTGGCGCGGGCGATGAGCGTATCGCCCGGGCTTTGCTGTCCTTAGTCGCGCCTTCCGAAGTTCAACCGGTACTGACCAACCCGGCTCAAGCACGCATGACTGATTCGAACGCCTCCACGAACGCTTCCCCTCAGCCGGCCGCAACCGCTTCGTTGCCGCCGAATCCTCCATTCACGCCCTACGAAGCGCAAGTGCCGCGCCGCGGTATGGGTAAATCGCTGCTGTGGTTTGCGCTCGTGGTTGTTGTGTGCGCGGCGGTGGTCGGCGGCATTGCGTTGAACCGCAAGGTGATCCGGCTCGATCAGCAGTTGACGCAGCGCCAGCAGGCGAACGACGCGCAAACCGCCGAACTGCGCGTGAAGACCGATCAGGCGATCGGGACCGTGCGCCAGGTCGATTCACAGATGTCGCAGATGGAAGGCAAGCTGGCCGATTCGCAGAACGCGCAACTGGCGCTGCAGCAGCAATATGCCGACCTCGCGCGCAATCGCGACGACTGGACGATGGCTGAAGTCGGCCAGATGCTGTCGAGCGCGAGCGAGCAGCTGCAGCTGACCGGCAACACGCAGCTCGCGCTGTTCGCGCTGCAAAGCGCCGATACGCGCCTCGCGGCATCGGACGGCCCCCAGGTGATGGCGGTGCGCAAGGCGATCGCGCAGGACATCGACAAGCTGAAGGCCGCGCCATCGACTGACCTTACCGGCCTTGCTATCAAGCTCGACAACGCGGTCGATCAGGTGGACGGGTTGCCGCTCTCCGGCGAAGCGCCGATCGCCCATGCGACGCCGCATGCAGCCGAACCCGCCGATACGGAAAAGGTCGCCGCCGCGACCGGCGAGCCGCGCTGGAAAGTGTGGTGGCGCGGCTTCGTGACCGGCGTCGGCCAGCAGTTGACGAGCCTTGTGCAAGTGCGCCGCGTCGACAATGCCGACGCGATGCTGGTCGCGCCCGATCAAGGCTATTTCCTGCGCGAGAATCTGAAGCTGCGGCTCCTGTCCGCGCGGCTCGCGCTGCTCGCCCGCAACCAGTCGACGCTGCAGTCCGATCTGCGTGCCGCCGATACGGCGCTCGCGCATTACTTCGACGCGTCGTCGAAGCGCACGCAGACCGTACGTGAACTCGTGAAGGAGGTGAACGACGGGTCAGGCGCCGTCGACGTGCCGAACCTCGAGACGAGCCTGCAAGCCGTGCATCAGTACCGTAGCCGGGGTTGACCATGGCGCTTCGAGGACTCTTGTGGCTGGCTTTCCTGTTCGCGATTGCGGTGGTGCTCGCGATAGTCGGGCGCTTCGATACCGGGCAGGTGCTGCTCGTCTATCCGCCGTATCGCGTCGATATCTCGCTGAACCTGTTTGTCGTCGCGCTCATCGTGGTGTTTATCGTGCTGTATGCGGTGACGCGCATCGTGCGCAATGTCTGGCGCATGCCGCAGCGGGTGTCCGCGTATCGCGCGCGCACGCGCATCGCGAAAGCGCAGGCCGCGCTGCGTGATGCGATCGGCAATCTGTATGCAGGACGATTCTCGCGCGCGGAAAAGGCGGCGCGCGATTCGTTGACGAATACCGAGAACAAGGGCGCCGCGGGCCTGATCGCGGCGAACGCGGCGCACCGTATGCACGAATACGCGCGCCGCGACGAATGGCTCGCGCAGATCGATGCGCCCGACTGGCAGGACGCGCGCCTGATGGCCACCGCCGACATGCGCGCCGACGGCCGCGATGCGGACGGCGCCTTGCTGGCGTTGACCGAGATGCAGTCGCAGGGCGGCCGCCGGATTCATGCGCAGCAGATTGCGCTGCGCGCGCAACAGCAGTTGAAGAACTGGAGCGAAGTGCTGAAGCTCGTCAGGACGCTCGAGAAACGCGAGGCGATTCATCCTGCGGTGGCGGTGCGGCTGCGTCAGCTGGCCGCTGAGAACCTGTTGCGCGACCGCCGTCATAACCCGGATGCGCTGCTCGAACTGTGGCAGTCGCTTTCGCCCGCCGAGCGGCATTCGCCGCGCCTCGCCGACGTCGCCGCGGAGTTGCTGACCGCGTTGAACCGGCCGCAGGACGCGCGCAAGATCGTCGAAGAAGCGCTTGCGCAGAACTGGGATGCGCGGCTGTTGCGGCGTTACCCGGAGACCGCCGGCGGCGACGCGCTGCCGCTGATCCAGAAGGCCGAAGGGTGGCAGAAGGACCGCCCCGAAGACGCCGATCTGCTGTTTGCGCTGGGTCGGCTGTGCCTGCATCAGCAACTGTGGGGCAAGGCGCAGTCGTTCCTCGAGGCGGCGTTGAAGCTGGCCGACAATGAGCCGCTAAAAATCCGTTCGCATCGGGCGCTGGCGCGGCTGCATGAACAGCTCGGCGATGGTGCGAAGGCCAGCGAACACTATCGGGAAAGTGCGCTGGCGATGAATGTGGTTTAACGGTCTGCGCCGCACGGCGCTACTTGTTCACCAGCCGCGCCGGCACACTGACCGCCAGCAACCCGCCGAGCACCATGAACGCGGCAAGAAAGTACATGCCTGAGTCGTTCGCCCCGGTGACCTGCTTAAGCCAGCCCACCGCGTACGGCCCCAGAAAGCCCGCCAGATTGCCGATCGAATTGATCATCGCAATGCCGGCCGCTGCGCCGGTGCCCGCGAGGAACGCGGTCGGCAGACTCCAGAACAGCGGCAGCGTGGTCAGGATGCCCATGGTCGCAAGCGTCAGCGACGCCATCGCGAGCAACGTGTTGTGCGCCCAGACGATCGACAGCACGAGTCCGATGGCGCCCGCGAATGCGGGCAGCGCGATATGCCAGCGCCGTTCGCGCCGATGGTCCGCGCTGCGCGACACCAGCACCATCGCAACCACCGCGGCCGCAAACGGAATCGCCGATAGCAGGCCGATCGAGAACGTGTCGGTCACGCCGGTTGCCTTGATGATCGTCGGCAGCCAGAAGCTCACGCCGTACAGGCCGATCACAAACGAGAAGTAGATCAGGCTCATCAGCCATACGCGCGGGCTCGAGAGCACCGCGGCAATGGGCGGATCCTGCTTGGTCGCGTCTTCGGCCGCGATGTTGCGCTCGAGTAACTGCCGCTCTTCGGCGCTCAGCCATTTCGCGTTCGCGATCCGGTCATCGAGCACGATGAACACGACGATGCCGACGATCACCGACGGCAACCCTTCGAGCAGGAACAGCCATTGCCAGCCGTGCCAGCCGTTCGCGCCGTCGAACGATTTCAGAATGTAGCCCGAAATCGGGCCGCCGATTACGCCGGACAGCGCGATCGCCGTCATGAACCACGTCGTCATGCGGCCGCGCCGGTGTGCCGGATACCAGTACGTCAGATACAGGATGATGCCGGGAAAGAACCCGGCTTCGGCAAGGCCGAGCAGGAAGCGCATCACGTAGAACATCGTCGGCGTCGTGACGAACATCGTGAGCATCGAAATGATGCCCCACGACACCATGATCCGCGCTATCCAGATCCGCGCGCCGACGCGGTGCAGGATCACGTTGCTGGGTATCTCGAAGATGAAATAGCCGATGAAGAAGATGCCGGCGCCGAAGCCGTACACCGTATCGGTCAGATTCAGGTCGGCGGACATCTGCAGTTTCGCGAAGCCGACGTTCACGCGGTCGAGATAGGCGACGACGTAGCAGAGCATCAGCAGCGGCGTCAGACGCCACGCAACCTTGCGGTAGGTCGCCTCTTCGAAGGTGGAGGGCGGCGCTCCCGCGCCGGACGGATGAAGCGGATTCGCTGGACTGGCCATCGTGTCTCCTCGTTCTTGTATAAAGGAAGTGCCGCCGTTGGCGATTCTAGTCCCGCTTGACGCGCTGAAAAGGGGGCGTCGCGCTGGGGAAAACACTGAGTACAACCACGCGTCCGGTGCGCGTGGCCGCCCACCGGAGCCTCATGTCAGGCATAGCGAAGCGGCGCTATACGCAACGCCCGCCGTCAACTTCGAGGCATACGCCGGTGATGAAGCCGGCTTCGTCCGATGCGAGATAGAGGCACGCGTTGGCGACATCCTGCGGCGTCGAGAAGCGGCCGAGCGGAATCCCGGCGAGAAAACGCTGGCGGTTTTGCGGCGTGTCTTCGACACCCATGAATTCGGTCAGGAGTCCCGTTTCACCGATCACCGGGTTCACGCAGTTCACGCGGATGCGGTCCGGTCCAAGCTCGGCGGCGAGCGCCTTGCTCGCGACGATCACCGCGCCCTTGCTGCCGTTGTACCAGACGAGGCCGGGGCGCGGCCGCACGCCGGCCGTCGACGCCACATTGACGAATACCCCGCCGCCTGTCTCGCGGAAATACGGGACGAACGCCCGCACGCTCCAGTAAATGCTCTTCACGTTGACGGCGTAGACGCGGTCGAACTCGCTTTCGGTCACGTCGAGCACCGGCTTGTTGCGGTGCGTGGTGCCGGCGTTATTGACGACGATCTGCACGCTGCCGAAGTCTTCCAGCGCCGCTTCGCGAAGGCGCCGCCAGTCGTCGCTGCGTGTGACGTCGCCGGCTACCGCGATCGCCTTGCCGCCCGCGAGCGCAATTTCGCTGGCGACGCGTTCCGCCGCCGTGCCGTTCAGATCGTTGACCACGACGTTCGCGCCTTCCCTCGCGTACGTTTTCGCGATGCCTTCGCCGAAACCCGAGCCGCCGCCCGTGACGACGGCTGTTTTTCCTGTCAATCGCATGATGTCTCCCAAGTGGTTTTACGCTTCAGGCCGGCCTGGGCGATCCGCGTCGGTCCGGGGCCGCCCGCCTGTTCCTAGCCGTGGCGGATCGCGACCGTTTTCAGCACCGTGAACCCATATAACGCTTCAAAGCCTTTCTCGCGCCCGTGGCCCGAATGCTTGACACCGCCGAACGGCAATTCGACGCCGC
>DASXXR010000412.1:0-20400 GCA_036502945.1 Paraburkholderia sp. | reverse complement strand
GATGGAACGCGCCTATGAAGATCCGAAGCGCCTCAGGCAAACGGCGCTAGCGCTTGTCGATGCGCTCGCACCCAAGCGGTAACCCGTCAAGCGCAGGATCGCCAGCAGGCCACATGCGCCAGCAAGCTCGCATAAAAAGAGGCCCGCTAACAGCGGGCCTGAAAGCGCCAGACGCGGGGATCGCGCCCGGGTTACTACACTCGCCAACCAGTTGCCTGCACGCAGGCCGTACAGGCCCGCGCGGCGTTTGAGAACCATCGTGCGGCTATGCGCCAGCATTCAATGCCTGAACCGAAGCACGCGGTACCGATTCGTCAGGCCCTCGCAATGCGCGAAGCCGCGCAAGCAGTGCGCGGCCACGGTCGGTTAGGCGCGCAAGCCTGTTCGGGGCAGCATGCTCGTCGAGTTCGACGAGTTGCCGGTCAAGGAGTGTCCGCAGGTCCGCCTGGTCGAGATCCGCCGGTTGCCGCGCGTCTTTGACCAGTATGAGTGTCGCAAACTCATGGGGGCTCAGCATAAATATCTCCTGACTTTTGACGGCCAGCGCTTGCGTTTCGCCAATGCGGTGTACCGTTATTTGATCTGACAATTCATGCGACCGCTTTATGCTTTTAGCATTAGCGGGGACCCCATCCTAATGCGCTGGTCTTCATATTTCAATTGGTATGCATCCTCGTTTTCGCATCTTTTTTGCGTTGGTCCGTACGATCAAGTGAAGCACGCACATAGGACGAAGTCCTTATTATCCGGACTTTGCCGACTCGCTACCGGCCGCGCTAACGCGTACGCTGCGCTACCCGGAACCAGGAGACACATATGTTCGAGCAATGCAAATGGCTCAACGAACCCGCGAACTGGAAACGCGACGGCGAGAGCCTGCAAGTAACGACGGACCACGCCACCGATTTCTGGCGCGAAACGCACTACGGGTTCATCCGCGATACGGGGCATTGCTACGGCGCCCGCACGGCGGGTGACTTCTCCGCTCAAGTGCATGTTCACGGACAATTCGCATCGCTATACGATCAAGCGGGCCTGATGGTTCGCATCGACGCAAGGAACTGGGTCAAGGCAGGCGTCGAGTTCACCGATGGCGTTTTGATGATGAGCAGCGTGCTGACCGTCGGCCAATCCGACTGGGCAGTCGGCTCGCGGATAGCCTGCGTCGACGGCTTCTGGTTGCGCGCAAGCGTCGCGAAAGGCGTGCTGCGCATGCAGTTCTCCACCGATGGCGCAAGCTGGCCGTTGCTGCGGTTGGCAACGTTTCCCGTCGCCGGCAGCTACTTCGTAGGGCCGATGTGCTGCACGCCGGAGCGCGCCGGGCTGGTCGTCGAATTCACCGGTTTTCAGGTCAGCGCACCGACGAACAAAGGGCTTCATGACTTGACGTAAGCAGCGGCGCGCCGTTGCCCCGCGATGCTTGTCGCCCCCCCGTTGCGAGGCGTAAGCTGCTATGCGCATCGCAGCCGCGCCGCTGCGTTGACGCACCGCACCACCGGGTAGCACCGTGAATCATCCACGCCTGAGCGATCGATGCACCAGTGCGTCGTGCGCGCCTTCACCTGAGCGTGCCGGCTTGAGGAGAATCACCATGAATAGCGCTCCCGGACTGTTGCATGACGTCGGCTTGTTCAATGCAGTGTTCTCGCATGTCCATCACATCGACCCGTCGGTCCATGAAGGCGCGATGTTCGGTTGCCCCGCGGCGTTCGTCGGTTCGCACCTCGCGTTCTGCGTGTATGGCAGCGGCATCGGCATCAAGCTGCCGGCCGATAAGGCCGCGCGGCTGGTCAACGATGGCCGTGCGTTTGCGTTCCAGCCGTACGGGCGATCCGCCATGCGCGAGTGGGTGGAAGTCCGCATCACGCGCGACCGGGTTGAGGAGATTGCGCCGGTGCTGATCGAAGCCGTGGAGTATGCGCGCCAGGACACGTCTACGGCGCCCGCCAGCTAAACGCATTCGGGTACCGGAGCCGCCGCGCGAAACAGCCGACACGAAACTCGAAGCGACGTTGCCCGTCGTCGGGATAGTCGACCGCCCGGTGATCCGCACAGCGATCGTCGCGTTCATTTGCGGATGCTTCGTCACCGCGCGATTTCGACCTAGAATTGATTGACCTTGCCATGGGTGCCGCGGCGCGCGGCGCGCCGCGCGTCCGGCGATCACGTGCAGGATCCGTGCTGGAGGTTTGCCATGCCGACTTACGAGTACCGCTGCGAGACGTGCGGAGAAAAGTTCGAGCACGCCGAACATCTTGCAGAACACCCGACCGCCCATCCGGCATGTCCGAAATGCGGCAGCGAGAAGGTTCTGCACATGCCTACGCAGTTCGTTGCAAAAACATCCCGCAAAAGCTAAAGGTCGAAACAGTCGCGCGCCGTGTGGCGTCGCGCCTCGGGCTCGCGCAGCAACCATGACATAGCACGACACAATTGCTGAATGGCGCCAGCGAATCGGGACGCTCATACTCGCTTCGCGTGCCGGCCTTGTAAAACCACATCAGATCAGGCGTATCACGCATGTGATGTCCGGAATCATCGGACGATACGTTTGAGCTAATCGCGACACGCCAGTGTCAATGACAAGGTCGGTATGTTTACTACACTCCAAACCATAGGTAAGAACGCGGCTCGCCGCGCGTCGGTCGCTTTGCTGTTCAGCTCGGTGCTGCTTGCCGGATGCGCGGGCGGCGTCACGAACGCCAGCCAGTATTCGGCTGCGCCGCAGGTCCGTCCCGACACCATCTACGTCTATTCATTCGACAGCACGCCCGACCAGGTGAAACTGGACAATAGCGGCGTCGCGCAGAAACTGAAAGCGCGCTTTACCGGCGCCTCCGCATCGGCCGAGCAATCTTCGGACGCAGTCGCGGTGCGCGAGCAGGTCGCGGACGAAATCGTGCACAAGCTGCAGTCGATGGGACTGCACGCGATCCGCTCGGACATGCCGGCGCCCGCGGACCAGAACGTATTGCTCATCAAGGGTAACTTCGAGACGATCGATGCCGGCAACCGCAGACGCCGTACGCTGATCGGCCTGGGCGCTGGCGAGAGCGAAGTAGGCACGTCGGTTCAGATTCTGTACAAGCCGGCTGGCGGCGTGCCGACACTCGTGCAACGCTTCGACGCGACCGCGAACAGCGGCAAGGCGCCGGGCGTCGCGGAATCGGCGGGGGTCGGCGCCGCCACCGGAAATATCGCAATGTCGGCGGCGATAGGCGGCGGCGTGCATGCCGTATCCGAAACCAGGCACGACACCGTCTCGCAGGACGCAAAGCGGCTTGGCGACTCGATCGCCAAGCAGATTGCGCAGATCGGCGTATCCGAAGGCTGGATGTCGACCGACCACATCAAGTGAACGAAGCCAGCATCGGGGGCAAGCCCGCGCCGTTCATTCGTGCAGATCCGGATGACTCTGGGCCAGTTCGCTCACCCAGCCGGTGAACGCCCGGAGTCTCGAACTCAGGTTGCGGCGATGCGGGTAGACAATCGAAAGCGGCGTGGACGGACTATTGAACTCCGTGAGGATTTCCCGCAGCGCACCCTGCGCGATCAATTCCGCGACCATGAAGCGCGACGGCTGGATGATGCCGTGCCCCAGCGCGCTAGCGCCGATATAAACGCTGCCGTCGTTCACCGCGAGCACGCCCTTCATCTGCACCTTGACGATCTCGTTGTTGACTTCGAATTCGAATGGAAACGTCTTGCCGGTGCGTGCGGACACATAGTTGACCGCACGGTGTTCGCTGAGCTCATCCAGCGTTTGCGGCGTGCCGTATTTATCCAGATACGCGGGCGCTGCACAGGTCACGATCCGCGCGTTGCCGATCCGGCGCGCGACGAGACTCGACTCCTCCAGCCTGCCCATGCGGATCACGCAGTCTGCGCCGTCCTGGATCAGATCGATGTTGCGGTCCGCGAGCCCGAGCCGCACGTCGATCTGCGGGTACTTCTGGTAGAAATCATCCAGCGCAGGCAGCAGCAGCGCGCGCGCCAACGTGCCCGATGTATCGACGCGAATCGTCCCCGTCGGACTTTCCTTTTTGTTCGACAGCGACGATTCCGCATCGGACACGTCCGCGAGAATCCGGACGCAGCGCTCATAAAACAGCGCGCCATCTTCCGTGACACTGACCTGGCGCGTGGACCGGTTCAGCAGCCGCACGCCGACATGCTCTTCCAGTGCCTGGATGGTTCTGCTGACTTTCGCACGCGGCAATTCGAGGGATTCCGAAACCTTCGAAAAGCTATTCGCCTCCACGACACGCGTGAATATCTCCATTGCCTCCAAGCGGTCCATATCTGCCCTATCGTTGATTGGCGTTAAACGCACATAATGATCCGAAACACCCGGACGCCCGACGAAAACCGCTCGTACCCGACCAAGGCAGAGCGATTTCAACTCTTGCAACACCAGATCTTATCTTACGCCAGCGCGACGAAAATCTCATGGCGAGCCGACCCGGTCCACCGGAGGTCGCGTCCCACCCAATGGGCTGCACCGCGCGCCGCCCCATCGCGGTGCAGCCCGGATCGATCTAGCCGTCAATCGTGAATACCTAATGACAAAGACGTCTTCCCACGAAATGTGCATGTCGTTTTGCTAAACAATTTTGAAATTCGGCGATATTCAGTCACGCTTACGTGTTTTTTTAGGCATGTCATCAACACCGAATAATATTCGGTCCTACGACAAACCAACCGCCTACCGCCCGCGACGGAATCAATCAATATGTCCACCCTGCTGGAAAAACGCCGCCAACAATCAGAAGGCGCCGTCATCGCCGAACTGACCAGTGAAGTCCGCAAGATATCCCGGGACAAAATCTCGGACATCGACTTGATCAACCGCGAGGCTACCTATCTTGCAATCAATGCGCTGATCGAGGCAGCGCGTGCAGGAGAAGCCGGCCGCGGCTTCGCCGTCGTCGCCAATCAGGTCAAGAACGTTTCCGGCCGCATCGGGCAGCTGACCGGCGAACTCGGCAAGGCGCTCAACAGCCTGAGCGAACGGATGGTGACAGAGCTCGAGCGGCAGCAAGGCCAGCGGCTCACCGACCTTGCGCTCAACATGATCGACGTGATCGATCGCAATCTCTATGAACGTTCGTGTGACGTGCGCTGGTGGGCCACCGACGCCGCAATCGTCGATTGCCTGATGAGCGGCTCGGAGGCCGCCGCCGCGTATGCATCGAAACGCTTGTCCGTCATTCTCGACAGCTATACGGTTTATCTCGACATCTGGGTGCTCGATCTGCAAGGACGGGTTGTCGCGAACGGGCGCCCCGCGGCGTTTCCGGTGGCCGGCGCCGTCAATGCCGCGCAGCACGACTGGTTCGGCGCCGCGCTGCGCACGCGTTCCGGCGACGAGTATGCGACCGCGAACGTCGATCCGCTAAAGGACCTGGGCGGCGCACAGGTCGCGACTTACGCGACGGCAGTTCGCGAAAACGGCGCGAGCGACGGCAAGGTGGTCGGCGTGCTCGCGGTGTTCTTCGATTGGGCCAAGCAGGCGTCGGCGGTCGTCAAGAGTGTGCGCCTGACCCATGAAGAACGCGCACGCACCCGCTGCATGATCGTCGATGCGGGCGGACGGGTGATTGCCGACTCGAAGGAGGCGAGCCGCGAGCCGATGCGCTTCGAGCTGCCGGCCAATACCGCGAGCACCGGCAACTACCGTGCGAGCGGCGGGTCGCTGGTCGGCTATGCAGTCACGCCCGGCTACGAGACCTATCGCGGCATGGGCTGGTTCGGCGTAATCGAGCAGCAACCCGCCTCGGCGTCATGATGGCGTCACGAACCCTGCCAGCGCCCGCATGATGCGGCAGCCTCGCCGCGATAAAGAAGCGCGGCGATCGCGAGCGCCTTCAGCATGCATTCGGTGATGGAGAGCAAGAACGCGAGTCTGTAGTGCTGGTACTCGGCGGGAAGCGCGGGGACGACTGCGAGAATGCTGACGCCGCACACAAAAAGCGCGATATAGCGTGCAACTGGCGACCGGTAGCACGCGTAGAAGATCAGCATGGTCAACAGCAATTTGGAAGAAATCAGCGCGGCGACCTGCGCTCCGCACGAGCACGCTTCGAGCTCGAACGGAGTCTCGATCAGCGAACAAGCGAGAACTGCACCCAACGCAATTTTCTGAACCGGCGTCGCGCCCTTGCGGGCTTCGTCGCTAAAGGAAATGGACATCACAGCGTCTCCGATCTGCTCTGCGGCCGTCGCTCTAATGGCGTTTCGCGCCCCGCAACGATGAGACCGCTCAAGCGAATCCCACAGGCTCACAGTAGGACGAAACGCCGTCGAACTATTTTTCGTGCGAACCATAACTTCCTGATTCGCACGATCATGCACGCCATGCATGCGGTCCGGCGCTCAGGCAAAGCCGTACGCATCGTGGTTCGTTGCAAGCCGCGGCGGGGCATTTGCGAAATGGATGTTTCGATTGCGCAAGCGCCCTTCGGCGCCTAGATTCATTATGTGTCCGTTGGCAACGCCAGCCGCGTCTCTCGCGCCGGCTCGCCCGATCGGTGGAGAGGTCGTGATGGACATTCTGAAGTTAGCCCAGGAGTCAGGCATGCTGGTGGTGCTGGATGCGCGTATCGGCGATGTCGAATATCACAGCGTGCACGGCACGGTGTCGTCCCTTGCAGATTTCGCGAGGGCCCTGATCAAACTGGGCGTGCGCTGCGAAGATCTGCCGGCCGCGCCGGGAAGCGGCGGTTGTACGAACGAGGGCGAGACCGAAGCCACAATCCTATAGCCGGCTGTCGTGCGGCTTACAGTGATTGCCCCGGTGTGTGCTTCTCTAGAAGTGCCACTAACCGATAATCAATGTCAAAGGAGACTAAAATGTCCAGTACCCCTCATCAGGTCGCGGTCGTAACGGGCGCATCGGGCGGAATCGGCAGCGCAGTCGCGGCGCGGCTCGCGCGCGACGGTTTCGACATTGTCGCGGTGTACGCAGGCCATTCGACAGCCGCCGATGCGGTGGTTGCGGACGCGCGGCAATTCGGCCGCAGCGCTGCGGCGATCAAGGCGGATATCGCCAGCGCCGACGACGTCACGCGCCTCTTCGACACAACCAAAGAAACGTTCGGACGAATCGATGTCGTCGTCAATTCCGCCGGCATCATGCCTTTGGGCAAGATCGCCGACTGCGACCTCGAAGCCTTCGACCGGGTGATCGCAACGAACCTGCGCGGCGCGTTCGTGATGCTTGCGCACGCAGCCAACTCATTGGAGCGCGGCGGGCGCATCATCGCGTTCTCAAGCAGCGTGCTCGCCAAGTCGTTTCCTACGTACGGTGCCTATATCGCTTCGAAGGCGGGGGTCGAGGGCCTCGTCCGCGTGCTCGCCAACGAGTTGCGCGGGCGCGGCATTACGGTCAATGCGGTGGCGCCCGGCCCGGTAGGCACCGAGCTCTTTCTCAAGGGCAAGACGCTTGAGCAGATTGCGAACTTCGAGAAACTCTCGCCGCTGGAACGGCTCGGCGAACCCAAGGACATCGCGGACGTCGTTTCGTTTCTGGCCGGACCGAACGGCGGCTGGATCAATGGGCAAGTTTTGCGATCCAACGGTGGCTTCGCATAGGCGCCTTGTCTAACCGCTAATAGCGCGCGCTAAAACCAGCCCTCCGGCGCAGACGGCGGCATCGCGGCATTCACGGCGCTCGCGAGCATCATCGCCTGTGCGTTGGTCGGCATCAGCTTTGCCGCACGCGGCCGGAAGATCGGGTCCCCGTACGAAACCGGCGCGCCGCTCAGCGCGCAGATTCCGTCGCGGCGCGCGATCGCGACGACCCATGGCTGATCGGGGTAGCAGCATGACGTCGGGTCGCTCCAGCTGACCGTGAGCAAACGCTCGCCGACCCGCTCCACCAACCTTGCGGTGCCAGTGCAGGACGCCGCAGGTACGCGACCGCCGCCGGACCGTATCCGGTTCGAACGCACCACACCGGTGCCTTGAGACAGCGCCGACAACAAGCTCAAAGTCTGGGACCACGCATCATAAGTGGCAACATCTGACATTTCAATGCTCCCTGCGGCGGCCGAAGGAATCGGCGGCGCCGAGTAGGTGTGGAATCAGCGGGGCGGTCAGTCGAAAGACGACCGCCGTTTGCGCGCCGGCCGCGAGACACACCGCACCGGTATGAGGCGCGCCTGCGGAAATCCACCAGGAGCGCAAGACAACAAAGGGCGCAGACACCGCTGCAAACGCATGGCGAGCGGCTGCAACGCGGCCCTGCAAAGACGGCGCCAGACAAGTGGGCGGCAGATTTCAGGAGCAAACATGTTGAGCGTCCCTCCAGCGTTTCGGCGTCGCACCGACGACCCGTTTGAACACAGTGGTGAAATGGGCTTGCGACCGGAAGCCCGCGAGTTGCGCGGCGTCGAGCAATGAATAGTCTTCGTCCGACAGCAACTGCTGCGCGCATTCGATACGACGCCGCAGCAGATACTCATGAGGACGCAGACCCGTCGCCACCCTGAACTGCGCGGCAAAATGCATGCGCGTCAAACCGGCGGCGCTTGCGACGTCTTCCAGGCCGATGGTGTCGGAGAGATGCGCATCGATGAACTCGACCGCCCGCTTCAGGCGCCATTTGGGCAGCGCCGACTTGCGCTCCTTCACTGGGCGCAGCGGCACCCGTGAGCGCAGCTCGAGCAGGCGGCTCACCAGCGCGAGATTGATACTGTCCACGTACATGCGCCCGAACGCGGTGAACGCTTCGTCAGCGAGCAGCAACGCCTGGCCTAGCCGTTCGATGCACGGGTCGTGACTGATCACCGGGTCGTCGATCATCATGCTTTCGACGCCCCCGCCCGACACCTCGCGGTGGCACGCGTCGAGCAGCGATTGCGGCACGTACAGATGCAGCACGTCGCACGCCGAATGGAACACCGCGCGGGCCGAGTGCCCAGGGCTTGTGACCTGGAACATGCCAGGCATCACGCGTCCTTCGTACGCGAGCCTGCCGTCCTGCAAAAATGTGATGTCGGTCGAGCGCAGACTGACACCCACCGTATAGCTGCCTTCAGGCGTGGCGGCCGACATCTCGGTCGCGCCCGCGCCGGTGAGGCTCCAGCGCGACAGCCCCAGACGGGCGCGATCTTCCGCGTGCGCCACACCCGGCCCGGTCGGCAATCGCCAGGCGTCCTCGTCGCGTATGTAAGATCTCGGCGTCTGCGCGGACCACGCACCGGCGTCTGCGAAAGATGAAGTCTGCATGCCCACACTCCCTGATCTCCGTCCATCGAACCTGCTTTGGCGCGAGGTATTGGCACCTCGCACATCGATGACTCAAAGGTAGTGGAGAAAAGCGTGGCACTCCATCGTACAAAGGTTCCCTACTCCGGTGTATAGGTGTCACTAACCTATACTTTGGTACCAGTTACCCCAACCTGGTATGCGGTTTTACCGGGCGGCGATGGTCCGCTGGCGGACGCCGGGCAGCACGAAGCACAGCATTGCGCCGGCGCCCGGCTGCGCCAACGCCCAGATCCTGCCGCCGTGCGATTCCACAATCGAACGGCAAATCGACAGCCCCATCCCCATG
The DNA here is from genome assembly GCA_036502945.1 of Paraburkholderia sp. Lineage (GTDB taxonomy): Bacteria > Pseudomonadota > Gammaproteobacteria > Burkholderiales > Burkholderiaceae > Paraburkholderia. The sequence continues at coordinate 10,841 of DASXXR010000412.1, read as the reverse complement.
CCTTCGGCACGCGTCGTGAAGAAAGGCTGGAAGAGGCGCTGCAAATCGTCGTCGTCGATGCCGGGCCCCGCGTCCTCGATCTCGACCCGCACCTGGCCTGTATCGAGGCGAGCGGAACGCACCGCGAGCCGCCGCGGACGGCCCACGGTCTTCGCCATCGCCTGGATCGCATTGATCATCAGATTGATCGTGACCTGCTGCAGCTGCACGCGGTCGCCGACGATCTGCAGCCCGTTCGGCGCCAGTTGCAAATCGAGCACGATCAGGTTCACCATGATTTCCCGCTGGATCAGCCCCACCGACTCTTCGATCAGCGCATTCAGTTCGAACGGCGCGCGGTTCGGCGCGCTCTTTTTCGCGAGCGCGCGAATGCGCTGCACAATGCCGCCCGCGCGCCGCGCGTCCCGCACCATGTTGTGCAGCGCATCGCGCACTTCGCCCAATTGCGGCTCCTTGCGTTCAAGCCAGCGCAGGCCCGCATCGCCATTGGTCATGATGGCGGCAATCGGCTGGCTCACTTCGTGCGCGATCGACGCGCTCAATTCGCCGAGCGTTGTCACACGCGTGACATGCGCGAGTTCAGCCAGCGATTGATGCAGCGCATCCTGGACGCGCGTTGCATCGGTGACGTCCATCAGCGCACCGCGGTATTCCCACGCGCCATCGCCCTGCTCGATCGCATGCGCGACCAGGTGCACCTGCCTCGCGGAGCCGTCCGGCATCAGCAGCCGATGTTCGATATCGATATCGATGTCGCGCCTGCCCGTCGCGACCGACTCCACCATCGCCGACACGCGCGCATGGTCGTCGGGATGCACGCGCGCCAGCATCAGATCGAGCGACGGCTTGACGGTCCGGGCATAACCGAAAATCCGATAGGTCTGCTTCGACCAGAACATGCTGAAGCCCGGTACTGCAAAACCCATGCTGCCTGTCTGGCTCAGCGTCTCCGCTTCGGCAAGGAACGCCTCGCTGCGCGCCAGCGCTTCGACTGCGCGCTTGCGGTCTTCGATGTCGGTATTCGCACCGTACCAGCGCACGATCTGCCCGCCCTCGCCGATGAGCGGCGCCGCCCGCAGCAGCAGCCAGCGGTACTTCCCGTCGCCGCGGCGCAGCCGCGACACGTTTTCGAACGAAGTGCCCGTCGCGAGCGCGCGTGCCCAGTCGCGCTCCATTTTCGGCAGATCGGCCGGATGCACGAGCGTGTGCCAGCTGTCGCTCATTCGCTCGAGCGACAAGCCGAACTCAGACCACCGCTCATTGATGAACATCGGTCGGCCGTCGGGCGACCAGATCCAGACCATCGCAGGAATCGCGTCGATAGCCGCGCGAATCTCCTGCTGTTGCCGCTGGATCTCGCTCTCCATGCGCTTGCGCTGCGTGATGTCATTGTTGGTCACCAGCACCGAGAGAGGCTGGTCTTGTGCATCACGCTGCAGCGACCAGCGGCTCGCGACGATCACCTGGCTCTCATCGCGCCGTGTTTGCGTAAGCTCGCCTTCCCAACGGCCGGTATGCAACAGCTCGGCATTGATCTCCGCTAGCGGGCACGGGAAAACGGTCCGCACGAGTTCGTGCGCCCCTTGGCCGGTCGCTTCGTCTGCGCTAAAACCGTATAGCGCCTCGGCGCCGCGGTTCCAATAGCAGATGGAGCGATTCATGTCATATACGACGATCGCATCGCTCGTCAGGTCGAGCAACAGCACCTGCTCGCGCAACACATCCGTCGCGGCAATGTTCTTGAGCGTCAGGAAGCCTGAAATGCCGATCGCGGCGAGGCTAATGATGCACCGGCCGACCGGCGCGGGCGTATACGCGCCGCCGTGCGACATCACGAACGCAACCGCGGTCAGCACGATCAAGGTGCAGCACACGGCCAGCATGCTGCGTTGCGAACAAACCGGTGCAACGATCAGCACAACGACCACATAGAGCACCGCAATGGCGATGTCGAGCGGCGTGAACGCATCGAGCACGAACAGGGCGACGGCAATGGCCGCCCCGATGCCGATTCGCCAACGCCCGGCACGGTGCGACCGGGACGGCGCGGCTTGCGCGTAGCGCATGTCCGCTGAGCGGGCCCGGCGACGCGCCGCCTGCGATGCGGCGCGGGCCGCCGGATCTTTGCCGGCAGCGGCGCTCGAGCGGGTGCGCGATGTGGCGCCAGAAGCCGCGCGCCCGTCATTGCTTGAATCGGGGCGGCTATTTAGATCAGACATATCGGCGCCTGAAAGGTTATCGGCCGGAAGTCGCGCTGCACTTTTGAAAGCCAGGTGCGCGCGACGGTCAGACATGCGAAGATACTGCAGTGGCCTGATTTCGCAACCCCTGTTCCTTCCTCCCACCGCGCGGCATCAGCCGCAGGCGGGGCGTCAGCACCGCAACGGCGCCGCGATTTGCGAATTCGATTATGGACCAACTTCCGCACGAATCCGGTAACGATGGCGAGCCTGTCGTCTTCGTTGTCGACGACGACGATTCGTTTCGAGGCGCCTTGGCGAATCTGTTGCGATCGGTCGGCATGCAAGTCGAAGCCTACGCATGCGCGCAAAACCTGATGACCGCGCGCTGGCCCGATGCGCCCGCCTGCATCGTGCTCGACGTCCGTCTGAAGGCCGACAGCGGGCTCGCCGTGCAAAACGAACTCGCGCGCGCAGGCGTCGAGTTGCCGATCATCTTCATGACCGGCTACGGCGACATCCCCATGACTGTGCAAGCCATGAAGGCAGGCGCAGTCGATTTCCTTACCAAGCCGTTTCGCGATCAGGACCTGCTCGATGCGGTGACGCGCGCGATCAACGACGACAGGACACGGCGCGAAGCACAAAAGTCGCTGTCGCAACTCAAGCGGCGCTTTCAGACATTGTCCACGCGCGAACAGCAAGTCATGAAGATGGTGGCAAAAGGCTTGCTCAACAAGCAGATCGCCGCGGAACTCGGCTTGAGCGAAATCACGGTGAAAGTTCACCGCGGCCAGGCGATGAAAAAAATGGGCGCACGCACGCTCGCTGATCTACTGCATCAAGCCGTCATGTTGAAAATCCGCGAAGAGCATGCGTGACGCGGCGCTGCGCTAACGGGATGCGTGACCTTCCTGCTATACCTACATATAGTTGTGCGCCTAAGCGCGTCGGGTAACCTGTGAACGTCCGTTGCATGAACAACGGTATTTTATTTTCGTAATCCGGGTTCGCGATGCGGCAGTTGCTTCCTTCTCAAGTAATCTCAATTATCGACGACGACGAGTCGGTGCGTCTTGCCACGGCGAATCTGCTGAGGTCCTTCGGCGTGCGCAGTTGCACGTTTATTTCGGTGGAGGCGTTTCTTTCATCGGAGTTCATCGACCGGACGGCTTGCGTGATTTCGGACATGCAATTGCCCGGCATGAGCGGCATCGACTTGCAGACCACGTTGCGCGAGATGCAGCGTCCGATTCCGATGGTCTTCATCACAGCGTTCCCCGATCACGCGTTGCGCAGCGTCGCCGAAGCCAACGGTGCGACGTGTTTTCTCACCAAGCCCGTGGACGGCGACACGATTCTCGCGTGCATCGATCGCGCGATCAACCGGTCCTCGCCATGCCGTTAGCCCGCGCGCGCATGCGGTGCGACGGCGCCCCTTGGCGATCCATGCGGCGCCCGCTGGCGCGGCCCAACTATACATTGGTATAGACGACACCTTTGCGCGGTCCGGAAAACATTCAGGTGAGACCTGACCATCAAACGCATCGGGACGGCTTCAATGCGGCGAGATAAATGATGGCCTGCTGGCGATCGAAATGCTCGTACGTCACGCCGAGGCCGGCGAGCACCAGCAAGCCGACTGCCACGCCTTGCCATGTCGGGGTCATTGTCAGAAGCAGCAGGATCACCGCGAAGCAGGCAAACCCCGCGAATGCGACATGATAGTAGCGATAGTTGTCGATCACGCGCTCCATGCGCGCCGCTTCCTGTTGAATCGAGAAGCGGTTCGTCACGCGCATCATCGCTTCGGCCTTCGGCGCATCGCATATCGCGAGCGCCGCGCCCGCCCCCGCGCCGGTTAGCGCGATGAGCACAAGAACCATTGCGAGACCTCGCATGAACGCGTCGCCTCTGACGAGCATTGCGATTGCGACGGCCAGCATGACGAGCGACGCGATGCCGCCGAGTACCGCCGCGTACCGCTGGCCGAAGAAATAGGCACGCACGGCTGCTTCGAGTGTCTCGTGCGCGTTCATGGCCGTGCTCCGTTCGTGCGGCCGGCAGCGGCACGCTGTAGGTGACCGTTCAGGTTATGCCCCATCGGCCGGCTCCTTTTCACGCAGAATTTCAACAAGCGGCCGGCCAGACGTCAGGCTCTCTGAAATTTTTCGCAAGGGCGCCGAACTTTTCCTTGAAAGCACCGCGGTCCAGAATTTGCACCGACTGCGCATCGGCGTCCTGTCGGCTGCGGGAGCAGATCACTCCATGTCTCGACGATTCCATATGATCGGGGTCCTTGTGTTTTTCGTAGCGTCTCGAATCTTTACGAGGACGCCTATGCACAACACTCGAGGAGGTCGCAAGATTCCAGTCGATGCAGCGGGCCCGACAGGTATTTTGATCGCGCATGACAAGATTAACGATTCGAATGAAGCCATTCAATGCAATCGGTGCAACAACGACTTGATCGATTCATGCCGGCTTGTCGACAAGACGTTCAGTTGAATGGATCGTTTTTCGCCAAGCAGATCGAGTAGGCTTGGCGGCATTTCAACGCCCGGTTGCAAATCGCTGTGGACCCGACCCGTGCCCTGAGGCCATCGACCACGCACATGCTCGATTTCGTCGTCGAGGCAAGCCGCAGTACGGTTCCGCGTTAGTTCCGCGGTTAGTTCTCTTACGCGTACTTGAACACGCCTTGCGCGCTTGCAATCAGCACTCGCCCATCGACCCACGCTTCGGCTCTCGCGAAGTAGACCGCTCTGCCCCGGCGTTCGAGAAAGCCTTTGCTGACAACTTGCTGCCCCAATCCTTTATCAAGAAAATGCACCGTCAGCGACAGCGTGAAACCGTGCACCGGTTGGCCTTCGCTATATAGGCCTGCATAGCCGGCCGCTGCATCGAGCAAGGTCGCGATCGCGCCGCCCTGCAGTATGCGTTGACGGTTCAGCGTGGCCGGTTTGATCGGCATCGCGAACTCGGCGTAGCCATCGCGCCACTCGGTCAGCGTCACGCTGAGCGATTCGAGAAACGGATTGTCAAGAACAGGTTTTTCCACGGTACGGCTCCTTGGGTACGGTCATTTCATGGGACTCGCCGCGGCGCGAAAATCGCGCCGCGGCAGTAAGCAAAGAAAGTATTTGCAAGCCGCCAGTCGGTCCGGTTAATATTGAGCATTCACTCACCTAACGGCCGGGCATCAAGTTCATCATGGCTCGCCCCCGAAGCGAAGACAAACGCAATGCGATTCTTGCCGCCGCGATCCAGGTGATCGCCGAGCAGGGCATCGGTGCGCCCACGGCACGCATCGCAAAGCTGGCCGGCGCGGCGGAAGGCACGCTGTTCACCTACTTCGACACCAAAGACGACCTGCTGAACCAGCTTTACCTCGAGATCAAGGCTGAACTGCGCGAAGTGATGATGACGCAATACCCGAAAGCCGGCAGCCTGCAAGCCCGCGCGCGCCATGTTTGGCAGAAGTATGTCGACTGGGGCGTCGCGCAACCCGAAAAGCGGCGCACGATGGCGCAGCTGACGGTGTCCGGGCGCATATCCGAACAGGCGAAAACCGCCGGCATGCAGGCGTTCGCGGACGTGAATCTGCTGGTGCAGGAAAGCATTACCAAAGGCGTGCTGCGCGATCACCCGCCCGCGTTCGTGTCGGCGATCATGGGGTCGCTTGCCGAAACGACGATGGATTTCATGGCGCGCGATCCGGCCCACGCGGACCGTTATCGCAACTCTGGCTTCGACGCGTTCTGGCGCGCGATCGCCAAGGCTTGATATTTTATTTTAGATGAGTGAGCACACGTTCATAACATGGTTGTAAACCACCAGGGAGGCGTGCAATGAGAATCCTGCTGTTCGGTGCCACCGGCATGGTCGGCCAGGGCGTGCTGCGCGAATGCCTGCGCGCGCCGGATGTCGGCTATGTGCAGACAGTCGGCCGCACGCCGGTCGGGCAGCTCGATCTGAAGCTGCATGACCTCGTGCATCGCGATCTGACCGACTACCGTTCCATCGAAGCCTCGCTGCGAGACTTCGATGCATGCTTTTTCTGCCTCGGGGTGTCGTCAGCGGGGATGAGCGAAGCGGACTATACGCGGCTCACCTACGACGTGACGCTCGCGGCCGCCGCCACGTTGGCGCATCTCAATCCGCAGATGACGTTCGTCTACGTCTCGGGCGCCGGCACCGACAGCACAGAACACGGCCGCAGCATGTGGGCGCGCGTAAAGGGTAAAACGGAAAACGCGCTGCAGCGTTTGCCTTTCAAGGCGGTTTATCTGTTTCGTCCCGGCGTGATTCAACCTTTGCACGGCGCGCGGTCGAAGACGCGTGTTTATCGCGTGTTCTATGCGCTCGCCAAACCGTTGTTGACCCCGCTGCGCATGCTGTTTCCGAATCAGGTTCTGACGACGGAGGACATCGGCCGGGCGATGCTCGAAGTGGCGCGCGATGGCGCGGACCAGACCATACTCGAAACACGCGATATCCGGGCGGTCTGCCGGCGCGCGGCGGGTTGACTAGCCTCGACCCACATCGACCGAACCCTCCCGATGCCAGCGAACGAAGACACCCCCGCGAACGCAGGACCGATCGGGCATCGCGTATTTCGCGAAGGCAGTCTCTAGACGCGCCGCGCGCGCCACAATCGCACAAACCGACCGTCGCACAGCAGCCGCGGATCCGATACCGGAAAACTCGCGCGGTGCGGCGACATGCATGCACTCATCGCATTCACTCAGCTCACGTCTTCGGTGCAAACAACACGCACAGTCCCGCGCGCGGTGCACAGTTTGCAGCCTCACGAGCGGCGCTCAAGCTGCTTGCGGCCCGGCACGCATCATGCTTCATGAATCGCGTTCAAGTCACTTGACTGATATTCACTATCCTTAATCAGAGCGGTTCCCTGCTTCACGACATCATGCGCACAATGCCCGACACCACCGCGCTGTCGTTCACGCTTGCAACGCGCTTGCCTCGCGTCGACACGCAATGAACACCGCCCCCCATTTCACCGAGACCCCGGCCATGCGTGCTGCCGCGCACGTCGATGCGGCGCGCGTAATCGCATCGATCGATACCCTCGCGCGCTTCGGCGCACGCGATGACGGCGGCGTCGATCGCCCCACGCTGTCCACGCTCGACATCGCTGCGCGCCGCCATCTGATCGAGCGCGCGCACGCGCTCGGCTGCACCGTCACGACCGACGCGTGCGCGAACCTGTTCATTCGCCGCGCCGGGCTCGAAGACCTGCCGCCCGTGATGACCGGCAGCCACATCGACACGCAGCCGACCGGCGGCCGGCTCGACGGCAGTTATGGCGTGCTCGCGGGATTCGAGTGCCTCGCCGCGCTGGTCGATGCCGGTCTAATCACGCGCCGTCCGCTTGAAGTTGCGATATGGACCAACGAAGAAGGCACGCGCTTTCAGCCGGGTGCAATGGGGTCGAGCGCATTTGTCGATCCGTCGCGGCTTGCGGTATACCGCGACGCGCGCGACGCAGCGGGCGTCTCGCTCGCCGAAGCGCTCGATGCGCATCGCGCCGCGTTGCCTTCGCTCGAATGGCGCAAGCCCTGCACGGCCCATGCGTTCATCGAACTGCACATCGAGCAAGGGCCGCTGCTCGAACTGGCCGATGCCCCGCTTGGCGTCGTCACCGGCATCCAGGGCGTGCGCTGGTACTCGGTGCGCTGTCACGGCGCGGCGGCGCACGCGGGCACCACGCCGATGCACGCGCGCCGCGACGCGATGACGCTCGCCATCGCGGTGCGCACAGAGATCGAGCGATTCGCCACGGAACTCGGTGGCGACGCCACACGAATCACGTTCGGACGCTGGTCGGTCGAACCCAATTCGATCAACACCATTGCATCGCTCGCGGTGTTCTCGGTCGATTTCCGTCATCCCGATCTCACGGTGCTCGCGCGCTTCGATGAGCATCTGGCAGACTGCGCGGCGCGTCACGGCGCCGCGGTGCAAACCGAAGCATGGTTCGCGCACGCGCCGGTGCAGTTCGACGACGCGGCGCTCGCGCGCGTGCGCAACGCCTGCGACGCAGTGGGTGCGCGCTCGCTGCCGATCATCTCCGGCGCCTTCCATGACGCGATGTATCTCGCGAAGCATTGCGCGGCCGCGATGCTGTTCGTGCCGAGCCGCGCCGGCATCAGCCACAACCCACTTGAAGCGACCGACGACGACCACCTTGTGCTGGGCACGCGCGCGCTCGCGCACTGCCTCGTCGAGCTTTGCAACGAAGCCCCCTGAATTCAAACGCCAAAGGACCCCGCGATGACCTCCACTCACTCCCACTCGCACGACGACAACGGCACTGCCCTCGGCGAAAACGCGACGTTGCGCGAGCCGATCTCCGCCGACGGCACCCCCGAACCGGGCCGCACCTACACCGTTCCCGCCCGCTGCGGCCGCGCGGTGCGGCTCAAAGCCGGCCAGACCATCCGCGTCGCCAATCCGCACGGCACCCAGGTTTGCGACACGTGGATCTTCAACGCCGCGCACATGAACGAATTCCTGTCGTTCGAGCACACGCGCGCGTACATCGACAAAGTGATTCCGCAGCCCGGCGACCCGCTCGTCACGAACCAGCGCCGCCCGATCGCCGAACTCACCGCGGACACGTCGCCCGGCGTGCACGACACGCTGATTGCCGCTTGCGATCTGTACCGGTACAAGAATCTCGGCGTCGCCGGCTACCACGACAACTGCGCGGACAATATGCGGCTCGCGCTGAAAGCGATCGGCCTGCGCGCCCGCGAAGTGCCGCAACCGTTCAATCTGTGGATGAACATTCCGGTGAAGCCCGATTACTCGATCGAATGGCTGCCGCCCGTTTCGAAAGCCGGCGACCACGTGGACATCAAGGCCGTGATGGATTGCGTCGTGGTGTTGTCCGCGTGTCCGCAGGACATCATTCCGATCAACGCGCTGAATCCCGTCGAAGTGGAATTCACGGTGCTCGCGTAGCGCCGTTACGCGCGATTCATCGCTATGGGCGTTATGGGAGTGCGTGTCGTGGCAACGACCAGAAAGACCACTGCAAGAAAAACGTCGCCGGACAAAACGCCGGCACGCGGGCGGCCGCGCGGCGCATCGCAGCCGCAAGCGCGCCCCGCCGAAGCGCTCGGCGTGCGGCTCAAGCACGCACGGATGGTGCGCAAACTGACGCTCAAGGCACTCGCCGCGGAAGCCGGCTGTTCCGAGAGCCTGTTGTCGAAGCTCGAAGGCGGACACGCGACGCCGTCGCTTGCCACGCTGCACAAGATCGCGCTAGCGCTGTCGACCAACATCGGCGCGCTGGTTGCGGGGCCGGAGGTCAACACGTCGCCGGTGCAGCGCGCCAACGAACGCCCGACAACAGGCTTCCCGGCAGCCGGCAAAGGCGCTTCAGATACATCGATCATGCTCGAACGCGTAATCGTGCCGGCGCCTGGCCAGCTATTGCAAAGCGACATTCACGTCATCGCGCCGCTCGCGAACAGCGACGAGCAGATCAGCCACGCCGGCGAAGAACTCGGCTATGTGATCGATGGAAAACTGGAGCTGACGCTCGGCGACCAACGTTACCTGCTGCGCCCGGGCGATACGTTCTATTTTCCGAGCACAGTGCCGCACAGCTATCGAAATCCCGGCAAGACGGCGACGCGCGTGCTGTGGGTCAACACGCCGCCCACCTTCTAGACGCGACGCTGGGCACTGCCCTCGACACACGCTCGCGCGCCTGCCGCGCTCAATCCTGCGGCAAGCGGAACGGCACGACGCTGGTGTCGTTGTTCGCTTCGACAAGACGAATGAGTTGCAGCATGAAAAGATCGCGCTCGGCAGGCGGCAGGTGTTCGATCGTGCGATCGTGCGCACGCTGCACCGCGGACGCCATCTTGACGACGAGGCGCTTGCCCTGGCGCGTCAGCTTGACGAGTTTCACTCGTCTGTCGTACTCCGCCTGCTGCCGGTCGATCAGGCCGCGCGCCTGCAGCCGCGGCATCACTTCGGCGACACTCGATCGCTCTAGCCCCACCTCTATCGCCAGCGTGTTCTGATCGATTTCGCCAAGTGCATCGAGTGTGGTCAGCAGGCTGTATTGCACCGGCGTGATGTTGAAATCGGCGGTCTCTTCCGCGAACAGAAAGCCGTGAATCTGATGCATCCGGCGAATCAGGAAGCCGGGCCGGCTGAACAGCGGCGACCTGGTCTGCAGCGCTTCGAGTTCCTCGCGAACCGAGCGGGTTTCGACTTCATCGTTGATCGTCATCGTCATTGGCCTGTTGTTGTGTCGAACGCGCGCCGCGTTTCCGACCGCGCGCACCGCTTGAATTCTATGCGAAGCACCGCCTTCGAAAAAAATCGCGGTACACCACGCAATTCACCATAAGCATGCGGCGCGCCTTGATCCGGTGCGGCGGCATTCGCAGTAGCGATCATGCTGGTGCACGACACAACGCGCGTGACAGCGCGGAGCCGCAACCGGCCGCCCTGGCTTCCTTCGGTTTCTCGCCACTTTCCGCGGCAACTCAACGTCCTCCTGAAAACCGGCACGGTATTTGCGGTACACCACGCATTTTTCCACTCCTGCCTTCGAGCCGTTACCGCATATGACCCAGGTTCTACTGAAAGGCGGCCGTGTCATCGACCCCGCAG
>DASXXR010000411.1:0-7560 GCA_036502945.1 Paraburkholderia sp. | reverse complement strand
CGTTCGATCCAGCCGCCGCCCAGCGCCTGATACAGGTCGACGAGGTTCGTGAGCCGCTGCACGCGCGCGTCGGTGAGCAACAGCTGCACTGTATACAGATCGGTCTGCGCGGTCAGCACCGAAAGGTAGCTGTCGACGCCGTTCCTGTACCGCAGGTCCGACAGATCGAGGCGGCGCTGTTCGGCGAACGTGTCGCGCTCGAGTGCCGCGATTTGCTGGTCGAACGTGCCGCGCGCCGCAAGGCCGTCGGCCACTTCACGGAACGCGGTCTGGATCGCCTTCTCGTACTGCGCGATCTGAATGTTCTTCTGGACGTTCGCGAGATCGAGATTCGCGAGGTTCGCTCCGCCTTCGAAGATCGGCAACGTGATCTGCGGCGCAAACCCCCACGCCGCCGAGCCCGCCTTGAAGAGCCCGCCGAGCGTCGGGCTCAGCGTGCCGAAATTGCCGGTCAGCGAAATCTGTGGGAAGAACGCGGCGCGCGCTGCACCGATGTTCGCGTTGGCCGCCAGCAGTTGCTGCTCAGCTTCCATGATGTCGGGACGGCGTGTCAGCAAATCGGACGGCAACCCCGCCGGGATATCGGTGAGCAGATCCTGCTGACCCAAGTCGCCGCCCGGCGGCAGATCGGCCGGCAATGGCTCGCCGATCAGCAGCACAAGCGCATTTTCAGCTTGCGCGCGCGAGCGTGCCTCTGTCTGCAGATTCGCTTTCGCCTGTTCGACAACGGTCTCCGCCTGACGCAGATCGAGCTCGGAACCGGTGCCCGTTTCGTACTGCAGCTTCGTGATGTTGTACGAATCCTGCGCGGTCTTCAGGGTGTTCTGCGTGACTCTCAGCAGTTCGTCGAAGCCGAGCACCGCCAGATACTGATCCGCCACCGACGACACCAGCGCAATCTCCGCTGCCTTGCGGGCCTGCGCGGTGGCCAGATACTGCGCCAACGCCTGGTCCTTCAGGCTCTGGATGCGGCCGAAAAAATCGATCTCCCACGACGCATTGATGCCGACCGAGTACTCGTTGGAAATCGTCCTGTCGTTGAACGACAGATTCCTCGGCGTGCGCGTCTTGGATTGCGAAGCAGCGGCCTCGAGCGCCGGGAACAGTTGGGCGCGCGTGATCCGATACTGCGCACGCGCCGCCTGAATGTTCAGCACCGCAACGCGCAGGTCGCGGTTGTTCTTCAGCGCGATCTCGATCAGCCCTTGCAGCCGCTCGTCGACGAAGAAATCGCGCCAGCCGATTTCCGTCGCCGGCTGGGTGTTCGCCGTGCGTGCGCCGGCCGCGGGAACGGGCTGCGTCTCATAGACGCCGCCCTGCGGGAAAACGCCCGACACCGGCGCCGCCGGACGCTGGTACTTCGGCGCCATCGTGCAGCCCGCGGCGAAGAGCCCGGTTGCCACTGCGGCCACTGCGATCAAAGAGTGTTTACGCATCTCAATGTCCTTCCTTGCCCGGGCCGTCGCCGTTCTGCGCGCCGCCCTGCGGGTCATGCGGATGGTGCTGGTTGTAGTGTGCGAGCGCCTCATCCGGGTCTTCCTTCTCGCCGCTGAAACTGCCGCGGATCACGACGAAGAACATCGGGATCATGAAGATCGCGAGGAACGTCGCGGTCAGCATCCCGCCGATCACGCCGGTACCGATCGCGTGCTGGCTCGCCGAGCCGGCGCCGTTGCTGATGGCGAGCGGCATCACGCCGAGAATGAACGCGAGCGATGTCATCAGGATCGGCCGCAAGCGCAGCCGGGCCGCTTCGAGCGCGGCTTCGACCGGCCCCATTCCCTGACCCTGCTGCAACTCGCGCGCGAATTCGACGATCAGAATCGCGTTCTTCGCCGACAGTCCCACGGTGGTCAACAGCCCGACCTGGAAGAACACGTCGTTTTCGAGCCCGCGCAGCGTCGCCGCGAGCAGCGCGCCGAGCACGCCGAGCGGCACGACCATGATCACCGAGAACGGAATCGACCAGCTTTCATACAGCGCCGCGAGACACAGAAACACGACGAGGATCGAGATGCCGTACAGAATCGGCGCCTGCGAACCGGACTGGATTTCCTGGAACGACAGGCCGGTCCATTCGTAGCCGATACCGGGCGGCAGCTTCTTCACGAGCGCTTCCATCGCGAGCATCGCCTGGCCGGTACTCTTGCCCGGCGCCGCCGCGCCCTGAATTTCGACGGCGGAAATACCGTTGTAGCGCTCGAGCTTCGGCGAACCGTACGTCCATGTGCTGTTCGTGAACGCCGAGAACGGCACCATGCCGCCCGACATGTTGCGCACGTACCAGTCGTTCAGGTTTTCCGGCGTCATCCGGAACGGCGCGTCGCCTTGCACGTACACCTTCTTGATCCGGCTGTCCGTATCGAGGAAGTTGTTCACGTACTGCGAGGCCCACGCAATCGAGAACGTCTGGTCGATCGTTGCCAGTTGCACGCCCAGCGCGGCCGCCTTTTCCTGATCGATCGTCACCTTGAATTGCGGCGTGTCGTTCAGGCCGTTCGGACGCACCTGCGCGAGCACCGGGTCTTTCGCGGCGAGACCCAGCAACTGGTTGCGCGCCGCCATCAGCCCTTCGTGGCCGACGCCCGCCCGGTCCTCCAGTTCGAAGTCGAAGCCTGCTGCCGTGCCGAGTTCGGGAATCGACGGCGGATTGACCGGAAATACGGTCGCGCCCTTGTACGTCGAGAAGTGCTGGAAGAGCCGGCCAACCAGCGCCTGTACCTTCTGGTCGGTTTTCTGGCGCACCGAGTAATCTTTCATCCGCACGAACACGAGGCCCGAATTCTGGCCGCGGCCCGCGAAACTGAAACCGTTCACCGTGAAGGTTGCGTCGACGATGCTCTTTTCGTCGGTGAGCAGGTAGTCGGAGACGGCCTTCAACGCGACCGCCGTGGTTTCCTGCGTCGAACCGGCCGGCGTCTGCACCAGCACGAACATCGTGCCCTGGTCTTCATTCGGCAGGAACGACTTCGGCAGCCGCGCGAACAGCAGACCCACCGCGACGATCACCACCAGATAGATGATCAGCCAGCGGCTCGAGCGCTTGATTACGTGGTGCACGCCGCTGTGATACTTGTCGCGGCTCTTGTCGAAATTGCGGTTGAACCAGCCGAAGAAGCCCTTCTTCTCTTCGTGATGCCCTTGCGGGATCGGCTTCAGGATCGTCGCGCACAGCGCCGGCGTAAGAATCAACGCGACCAGCACCGACAGCACCATCGCCGCGACGATCGTCAGCGAAAACTGCCGGTAGATCGCGCCGACCGACCCGCCCGAGAACGCCACCGGCACGAACACCGCCGACAGCACGAGCGCCACGCCGACCAGCGCACCGGTGATCTGGTCCATGGCCTTGCGGGTCGCGTCGCGCGGCGACAACCCTTCTTCGGTCATCACCCGCTCGACGTTCTCGACCACGACGATCGCATCGTCCACCAGCAGGCCGATGGCGAGCACGAGGCCGAACATCGACAGCACGTTGATCGAAAAGCCCACCACGCTCATGATCGCGAACGTGCCGAGCAGCACGACCGGCACCGCGATGGTGGGAATCAGCGTCGCGCGCAGGTTCTGCAGGAACAGATACATCACGAGGAACACGAGCACGATGCCTTCCAGCAGCGTCTTCACCACTTCCTCGATCGACAGCCGCACGAACGGCGTCGTGTCGTACGGGTACTTCACGACGAGACCGTTCGGGAAATACGGCGCCAGCTGGTCGATTTTCTGGCGCACCAGCTTCGCGGTCTGCAGCGCGTTCGCGCCCGTGGCGAGCTGGATGCCGAAGCCGGCCGTCGGCGCACCGTTGTACTTCGTATCGACGTTGTAGTTCTCACCGCCGAGGTCGATCCGCGCGACGTCCTTCATCCGCACTCGCGAGCCGTCCTGGTTCACCTTCAGCAGGATGTTGCCGAACTGCTCAGGCGTGGTCAGCAGCGATGCTTCGGTGATGGTGGCCTGCAGCACCTGCCCCGGTATCGACGGCGTGCCGCCGAGCGAGCCGCCCGCCACCTGCACGTTCTGCGCGACGATCGCGGCCTGCACATCGACCGGCGTCAGGTTGAAGTTCGTGAGCTTGTTCGCGTCGAGCCAGATCCGCATCGCGTACTGCGTGCCGAACAACGTGACCGTGCCGACGCCGTCGATCCGGCTGACCGGATCCTGGATGTGCGACGCGACGTAGTTAGCAAGGTCGTACTTGCTCATGCTGCCGTCCGTCGACACGAACGCCATCACCAGCAGGAAGCTGCTGCTCGATTTCGTCACCTTCGTGCCGAGCTGCTGCACGACCTGCGGCAGCAGCGGCGTGGCGAGCTGCAGCTTGTTCTGCACCTGCACCTGCGCGATGTCCGGGTTCGTGCCGGCCGCGAAGGTCAGCGTGATCGTGGCGGTGCCGGCGTCGTCCGACGTCGACGACAGATACAGCAGGTGATCGAGACCGCTCATCTGCTGCTCGATCACCTGGGTGACCGTGTTCTCAACGGTTTTCGCCGATGCGCCCGGGTACGTCGCGCTGATCTGAATGGACGGCGGCGCGATCGTCGGGTACTGCGCGATCGGCAGCGTGAAGATCGACGCAAGACCCGCCAGCATCAGGACGATGGCGATCACCCACGCGAAAATCGGGCGATCGATAAAAAACTTTGCCATGAAACAGGCTCCCTGTTATTACGCGCCCGATGCAGCGGAGGCGGCCGGCGCGGCTTGTCCGGTCGCGTCGGAGGCGGGGGTGGCGGGCAGCTGGGCGGCGATGGTCCTGACCTTGTTGCCGGGGTGGACTTTTTCGACGCCTTGCACGATCACGCGGTCACCCGGATTCAGGCCGGTTTCGACGACCCAGTTCGAGCCGTACGTGCCGGACGTGCCGAGCGTGCGCAGTTCCACCTTGTTGTCCTTGCCGACGACGAGCGCGGTCGGCTGGCCCTTCTGGTCGTGCGTGATGCCGACTTGCGGCACCAGCAGCGCGTTTTCGTTCGTGCCTTCCTGAATGCGCGCGCGCACGAACATGCCCGGCAGCAGCACGCGGTCCTTGTTCTCGAAGATCGCGCGGATCGTGACCGAGCCGGTGGTCTGGTCGACGGTGACGTCGGTGAACTGCAGCTTGCCGGTTTCTCCGTAGGCACGCGCGTCCTCGAGAATCAGCGTGACCTTTGCCGCGTTGGGGCCGGTCGTCTTCAGACGGCCGCTCTGCATGTCGCGGCGCAGCTTCAACCCTTCGAGACTCGATTGCGTCAGGTCGACATACATCGGATC
The DNA here is from genome assembly GCA_036502945.1 of Paraburkholderia sp. Lineage (GTDB taxonomy): Bacteria > Pseudomonadota > Gammaproteobacteria > Burkholderiales > Burkholderiaceae > Paraburkholderia. The sequence goes on along the minus strand of DASXXR010000411.1, from coordinate 2,310 downwards.
AAGTTGCTGCACCGTCGACATCAACGTCGCCTGACTTGCCTGCACATAGGCGCCCGGCGTGACCTGCGAAATACCGACCCGGCCCGTGACCGGCGACACGACGTCCGTATAGCCGAGATTGATCTGCGCGGTATCGACCGCTGCCTTGCCCGCTGCGACATCCGCCGCCGCCTGGCCTTCCGAGGCGACCGCATTGTCGTAGTCCTGCTTGCTGACCGCGTTCGCCGCCACCAGCACCTTGTAACGCCCCGCCTGGGCGGCGGTCGTGACGAGATTCGCTTGCGCTTTCGCGAGCGACGCCTTCGCGTTATTGAGCGCCGCGATATAGGGCGCCGGATCGATCTTGTACAGACGCTGACCCGCTTTTACGTCACCGCCTTCGACGAATTCGCGCCGCAGCACGATACCGTCGACCCGCGCGCGCACCTGCGCCACAAGGAACGCACTGGTTCGGCCGGGCAATTGGGTGATCACGGGCACAGGCGTTGGCTGAACGGTGACGATGCCCACTTCGGGGTCTTGCGGCGGAGTAGCGGCTTGTTTGGGTCCGCAGGCTGTCAGCGTCACGGCAAGCGCCGCGGCAGAGAGCAAGCTGAACGAAGCCCAGCGGAAAGGATTCCGTTTGACGCGCATGGAGCAACCTCTGTCAAGACTGAGAAGGAAAAAGTGCGCACTGATACCAGGATAAGACGGCGCGCAGAGGCGTCTTGCGACGCCCGTGACCGGAAGCCCCTGAATGCGTTTCTGCGGAAGCACCGCGGGAGCACCCTGAGCGAAATACGCCAAACCGGGAAAGTGCCGCACCGCGCTACGCCCCTTTGAAGGCGAAGCGCGCAGGTATTTGAAAGCAACAGTGACGGATAGTAACCGGTCGGGTGAATCGGGTCATCCGATCATATAGGGTGCTATTATATATACGTTCGCGAATGCATGTAAAAGTTTGTTCACGCCCATGCAACCGCCCTGGATGGAATAGCAATCCCCAAGAGGCCTTTCTCGCGAGATGATCCTTATCATCGACGTTTAAAAGTCTCAGGAAAACCCGCAACTTAAGCAGCTCTGGAACTATGGTCCGACGAACCAAAGAAGAGGCCTTGGAGACGCGAAGCCGCATTCTCGACGCCGCGGAGAGGGTCTTTTTTGAGAAGGGAGTGTCGCGCACGTCGCTGTCCGACATCGCGCAGGCCGCCGGTGTCACGCGCGGGGCGATTTACTGGCATTTCGCCAACAAGGGCGACCTTTTCACGGAAATGTTCGACCGGGTGACGCTACCGCTCGACGAACTGAAAGCCGCATCAGTCGATCCGCAGGAACCCGATCCGCTCGGCAGGCTGAGCGACATATTTACGCTCGCCCTACGCAATACCGCAGTCGACCCGCGGCGGCGCCGCGTGTTCGACATCCTTTTTCTGAAATGCGAGTTCGTCGAAGAGATGGGCCCGGTGATGGCGCGCTATCAGACGAATATGCGCGACGGGCTCGCGATTATTCAGGGCGGCTTGCGCAACGCGATTTCGAAGGGGCAACTGCCGGCGGATCTGGACACGACGCGCGCGGCATCGATGTTGCACGCGTTTGCCAGCGGCGCGATGCGCGACATGCTGTTTCTGCCCGACGCGATGGATTTCGGCGAGCACGCGCAGCAGATGGTTGAAAGCGTGTTCGACGGATTGCGTCTTGGCCGCGCGCTGTGTATCGGGCCGGGCGAATACCGCGCCGATCAATAAGCGGCGCGATGCCCGAGCGCGCCGCAGGCGCCCCTAGCTAGCACCGAACCAGCGCGCCACATACAACAGCAGCGCGACGAAGAAAATCATCGCGGCCCATGCCCAGTGAGGCACCGCATGCGGATTGTGCTCGTGATGCGCACGCGCGCCGATGGTTGAGTGCACTGCGCGCCCCGTCAGCGCGCCGCCGTGGTCGTGGCGCGTCCGGCGAGCGACGCCCGCCAGACTGATCGGCCGCAAAAAGACGTGCTGCCGCCGCGGCGCAGCGCCGCGCGCGAGATTCGGCCCCTGACCGTGCTTCGCCTGCACGACCGCACAGAACTCAGTAAAGAAATCGTCGGCGAGTTCGTGCAGCGCGTTTTCGATCTGGCGCGCCGGCAGTTCCGCGAGCGGCCCGGTCGACGTCGCCCACACCGAATAGTCGATTCGCGTGCTAGGCCCCTTGGCGAGCACCGGCAGATGATCGTCGGCCCGCAACGCGACGTCGATCTGGCCGCGCAGCGAGCCGAGGCCGGCCGCACGCGCCTTGAAGTTGAGCGTGCGATGGGGTTTGTCGGCCGGCGTGCCGTTATCGCTCGCGACA
>DASXXR010000410.1:0-1854 GCA_036502945.1 Paraburkholderia sp. | reverse complement strand
TCGTTCTCGCTGGAGAGCGGCCGCACGCTAGGCATCGTCGGCGAATCCGGGTCGGGCAAAAGCCAGACCGTGATGGCGCTGCTCGGGCTGATCGCGTCGAACGGAACGGTGTCGGGGGAAGCGTCGTATCGTGGACAGGACCTGCTGAAGATGGATACGCGCGAGCTGAACCGCATCCGCGGCCAACGCATCGGCATGATCTTTCAGGACCCGATGACGTCGCTCAATCCGTTTCTCACGATCGAGCGGCAAATGACCGAAGCCCTGCAACTGCATCGGCAGATGCCGCGCCGCGAAGCGCGCCGCCGCGCGATCGAAGCACTCGACAGCGTGCGCATTCCGGACGCGGCGCGCCGCATCGGCATGTACCCGCATGAGTTTTCCGGCGGCATGCGCCAGCGCGTGATGATTGCGATGGCGCTGTTGTGCGAGCCGGACATTCTGATCGCCGACGAGCCGACTACGGCACTCGACGTGACCGTGCAGGCGCAGATCATCGAATTGCTGCGCGAACTGAATCGGGAGCGCGGCACCGCGATCATCCTGATCACGCACGACATGGGAGTGGTTGCCGGTCTGTGCGACGACGTGATGGTGATGTATGCCGGCCGCACGGTCGAACAGGCGAGCGCCCGTGCGCTGTTCGCCGCGCCCACGCATCCTTATACGGTCGGCCTGCTGAATGCGCTGCCGCGGCTTACCGACTTGAGCGATGCCCCGTTGCGCACGATTCCGGGCAATCCGCCGCTGCCGGGTATGGTCGGGGCCGGCTGTGCATTCGCACCGCGCTGCCCCCATGTGATCGACGTGTGCCGGCAAACGCGCCCCACGCTGAAGGCATTCGACGACGGCTGGCGTGCGTGTCACAAACTGGTCGGTGAAGTGGCCGGCGCGATAATCGGAGCACAAGCATGACGACGCATCATTCGAATCCGGAGCACGACGCGCCGCCGGTCCTTTCAGTGAGCGACCTCACGGTGCATTTCAGCGTCGCGCGTGCGGCACGCCGGGCGTTGCCCTGGTCAGCGAAAGCGACGGTCCGCGCGGTCGAACATGTGACATTCGACGTGCGGCGCGGCGAAACCGTCGGGCTGGTCGGCGAATCTGGCTGCGGCAAGTCGACGCTCGCACGCGCGATCATCGGCCTTGTGCCGGTGACGGGCGGAAGCGTCCGCTGGCGCGGAGCGGAAACCGTGAACGGCACGCAGCGCGACACGACGCAATTGCGCCGCGACGTGCAGATGATCTTTCAGGATCCGCTCGCATCGCTCGATCCGCGTATGACGATTGAGCAAATCGTCGCCGAACCGCTCAAGACGCATCGCCCGGGCATCGGCCGCGCCGATCTGCGCGCACGCGTGCTGGCCATGCTCGAACGGGTCGGCCTTAACGCCTATCACCTGCAGCGGTATCCGCACGAATTCTCCGGCGGGCAATGCCAGCGTGTCGGCATTGCCCGCGCGCTGATCGGCGAACCGCAACTCGTGATCTGCGACGAACCGGTTTCCGCGCTCGACGTGTCGATTCAGGCGCAGATCGTCAACCTGTTGCGCGATTTGCAGCGCGAACTGTCGCTGTCTTTGCTGTTCGTCGCGCACGATCTCGCGGTGGTGAAGGCGATCAGCCATCGTGTGCTCGTCATGTATCTCGGCCGCGTGATGGAGTTCGGCGCGAAAGAGTCGGTATACGGTGAGCCGCTGCATCCGTACACGCGTGCTTTGCTGTCGGCGGTGCCGACGCCCGACCCGGCGGTCGAGCGGGCACGCGAGCGTTTACTGCTGCGCGGCGAGATTCCTTCGCCGCTCGATCCGCCGTCCGGGTGCGTGTTCCGCACACGCTGCCCGGAGGCAATCG
>DASXXR010000409.1:0-17163 GCA_036502945.1 Paraburkholderia sp. | reverse complement strand
CCCGGCGTTTTTGCCGTGCGCTTTTTATAACCGCGCTTCTAAGCGCTTTCACGATTGCCCAACAACATTCTCGGGGGCTGGAATGAATAAAACGGAATTAATCGACCACATCGCAGAGCAAGCCGATATCTCGAAGGCGGCAGCAGGACGCGCACTGGATGCGGTGATCGGCGGCGTCAAAGGCACGTTGAAGAAGGGCGGTTCAGTCACGCTGGTCGGCTTCGGCACGTTTGCCGTCGGCAAGCGCACGGCTCGCACGGGCCGCAACCCGCGCACCGGCGCGGCGATCAAGATCAAGGCCGCCAAGGTGCCGAAATTTAGGCCTGGCAAAGCTCTGAAGGATGCGCTAAACTAATTGACTCGCTGCTTGATGGGCGCAGGAGGCTGGTTTCAACGAAAGCTTTTCCTCTTCTCATCCGGCAGCAGATGAATCATGGAACGGGTGCTTAGCTCAGTTGGTAGAGCGGCGCCCTTACAAGGCGTAGGTCGGGAGTTCGAGCCTCTCAGCACCCACCAGTTCCGGATTCGGCAATTAGCAGCACGAGGAGTGGTAGTTCAGTCGGTTAGAATACCGGCCTGTCACGCCGGGGGTCGCGGGTTCGAGTCCCGTCCACTCCGCCAGCATCCCAAGAAGGCGAACTGCGAGGCGAACTGCGGTTCGCCTTTTTTATTGTCTGCTGTTGTACTATCGGGCGTTCTATTTTTGGCGCCTGTTTTCTGCCCCTGCACGCATGCTCGACTTTTTCCGCAATCACCAACGTCTCATGATGTTCATGCTCATCCTGGTCATCGTGCCGGGTTTGGGCTTCGTCGGCATTCAGGGCTTCCGCGGTTTCTTTGACGAGAACGCCAACGTCGCGAGCGTCAACGGACACAAGATCACCCGCGCCGAATACGATAATTCGATGCGTCAGCAACTAGACCGCGCGCGTCAGATGCTCGGCGGCCAGTTCGACATGAAGGCGTTCGATACGCCGGAGCGCCGGCGCGACATGCTCGATGGCCTGATTCAGCAGCGTGTGCTGGCCGACGAGACGCAACGTCTGCACCTGACCGTCTCCGATGACGCACTGCGCCGCGCGTTGCTAAGCGATCCGGTCATCGGTTCGCTGAAAAAGCCCGACGGCACGATCGATCTCGACCGCTATAAGCAACTGCTTGCGCTGCAAGGCATGACGCCTGATCAGTATCAGGAACAGGTCCGCTACGGTCTGGCGATGCAGCAATTGCCGGCCGCGCTTCAGAGCTCCGCGTTCGCGCCGAAGACGCTCGCGCAACGCCTGACCGAACTGGCCGAACAGCAGCGTGAAGTGCAGGGCCTCGCGTTCCGCGCGCAAGACTACACAGCGAAAGTGCAGCCGACCGACGCGCAACTGCAAACGTACTACGACGCGCACAGCAAGGACTTCGCGACGCCTGCCACGGCGACGATCCAGTATCTGGTGATGTCGCCGGCTACGCTTGCCGCGGCGGCGCAGCCGTCGGATGCCGATCTGAAAAAGTACTACGACGACAACATCGCGCACTACCGCACGGAAGGCGAAGTGCGCGCGAGTCACATCCTGATCTCCGCGCCGAAGGCTGCAAGCGCCGCGGACAAGGAAAAGGCGAAGCAGAAAGCCGAAACCATCCTCGCTCAAGTGAAGGCGCATCCCGACCAGTTCGCGCAGCTTGCGCAACAGGATTCGCAGGATCCGGGTTCGGCATCGAAGGGCGGCGATCTCGGCTACTTCACGCGCGGCATGATCGCAGGCGGCAAGGCGTTCGACGACGCGGTGTTCGGTCTGAAGAAGGACGAAGTCAGCGACGTCGTGCAGACGGATTTCGGCTATCACATCGTCAAGGTGACGGATGTGAAGCCGTCGGTCACCAAGCCGTTCGACGATGTGAAGGCCGCAATCGCGAAGGATGTGCAGGCGCAGCAGGCCGCCAAGGCATTCAGCGACGATTCGGAAGGCTTCACGTCGATCGTCTATGAACAGGCGAAGAGCCTGCAGCCCGCCGCGGACAAATACAAGCTGCCGATCCAGACCGCCACCATCACGGAACAACCGAACCCGGCACTGCCGCCGGACAGCCCGTTGAGGAACGCGAAGTTCCTCGCCGCGGTGTTCGCGAGCGACGCGGTGAAAGACCGCAACAACACGCAGGCGATCGATGCCGGCAACAACACGCTGATCGCCGCGCATGTGACCGACTTCAAGCCGGCCGCGGTTGCCGCGCTCGACAAGATCAAAGATGCGGTGCGTCAAAAGGTGATCGCGCAACAATCGGCGGAACTCGCGCATCAGGAAGGCGCGGCGAAGCTGGCGGAATTGCTGAAGTCGAAATCGACAGTGGGGTTTTCGTCGGCGCTGAAGGTATCGCGCAATGATCCGCAAGGCGTCCCGCCCGCGGCGCTGAGTGCAATTTACAAGGCCGATGCGCAGAAGTTGCCCGCCTATGTCGGCGTCGATCTGGGCAACGACGGTTATGCGATCTATCGCGTCAATGCGATCGTCCAAAGCGGGCCGGCTGATGCGCAACGTCTCGCGGCTGCCCAGCAGCAGGTCGCGCAGGTCGAGGCGGGGGCGGAAATACAGGCGTACATGGACGCGTTGCGCGCGCGCTCAAAGGTCAAGCTGTATGGTTCGCTGGATAGCAGCGCGCCGTCGGCGAGCGGCGGCGAGTAACGTCGCCACGTTATGCGGCTTGGTTCGCATAACAGCCACGAAACGGAAAAGCCCCGCAAATGCGGGGCTTTTCCGTTGATACCGTAAAACGCGAACGAAGCGTCAAACACGAAGCGTCAAACGGAACCGGTAGAGCGGGAAGGATTGGGCAAGCTACCGTTACAGGCACGCGCTGATGTCGCCGGTCGCATCGCCGCCGGCACCGCTGCTGCCTGGGCGGTATCCGACCCACGTTCCCGAACCCTGGTACGACGGACGCACGACGGCCGCCGAGCCGCTCGGCGGCTGTTGGCCCGGAACATAGACATCCATTGCGCGATCATTGGCCAGCATGTATTGCGAAATCACTTGTTGCTGCGACTTGTCAGCCCACTTCTGTGCGATGCACTTGGCGACGGTGGCGGGCGGCTGCTGGCTGGTTCCGACAGACTGCACGCCGGCAGGCGGTTGCGCTGCGCAAGCGGAAATAGCCACGGTCAAAGCGATAAGAGGTAAGTGTTTCACGTCATCTCCTTCAAAGTCGCTCACAAAGAGAGCCGGGTTTGCGGGGTCACGCGATAGTGTCAGATCGACGTCATCCGGGCACGTTCCCCCATATTAGGAAACAAGTTGTCAGCCTGCTGTTCATCGTGGCGATGTTGTGCGAAGGAGCGGCTTCAGCGCGGGCCACACGTTGTCCAATAGCACGGGCTGTGCCTGCTGCGTCGGATGATTCTGATCGGCCTGAAACATATTGGGCTTGTTCTCGATGCCGGCGAGAAGAAACGGCACGAGCGGCACGCGCAGTTCCTTCGATAACTCGCCGTACAGCCCGTGGAACTTTTGCGAATAGTCCGGGCCGTAATTAGGCGGTACATACATTCCGACCAGCACGACCTTCGCGTGTCCTTGCTGCGCCATTTCGATGATCGTGCGCAGGTTGTCTTCGGTGGTGGATAGCGGCACACCGCGCAGCGCGTCGTTGGCGCCCAGTTCGACAATCACGATGGTGGGCTTGAGCCTTTCCATTAGCGCGGGCAGACGGGCTCGGCCGCCGCTGGTGGTATCGCCGCTGATGCTTGCGTTCGCAACGCTATAATCGAGCCGCTCATCGGCAAGACGCCGGCGCATCAGCATGACCCAGCCCGTATCGCGGGGCAGGCCGTACTCGGCGGAGATACTGTCGCCGAGCACCACGATGACGGGCTTCGTTTCGGCACTCGCCCTGGTGGCGACGGCCGCCGCGGCGCCGGTCGAGTTGACCGCCGAATTGGCGGCATAGGCGCCGGCAGGCACGATCGCGGCCGAAATGGCCGCAACGAGCACAGCAGGAGCAAGCGTCACAGTCAAAGCCGCAGTCAGCGAAATCGAGCGCACTTTCAACCTACGCTTCACCATGCAAAAGAAAACCGATCCAGTCATTGAAGTGCGGGGTTTGTCGAAGAAGGTTAAGGACGCGACAGGCGAGCTGACGATACTCGACAACATCGACCTGTTGATCGAAGCCAGCAGCCGGGTGGCGATTGTCGGCGCGTCCGGGTCCGGCAAGTCTACGTTACTGGGTTTGCTCGCGGGATTGGACAGTGCGACTTCCGGGTCGGTTCGGCTGCTGGGCCGCGAACTCACCGAACTCGACGAAGACGGCCGCGCCGCATTGCGAAGCGGGTCGGTCGGGTTCGTGTTCCAGTCGTTCCAGTTGATGTCGCATCTGACGGCGCTCGAAAACGTAACGTTGCCGCTCGAGCTGCAGGGCGGCATGGCGCCGCGCGATATCGTCGCCCGGGCGCGCACGCTGCTCACGCAGGTCGGCCTCGGCGAGCGGATGCGCCATTACCCAAAGCTGCTGTCAGGCGGCGAGCAGCAGCGCGTCGCACTGGCGCGCGCATTTGTCACGCACCCGGCCATTCTGTTCGCGGACGAGCCGACCGGCAGTCTCGACGCGGCAACCGGTCATGCGGTGATTGATCTGATGTTTGAAATGAATCGCGCGAACGGCGCGACGCTGGTGCTGGTGACGCACGATGTCGAACTGGCGCGCCGCTGCGATACGACGGTGACGATAGAAGCAGGGCGGCTGATCTAGACCCCCTACGCTGGAACACGAGGCGAAAACAAAACGGGCCGTTCAAGGCCCGCTTCCTTGCTGCCGCCCGCCCCGGGCGCACAGCCAATGACACATCAACCGCGCCTTAACGCTTTAACGCCGCGCGCGCCCGCGCGATCAACGCCGATGTCGATGAATCATGCTTCGTCGCATCGACGCTGGCCGCCGTCAGATCCGCCTCGACGACCTTGCCGAGAATCTTGCCGAGCTCGACGCCCCATTGATCGAACGGATTGATGTTCCATACCGACGCCTGCACCAGCACCTTATGCTCGTACAGCGCGATCAGCGCGCCGAGCGAACGCGCGGTGAGCGCATCGACGAGCAGCGTGGTGGTGGGACGATTGCCGGGAAACACAAGGTGCGGTGCGAGTTCCGGCTTGTCGGCGCCGGCCACTTTCTTCGCTTCCTCGAAGGTGCGGCCGACCATCAACGCCTCGCTTTGCGCGAAGCAGTTTGCGAGCAGCTTCGGATGATGGCTCACTAGCGGATGCTCGGGCGTCAGCACGGCGACGAAGTCGATCGGCACGATCGTCGGGCCTTGATGCAGCATCTGGAAGAACGCGTGCTGGCCGTTCGTGCCGGGCTCGCCCCAGGTGACCGCGGACGTCGGGTAATCGACCGTTGCGCCATCGAGCCGCGCCGATTTGCCGTTGCTCTCCATCTCGAGCTGTTGCAGATACGACGGCAGGAAATGCAGCGCTTCCGAATACGGCGCGACGAGATAACTCTGCGAGCCGAAGAAGTTGCGATACCAGATACCGATCATGCCGAGCAACACAGGCAGATTGCGTTCGAGCGGCGCTTCGCGGAAATGCCGATCCATCTCGTTCGCGCCCGCGAGCAACTCATCGAACTGAACCGGGCCGATCGCGATCATGATCGACAGTCCGACCGCGGACCATAGCGAATAGCGGCCGCCGACCCAGTCCCACATCTCGAACACGTTGTCTTTCGCGATCCCGAACTTGACGACCTCGGTCGGGTTCGCCGATACACCGACGAAATGCTTCGCGAGTTCGCTCTGCGGGCAGCCTTTCTGCACGAACCAGTCGCGTAGAGACAGGGCATTGGTCATCGTCTCGAGCGTCGTGAACGTTTTCGATACGATGATCGCGAGCGTTTCTTCCGGATCGATCTGCTGGAGCACGCGGTAGAGATCGGCGCCATCGACATTCGATACGAAATGCGACGTGATGTCCGGCGTCGCCAGATGCTGCAGCGCATGGACGACCATCTTCGGCCCGAGATCCGAGCCGCCGATGCCGATGTTCACGATGTAGCGAATGCGCTTGCCGCTGTAGCCGGTCCATTTGCCGTCGCGCACCTGCATCGCGAACGCGGCCATTTTCGCGCGTTCGGCCTTGATCTGCGCGTGAAACGGCGCCTTCGGATCGCTCGCGCGCAACGCCGTGTGCAACGCCGCGCGGCCTTCGGTGGGATTGACGACTTCGCCGGCGAACATTGCGTCGCGGCGTTTCTCGACGCCCGCTTCGCGCGCCAGTTGCACGAGCAGCTTCAGGGTTTCGTCGGTGATGCGGTTTTTCGAGAAGTCGGCCGAGAGACCGCCGCCTGCGAACGCGAAACGTTCGGCGCGGGTCGGCGCGGGGTCGTTCTCGGGGGCGAACCAGTCGCGCAGACGCGCATCGCGAATCTGTTCGTAATGCGTTTGCAGCGAGGTCCAGGCGGGGAGCGAGATCTGAGTCATAACCGTCCGTCAAACGAAGGGGCACGAGGGGAAGGCAGCGCGCCCGGTGCGCGCGCCGAGGCGCTGCCCATGCGCGCCGCAGCGGCGCCGACCGGCGACCGGCAAGCCGCGCGGGCTCGCCGGCGCCCGCAGCCGGGTACAGTCACCCAGTCGGGCAGCGCAGTCAACCAGTATAGCGGCGCAGGATGACGGCGCGCAGCGATGTCGCTGCGGCCCCAGATAGCGGGATCGCGCACGGCGCGGCGTGCGATCCGCTCCGCCGCCGGCTCGCTTCCCGCGCTCAGGTCAAGCGTGCGTCGGATAAAACAGCCGATTGAGCAGCTTGCGGACCATCGGCGCCAGTTCACCCGCGGTCAAACCCGCCGGCCCGTCGCCGCGCGCGGTCAATGCATCGGCGGCGAGCCCGTGCAGATAGACGCCCGCGAGCGCCGCTTCATATCGTGGCAGATGCTGCGCGAGCAGCGCGCCGATGATGCCGCCGAGCACGTCGCCGGTGCCGCCCGTCGCGAGCGCGGCGTTGCCGGTCGCATTGACCGCGATGCGCCCGTCGGGCGCAGCGATCACGGTACCGCTGCCTTTCAGCACGACGACGCTTGCAAAGCGCTCCGCCAGTGCGCGCGCCGCGGCGAGGCGGTCGCGCTGCACGGCGGCGGTATCGCTGCCGAGGAGCCGCGCGGCTTCGAGCGGATGCGGCGTGAGGATGCAAACGTCGTCTGCCTGCGTGCCGCGGGCGTGGACCTGCGACGCCAGCGCCGCATCGCGTGCGAGCAGATTCAGCGCATCGGCGTCGAAGAGTTTCGGCACGTTCAGCGTCAGCACGTCGTGCAGCAGCTGGGTCGCGCGCTCGCGGTGGCCCATGCCGCAGCCGATCGACAGCGCGTCCATCGTGTCGAGCGGCAGATTGTCGAGCGCGTGCAGCATGAGTTCGGGATGGGGCGGGTCGTACGCGGGGCCGCCAGCGCCCAGCAGCGCGACGTGCACTTTTCCCGCGCCGGTGTGGAGCGCCGCGCGCGCCGCGAGAATCGGCGCGCCGCACATCCCCGTATCGCCGCCGACCACCGCGAGGCTGCCGAACGTGCCCTTGTGCGTTGCGAAATCGCGCGCCGGCAGATACGCGGCGAACAGCGCGGGCGCGTTCAGCACCGCACCCGTGTGGGCTTCGCTGTCGACGCCCATCGGCGCCACGGTCAACGCCCCCGCGAGGTCGCGGCCGGTGCCCATGAAGAGACCCGGCTTCGCGCCGATGAAGGTGACCGTGTGCGTTGCGCGAACCGCTGCGCCGCCGTCGACGACATTGCCCGTGTCGCTGTCGAGGCCGCTCGGCACGTCGAGCGCGAGGACGCGTCCCGCATGGGCGTGGCCATCCGCGTGTCCACCGGCGCGGGTGCGCTCCGACAAACGCAGCGCCAGCGCAGCAAAGACGCCGTCGAGCGGCCGCGCAAGCCCGATCCCGAACATCCCGTCGACGAGCCACCCATAGCCTTCGAACGACGCGGGCGGCGTCGGCGAAATCTGGACGCCTGCTGCGCGCGCTTCGCCGAGCGCCCAGCGGGCGTCGTCCGGTTTGACCTCGACGGGCATGCACACTTCGACGGCGATACCCGCCCGTTTCAGTTCCGTCGCGACGACGAGCGCGTCTCCACCGTTGTTGCCGGGGCCGGCGATCAGCAGGACCGGGTGGCCGGCGTCGGCGGAAACATCGTGTGCGATCTGCTCGATGAGAAAGCGAGCGGCCGCGTGGCCGGCGCGCGCCATCAGCGTATGCGGCGGCTGCGTGGCCGCGGCCCCGGTTTCGAGCCGGCGCAGATCGGCGACGCTCAGAAGCGCGAGCGGCTGGTCATGCGGATTGACTAGCGTCGGCGACGAAGGCGGGGAAGCGGATTGAGAGGCGGACTGAAAAGCGGACGACGGAGCATCGGTCATGGCGGCATTCAATGGAAATGAAAGGGCGCGGGGTCCTGACGATGTCCATGGTAGTAGTAATGCTCGCGGCCATGTTGCCAGCCCGGACGTCGAGGGCCGCGAAGCGGTTTGCCAACGCGGCACGCCGCAACGCTCACCTGCAACCGCAACCCAAACGCCCCGGCGTCAATGCACAAACCGCTCCGGCCGCAGCGCAGCCAGCGTGTCCGGCGGCACATCGGGCGTCGTGCCGGACACCATGTCCGCGATCACCTTGCCGGATCCGCACGCGAGCGCCCAGCCGACCGGACCATGCGCAGCATTGACGAAAAGCCGCGGATGCAGCGCATTGCCGGTAACCGGCAAGCCATCGGGCGACAGCAGCTTGACGCCTTCCCACGGCAGCGCCGCCGAGATCCTGGCGGCGCCGGGCACCCAGTCGTGGGTGGCCTGGCCCAGCAGTGCAAGCGCCTCTTTCGTCAGCGGCTCGCCGAGCGGCTTATCGGTCTGGCTCGCGCTTTGCAGCACCGCGCCGCCGGCGATCCGCAGCCGGTGATTGCTGCGCGTAATCGTAATGCGCTTCACCGCGTCGATCACGGCGGTATGCGGCGCGAATTCCTCGCGCGCGATCGGCGCAACGAGGTTATGCAGCCGCAACGGATGCAGCGGCAACTGCAGCCCGAGCCGCTCGAGCAGCGGCAGGCTGCCGGCGCCCGCGGCGACGACGATCGCGTCCGCGCCGATCACGTCCACTTCGCGCGAGCGCGCCGGTTCGCCGTCGCGCGGCGCGAGTTCGACGGACGCACGCTGATTGTCAAGCCGGATCGCCGTCACTTCGCGGCCGCATTGAAACTGCACGCCGCCTTGTGCGTCGAGCGTCTGCTTGATCAGCTTCGCAAACAGCGGGCAGTTCGCCGTGCGTTCGTCTCGAAACAGCACGCCGCCCGCGAACGGCGGGTCGGGCGGCACCGAATGTTCGAGCGCCACGCATTCGGCAGGCGTCAGCACGTGATGCGGCACTTCGAACCGGCGCAGCAATTCAAGCGCCGGTTTGATCTGCTCCCACTCCTGCGCGGTACGTATCAAATAGAGCTGGCCGTTCGACTGCTCGAATTCGAGGCCGAAACGCGTTTCGATGTCGGCGAGCGCTTCGCGCGACGACTCGACGAGCGGTCGCAGCCGTGCATATTGCTGCGCGAATGCGTCGGGCGCCTGCAGCGCGGCGAGACGGCGCACGAAGTCACGCGCGGCGCCGTTAAAGCCGGTCTTGCGGATGATTCCGCTCTTCGCGGCGTGCCGGTGATGCATGAAGGTCGGGCCGAACCAGACGTCGAGCGGGGTCGGCAGCACCGTGCCGCCGTGGCCGTAGGTGGCGCCCTGCGCAACGGTTGCGTGCCGCTCGACGACGCACACCCGATGGCCGGCCGCGCGCAACTGATAAGCGGTGGCGACGCCGCCGATCCCGCCGCCAATGACAATGACATCCATGTTTAGTTCGATTTGCTGGCGGGACGCGAGACTGGCGTTCCCCGTATGCGTATGCGTGGCGTGCGGCGCAGGCTGGCTAATGATGCCGCGCCGATCTGATGAAACGTCGAATGATAGCAGTCAAACGGGGCGCGCTACCACGCGCCGCTGAAGGCCGAGGCGCGGCCGCGACGCAGCGTGCGGGCCGGCTTCGCGGGCCTTCCGGGTTATAATCCTCGACTTCCCTTTCGCCTCACGTCGCCTCCCACGCGCGATCCACGCGCGGGATCCACGCTTAAGCGAGCGACGCAACGTCAAGTCCATGGCCCACTTCTCGTGTTTCCCCGGCGCTTCGGCCCTCTCTGATTTCCGTCAAACCCGTCTGCTTGATACGCTGACCCGCATCGATGCCAACATTACCGGCGTGCGCGGCCAGTACCTGCACTTCGTCAACGCGCAGACGCCGCTGTCCGCCGAAGACAGCGCGAAGATCGATGCGCTGATGCATTACGGCGATCCGTTCGCAGCGGGCAGCGAGCGCGGCACAGCCGAAACGTTCCTGGTGTTGCCGCGCTTCGGCACGGTGTCGCCGTGGGCGAGCAAGGCAACCGACATCGCGCATCACTGCGGCCTCACGCAGGTGCGGCGGATCGAGCGCGGAATCGAGTACACGGTGACGCTGAAGAGCGGGCTGCTCGGCGGCAAGAAGGCCTTGTCCGACGAAGCGCGTGCGGCCGTCGCCACGGCGCTGCATGACCGGATGACCGAAAGCGTCTCGCCGTCGCGCGATCATGCGATGCACCTGTTCGACGAACTGCCGGCGAAGCCGCTGCAAACCGTCGCGGTGCTGGCCGATGGCCGTAAGGCGCTGGAACGCGCCAATACCGAACTGGGCCTCGCATTGGCCGACGACGAAATCGACTATCTGGTCGACGCATTTACGACACTCGGCCGCAACCCGACCGACGTCGAACTGATGATGTTCGCGCAGGCGAACAGCGAACACTGCCGCCACAAGATCTTCAACGCGCAATGGACGATCGACGGCGAGCCGCAGGACATGTCGCTCTTCAACATGATCCGCAACACCGAGAAGCTGAGCCCGCAGGGCACGATTGTCGCGTATTCGGATAATTCCGCGATCATGCAGGGCGCCCAGGCCGAGCGCTGGTTCCCGCGCCAGCCGCAACAAGACGGCACGCCCGCGGAACGCTACGGGCGGCACGTCGAACTGACGCACACGGTAATGAAGGTCGAGACGCACAATCATCCAACCGCGATCTCGCCTTTCCCGGGCGCGGCGACCGGCGCGGGCGGCGAAATCCGCGACGAAGGCGCGACGGGCCGCGGCGCGCGTCCGAAGGCGGGCCTCGCGGGCTTTACCGTATCGAACCTCGAACTGCCGGACGCGCGCGAAACGTGGGAAAACGCGCGCGATGTCGCGCAGCCGGTCGCGCATCGCAAAAGCGCGGACCAGCACGACGCCTACGGCCGTCCGGACCGCATTGCTTCGCCGCTGCAGATCATGATCGATGGGCCGCTCGGCGGCGCCGCGTTCAACAACGAATTCGGCCGGCCGAACCTCGGCGGCTATTTCCGCAGTTACGAACAGAACGTCGCCGGGCGCGTGCGCGGCTATCACAAGCCGATCATGATCGCGGGCGGCATCGGCAACATCTCCGATGCGCACACGCACAAGCACGACCTGCCGGAAGGCTCGCTGCTGATCCAGATCGGCGGACCAGGCATGCGTATCGGCATGGGCGGCGGCGCGGCCAGTTCGATGGCGACCGGCACGAACACCGCCGAGCTCGACTTCGATTCCGTGCAGCGCGGCAATCCGGAAATCGAGCGGCGCGCGCAGGAAGTGATCAACGCATGCTGGCAATTGGGCGAGCGCAATCCGATCCTGAGCATTCACGATGTCGGCGCGGGCGGGCTGTCGAACGCGTTTCCGGAACTGGTCGACGGGGCCGGCAAAGGCGCGCATTTCGACCTGCGCAAGGTGCAACTGGAAGAGAGCGGCTTGTCGCCGCGTGAGATCTGGTCGAACGAGGCGCAGGAGCGGTATGTGCTCGCCATCGCGCCGGCCGATCTCGCCGCGTTCGACGCGATCTGCGACCGCGAGCGCTGCCCGTTCGCAGTGATCGGCACGGCCACCGCCGAGCGCCAGCTGAAACTGACCGACGCCGATACGCGTAACGAACCCACGCATCAGCCAGTCGACATGCCGATGGAAGTGCTGCTCGGCAAGGCGCCGCGAATGCACCGCGACGTCACGCGGGAAGCGGCGACGCTGCAGCCGGTCGACGTCACGCAGATCGTACTGGCGGATGTCGCCACGAGCGTGCTGCGGCATCCGACGGTCGCGAGCAAGTCGTTTCTGATCACGATCGGCGACCGTTCGGTGGGCGGCTCGACCGCGCGCGACCAGATGGTCGGCCCGTGGCAGGTGCCGGTCGCCGACTGCGCGATCACGACGATGGACTACGCCGGCTTTCACGGCGAAGCGATGACGATGGCCGAGCGCACGCCGCTCGCGGTGATCGACGCACCGGCGTCCGTCCGCATGGCGGTCGGCGAAGCGGTGACGAACATTGCAGCGGCGCCGATTGCGTCGCTCGACAAGCTCAAGCTGTCCGCGAACTGGATGGCCGCGTGCGGCAGCCCGGGTGAAGACGCCGCGCTGTACGACACGGTGAAGGCGATCGGCATGGAGCTGTGCCCGGCGCTTGGCATCGGCATTCCGGTCGGCAAGGATTCGCTGTCGATGCGCACCCAATGGAATGACCGCGGGAACAACCGAGGGAAAAACGGCGAGAACGAACACGGCGTCGCGAAGGAAGTGGTCGCGCCGGTGTCGCTGATCATCTCGGCGTTCGCCCCCGTCGACGACGTGCGCCGTCACCTGACGCCGCAATTGCGCCGCACCGACGAAGCCGGCCGCGCGCTCGATTCCGTGCTGATCGCGATCGACCTCGGCCGCGGCAAGCATCGTTTGGGTGGCAGCATTCTCGCGCAGGTGACGCAGCAGATCGGCGATACCGTGCCGGACGTCGACGACCCCGAAGACCTGAAGCGCTTCTTCACTGCGATTCAGACGTTGAACCGCGACAGTAAGCTGCTCGCCTATCACGACCGCTCGGACGGCGGGCTGTGGGCGACGGTCTGCGAAATGGCGTTTGCGGGTCACGTGGGCGTGTCGCTGAACGTCGATATGCTGACGCTCGATCCCGACCATGAATTCGACTACGGCGATGCGAAAGACTGGGCGAAGCAAACGAGCGGCCGCCGCGACGACCGCACGGTGCGCGCGCTCTTCAGCGAAGAGCTGGGCGCCGTCGTCCAGGTGCGCGCGCAGGATCGCGACGCGGTGCTCGCGACGTTGCGCGAACATGGTTTGTCGGCGTGCTCGCATGTGATCGGCAAGATGAACGAACGCGATGCGATCGAGATCTATCGCGACGCGAAGAAGATCTACGACGCACCGCGCGTCGAACTGCAGCGTGCATGGAGCGAAGTGAGCTGGCGCATTGCGCGCCTGCGCGACAACCCGGCTTGCGCGGACGCCGAATACGACGCGCTGCTCGATGCGTCGGACCCCGGCATGACGCCGCAGCTCAGCTTCGATCCGGCGCAGGATGTGGCCGCGCCGTTTATCGGCAAGGGTGCGCGTCCGCGCGTCGCGATCCTGCGCGAGCAGGGCGTCAATTCGCACCTTGAAACCGCCTACGCGTTCGACCGCTCCGGCTTCGACGCGCACGACGTGCATATGAGCGACCTGCTCGCAGGCCGTGCGTCGCTGGCCGATTTCGCGGGCGCGGTGGCGTGCGGCGGTTTCTCGTATGGCGATGTGCTCGGCGCCGGCGAAGGCTGGGCGAAAACGATCCGCTTCAACGCGCAACTGGCGGACATGTTCGCCGCGTTCTTCGGCCGCAGCGACACCTTCGCGCTCGGCATCTGCAACGGCTGCCAGATGATGAGCAGCCTCGCGTCGATGATCCCCGGCGCCGACGCATGGCCGAAATTCACGCGCAACAAGTCGGAGCAATTCGAAGCGCGTTTCTCACTGGTCGAAGTGCAGGCGTCGCCGTCGATTTTCTTCGCCGGCATGGAGGGTTCGCGGATTCCGGTCGCGATTGCGCACGGTGAAGGCTTGGCGGATTTCTCGCAACAGGGCGATGCGTCGCGCGCGGCGGTGGCGATGCGCTTTGTCGATCACCGCGGCCAGCCGACCGAGCAGTATCCGTTCAATCCGAACGGTTCGCCGGCCGGCATCACGTCGGTGACGACGCCGGACGGCCGCTTCACCGTGTTGATGCCCCATACAGAGCGCGTGCATCGTACCGTGCAGATGAGCTGGCATCCGCAAAGCTGGGCCGACGGCAGTAACGACGGCAGCCCGTGGATGCGCGTGTTCCAGAACGCGCGCCGCTGGCTGGGCTGATCCGCGAAAGCGGCGGGTGGCGACAAGCCCGCCACAATAAAACAAAGCCGCCCGAGGGCGGCTTTGTCTTATCTATCGTCGGCACTAGTTGGCCAACTGAGTGGCCAACTGAGCAACCCACTGCGCGCTTACTGAATCTTCGCGTTCTTGCGCAGATTCTCTTCGAACGCCTGCAGCTTATCCTGCTGCATCTGCTGCACGAGCTGCTGCCTGACCTGCTCGAGCGGCGGCGGCGGGGTGACGCGCGTATCGTCGACGCGGATGATGTGCCAGCCGAATTGCGTGTGAACCGGCGTGTCGGTCATCTGGCCTTTCTGCAGCTGCTCCGCCGCGGCCGCAAATTCCGGCACATACGCCTTCGGATCCGACCAGTCGAGGTCGCCGCCGTTCTTGCCCGATCCCAGATCTTTCGAATATTGCTTCGCGAGGTCTTCGAAGCTCGCGCCGGCCTTGATCTTCGCGATCAGATCCTTCGCCTGCTGCTCGTTGTCGACGAGGATGTGGTGCAGGTGATATTCCTTGCCGCCGCCCGCCTGCTTCACGAGTTCGTCATAACGCGCTTTGACTTGTTCGTCGGTGGGCTGGTTGTTCTTCACGAAGTCTTCGATCAGCGCGCGCAGCACGACGGTTTGCTGGGCGACGGCGATTTGCGCCTTGACGTCGGGGCGCGTCGGCAGGCCGCGGCGAATCGCTTCCTGCATCAGGATTTCGCGGTTCACCAGCTCTTCGCGCACGGCTTGTTCGAGCTTCGGCGAATCCTGTTGCCCCTGTTGCACGAGCTGTTGGACCAGCGCATCGGCGCGCGCTTTCGGGATCGGCGTGCCGTTCACGACGGCGATGTTCTGCGCAAACGCAGGCGCGGCCGCAAACGCAGCCAGCAAGACCCAGTAGCGGGGGGTTTGTGTGGTCATCGGAAGTTTCCTAGCGGGACAGCAAATTGAATTCTTCTGGCGTGTAGGCCGTGATGGCGAGCGCGTGAATGCCGCGCTGCATAGCCGCGGCCAGCGCATCATACACCATGCGGTGCCGCGCCACGCGGGCCTTGCCGGCAAATGCAGCGGCGACGATTGTTACGCTGTAATGGCCGCCGGCGGCCGCGCCGGCATGGCCCGCGTGCTGCGCGCTGTCGTCGCGCACGGCGATCGACTGGACCGGCGCGAGCGCCGCCGCGAGGCGCGTCTCGATCAGCGCGATGCGCTCGGCGGGTGTCGCGTTCAGGAAAACATCGTCGCTCATGTCACTCTTCCTTCATATACTTCGCGAGCCACAGGCTCTGCCCGACGATGAACACCACGAGGCAGCCCGTCGCGCCGAACAGCTTGAAGTTGACCCACGCGTCGGTCGAAAAGTTATACGCGACGAACAGGTTCAGGATGCCGAGCAGCACGAAGAACACCGCCC
The DNA here is from genome assembly GCA_036502945.1 of Paraburkholderia sp. Classification (GTDB taxonomy): domain Bacteria; phylum Pseudomonadota; class Gammaproteobacteria; order Burkholderiales; family Burkholderiaceae; genus Paraburkholderia. The sequence goes on along the minus strand of DASXXR010000409.1, from coordinate 1,483 downwards.
AGACGACGTTCAGATTTCCCCAGATGCGGTGCGGCAGCGTGATCTGCTTGCCCATCATCGCTTCGATCAGGTTCTTGTTGAAGCCGAGCTGCGACACGATCAGCGCGACGGAAAACGCCCAGTAGAGCACCGTCGGCTTCCATTTGATGAACGTGTCGTTGTGCAGCACGAGCGTCGCCCCGCCGAACACCGTGACGACACCGAGACTCACCCACAGCATCGGATCGACCTTGCGGTGCCGGAAGGCCACCCACGCGATCTGCACAAGCGTCGCGACGATCGCCACCGCGGTCGCGGTGAAAATGCCCCATATCTTGAACGCGACGAAGAACAGGATGATCGGGAACAGATCGAACAGAAATTTCATTGTCGGGTCGGGAATCGGGAGAGTGGAGGTCGAATGAAAGGTGTGTGTGCCCACAGCGGAGCGGAGTGGTCGAGCGTGGCGAGGGTGAGCGTGGATTCCGGCTTCGCATGCCTGTTTCGACGGTGGCCGCGCCGCGCGCCGGCAGCCGTTACAAGCATGCCGAAAGGCTACGCGTGAGGGCGGGCAACCTGGTCGGCCCACTGCCGGCGGCAATCCGCCGGCGGGACCCTGGCCGCCGCCCGCCGCTCGACCTCACCGCCTTACTTGGGGTCGAATTGTAGCGCAGCCGAATTGATGCAGTAGCGCAAACCGGTCGGCGCCGGTCCATCCTCGAACACATGGCCGAGATGCGAGCCGCAGTTCTTGCACCGCACCTCGATGCGCAGCATGCCGTGCGTGCGATCGGTAAGCTCTTCGATCACTTCGCCGTCGAGCGGCTTGAAGTAGCTCGGCCAGCCGCAGCCGGCGTCGAACTTCGTATCGGATTCGAAGAGCGGCGTGCCGCAGGCTACGCAGTCGTAAATGCCGCGGTCCCAGTGATCCCAATAACGGCCCGTGAACGGGCGTTCGGTGGCCGCGTGGCGGGTCACCTCGTACTCCGTTTCGGACAGCTGCTTGCGCCATTCAGCGTCGTCTTTCTGCACGGTATACGAAGCGGTCTTCGGGTCGTCTGGGCTCATGGTTGTGTCCTGATGATGGGGCGGGTAGGCAATCGCGTCGCGCACCGGGCAGCGCGCGTCACGACGAGCAGCTGACTTCCAGCGCTGTCGCCCAATCGGGCGGCAGCGCCGCATACGCGGCATGCTCCAGTTGTTCGTCGAACGGGCGGCGCAGCACTGCTGCCAGCCGTTCCACTTCGGAGAAATCTTTGTCCTTCGCGAGACGAATCGCCGTTTCCGCCAGATGATTGCGAAGCACGAATTTGGGGTTCACACGGTTCATTGCAATGGCGCGCGCGGCATCGTCGCGTGCTTCTTCTGACAGCCGCGCGCGGTAGTCGTTCGCCCATGCGTCGAACGCGGCGCGGTCGAGAAACAGGTCGCGCACCGGCGCATCGCCACTCGCGCCGTGCTTCGACATCTGCGCGAGATGGCGGAACGTCAGCGTGAAATCGGC
>DASXXR010000408.1:0-2538 GCA_036502945.1 Paraburkholderia sp. | reverse complement strand
GGCGGCTGAAAGCCGGGGGGATCGAGTTCGATCATGCTCATCGTGTCAATCATCTGAAAGGCGGCGCGTAGCGCCCGTAGAGTAGCCAGTTTACAGGATCGGTGAGCAAGAAACATGCGAACGGATGACGCATTGCCATTGCTGCCGGGCGGCGTCTGGACGCTGAGCCACGCGTCGTCGCGGCGCGCGGCTCAAGTTGCGCGCACATCGATGGTGCGAGTCGCGCCCCGTTGCGGTTCGCCGAAGACATCACGGCGGGCACGAGGCTAGGTCCGCTCCGACGGATCGGTTTTCTTCGCGGGCCGCCAGATGTCGGGCTCCAGCTGCGCGAAAATCCACGAGGTGCCCGCTGTGATGATGCCGACGCACACGAAGGTTGCGTGGAAGGCCGGCAGCGAGTTGGCTTCGGTCACACGCGGCATGAGGCCCGTGAACGTGGCGAGCATCGCACCCGCGACCGTCACGCCGAGGCTCATCGACAGCATCTGCACGAGCGAGAACAAACTGTTGCCGCTGCTGGCGCCGCCGGTGCCGAGGTCTTTCAGCGTGAGGGTGTTCATCGCAGTGAACTGAATCGAGTTCACGCCGCCGAAAAAAGCGAGCTGCACGAGCCGCAGCCACAACGGCTGACTGGCGCTTGTCAGCGCGAAGCTCGCCATCGCGAGGCCGACCAGCACGGTGTTCGTCACCAGCACGCGGCGGTAGCCGTATTTGAAGATCAGCCGCGTCACCAGCCGCTTCGACGTCATGCCCGCCGCAGCCACCGGCAGCATCATCAGGCCGGCTTCGAACGCGGAGTAGCCGAGACTGATCTGCAGCAGCAGCGGAATCAGATACGGCATCGCGCCGCTGCCGATGCGCGCAAACAGGTTGCCGAGGATGCCGACGCTGAACGTGTGGATCTTGAACAGGTCGAGCGAGAAAATCGGCTGGGGCACGCGCGCCGCGTGCAGCCCGTATGCGACGAAAAAACCGAGGCTGAGGATCAGCAGCACGAGCACGGTTGCGTGCGCAATGCCGAATTCCGAGTGGCCGTCGAGCGCCATCGAAATCGCGATCATGCCGGCAATCAGTAGCAGATAGCCCTTCAAATCGAACTTCGCGGTGTCCGGATTGCGGCTGTCCGGCATGAAGATGAAGGTCGCGATGCAGCCGACGATGCCCACTGGCACGTTGATCAGGAAAATCCAGTGCCACGACGCGATCTTGACGAGCCAGCCGCCGAGCGTGGGTCCGATTAGCGGTCCGATCAATCCGGGTATCGCGACGAACGATAGTGCAGGCAGGTACCGTTCAGCGGGAAATACACGCAGCACCGCGAGCCGCCCGACCGGCAGCAGCATCGCGCCGCCGACGCCCTGCAGAATCCGCCACAGCACGAGCTGCGTGAGCGTATGCGCATTCGCGCACAGCAGCGAGCCGATCGAGAACACCAGGATCGCGCTCATGAACACGCGCCGTGTGCCGAGCTTGTCGGCGAGCCAGCCGGACACCGGGATCATCACCGCCATGGTCAGCGAGTACGCGATCACAACCGATTGCATCCGCAGCGGCAGTTCGCCGAGGCTCGTTGCCATCGCGGGCAGCGCGGTGTTGACGATCGTCGAGTCGAGCGTCTGCATGAAGAAGCCGGTCGCGACGATCCATAGCATGACCGTCAGCGAGCGGGCGGTGGGCGCGGTTGTGGTTGTCCCGGAGGGTGTCGTGTTGGGCATTGAGCGCAATGGGCGAGCCTGATGAACCGGTCGGGTCTTATTTTAAGCAAAAACTGTATTGGCGGACACTGCTATACGAGTCGCCGTCAAGCGATGCAAGCGGACACATCGAATGAATCACGCGGGCAGTTTCACCGCAGCTTCGAAAAAAGCCAGCGCGCGCGGATCGTTCGTGAACGCGGTGTTGATGCGAATCCACGGGCTCGTCTCGGCGTTCGGGCGGAAGTGGCTGCCCGGCGCGACGGTCACGCCGAGCGGCGCGCCGCACTCGACGAACGCGTGCGAATCGGCGATATGCGGCACGCGCGCCCACACGAAGTTGCCGCCGAGCGGTCGCTCGAACACCTGCCAGCCCGCGTCTTCGAGCGTCTGCACGGCGGCGCCGAGCGCTTCGCGCGCGCGGCGGCGCAGCCGTTCGAGGTGCTTGCGATACACGCCGCGCTCGAGCAGCGCGACCGTCACGGCTTCCACAAAGCGCGAGCCGCCGATGCTCGTCAGCATCTTGATGTCGGTGAGGTCGTTGATGATCCTGCGGCTTACGATCGTGTAGCCGATCCGCAACGACGACGACAACGTCTTCGACAACCCGCCGATGTAGATCACATGTTCGAGCTGATCGAGCGTGGCGAGGCGATCGGTCGGCTCCGCCTGGAAGTCGGCAAAGATGTCGTCTTCGACGATCGTGAAGCCGTGCTCGCGCGCGAATTGCAGCAGACGGAACGCGACGTGCGGCGCGACGGTCGTGCCGGTCGGATTGTGGAAGACCGTATTGATGAAAAAGAGCTTCGGCCGATGCTGCCGCAATTGGTCCTCCAGTACGTCG
>DASXXR010000407.1:0-5540 GCA_036502945.1 Paraburkholderia sp. | reverse complement strand
GCGCGATGGCGAGTTCTGATAGACGCCCGCTTCGAGAATTTCCGACAGGCGAATCGTCTGGCGCCGGGCATTCGGCAGTTCGAGACCCATGCAGGTCTTGCCGGGAATCGTTTCGACGACGCGGATCGACGTGAGTCCGAGCCCGCGCGACAGGTCCTTCATCAAGCCGACGATCTGGCTACCGCGCACGCCGAGCGCCGGTTCGACTTCGAAGCGTGTGATCACCGGGCCCGCCGATGCGCCGACGACCGTCACCGGCACCTTGAATTCCTGTAGCCGCTGTTCGATCAATTGACCGGTTTCGGCGAGTGTTTCGTCGGAGACCGGTTCGACGTCGGTAGACGCGCGCGCGAGCAGATCGAGACTCGGCAGTTCGATGTGCGATGCCGCGGGCGCATGGAATTCGAAGCTGTTCGCCGCGAAGCCGCGCGGCGGACCGGGGGCGGCGGAGGCGGCGGAGGCGGCGGCCGGCTCGGCGGGTGTGGCTTCGGCGGGTGTGGCTTCGGCGGGTGTGGCTTCGGCGAGTGTGGCTTCGGCGGGTGCCGATGCGGCCGTTGCCGGCTCGGGAGTGAGGTGGGCGCCGCTGGATTCGTTGTCGGCGTCGTCGCTCGATGGATCGATGTGCGCCATGTGCGCCGGAGCATCGTCCGGCGATACGCGATGCGGCGCCATCTGCCCCGCCGACGTGCCGGGAAAGCGGACGACGTTCGATAGCGTAGGGGCGTGCGGCAATGATGTACCCGCCGCGGGCGAATCGGGCGCGGGTATAGCTGCAGTGGCTTCGATCGGACTCACGATGTGCAGCAGCGGTGCGTGGCGCGTGCCGTATCCGTCGAGCGGGACTGCGGCGCTCGATACATGCCGCGGCAGCATCGACGACCCCGAGCGCAACGCGGTCACCGCTTCGCCGACGACTTCCCAGGACGCAAGCGTCGCGTCGGTATCGGTGTCGGCGCGCGCAGGCGGTTGCAAAGCCAGCGTGGATGCGGCATCGCTGGCTGTGTTCGATTGCGCGGCGCGCTGTTGGGGACGGGCTTCGCTTTCGGGTTCAGCAAGCGTCGGCGCTTCGTCGAAAAGTGGGAGGACCGGCGATCGAAGTTCGGGCGGCGGCGCCTTCGTAGCTTCGGTTGCTGCCGGTCGATCGATAGCGGGCTGAATGAGGGGCGGCAAGGATTCGCTCGCCATCGTATGAGTCATTGCCGTTGCATGCGGCTCGCGCGATTCCGTGTTCGACGCAGGCCCAGCCGGTTCGGCTTTGCGTGTCGCCGCGGCGCTTGCAGCGGGCATGATGACCGAATCGTCATCGGCGAGCGGCACGGGATTCGCCGGTACGTTTGTGTCGGCGACGTGATGCAGACTTTCAGCCGCGGTAACGGTGTTCGATGTGCCCGTCAATGGACCGGCAATCGGCTCCACTGGCCCCACCGGCGTTACGTCCAATGTTGGATCGGGAACCGTCGCCGGGTCTGTCCGAACAGAATCTGCGATGGCTTCGCTCGTCGGTCTGGCCGTTTCCGTGTGGCTGCGGCGCGCGAGGCTCGCGCCCGCGAGCGTGGTCCAACGTGCGGTGTTTTCCTCGATGTTGCGCAACGTCTCCTGCACGCTTGAAGTCGGTTCGACGCGCGGCGTCTCCGACGCAGGCCTCGAATAGCCCGGCACGCGCGAAGGTGCCGGCGCGCCGCCAGATGCGATTGGCTGCTGCCTTGCCGTTCCCGTTACAGATGCGCGAGGTGATTGCGCGGAAGACGCCGACGGTGTTGCTGGACGTGGGCGCGTAGTGCTGCGCGTAGACGAGCCCCCTGCAGCGGTTCCGGTCACGCGTGTCGGCGCCGCCGCATTCGCCTGCTTCACCTGCGGCGGTGCCGCGCGCGTCTGCGTGGCGGGCGAACCGGCCGCGCCTCCCGCGGCTCGCGCAGCGGCAAACGCTTTCGACGCATCCGTCGCCGCCGCACCGCTCACGCCCGCCGCTGCCGCACGGCTCCCGTCTGCAGGATGCCCGGCATGGCCGGCCGCGCGATCGCGCGACAGCACCCGCTCGCGCGGCGCCGCATCGGACTCGCCGCGCAGCCACCCGGCGGCGGCCGTGGGTTCTGTGGGGGTGAACGCAGCAGGCTGCTTCACCGATTGGCGTGCCGCGGCGGCGCCATTGCCGCGAACGGCGCCCGACGCTGCTGCGTCGCGTGTCGATGCTGGCGGGCGCCACACCGTCGGACGCGCGTATCGTCCCAGCGACCTGGGCGCCAGCGTGGCGGCAGGCAGGGCTGCGTTCACCGCCGATGTGTCGTCGGACGCGCGCCGGCTGCGCCGGTCAGCATCGCGCGCGCGGCGCTTGCCCGACAGGCCGAGGCCGAAGGCCGCATCGGCCCACGCAACGGCGCGTGCCCAGCGAAAGCCAATCAGCCACGGCAGGCTCGCCGCGAAGAGCGCAAGCATCACGAGCGGCGTACCGACGCGCCCAAGCAGATGCCCGAACCCGCCCGAGAGCGCGTGACCGAAGCGATCGACCCCGTCGATGCCGACCAGCGATGCTTCGAACGTGCAACTCGCAACCAGTACGCAAACGAAGCCAAGCCATAGCCGGATCGTGCCTGGGCCGCGCAGGCCGGAGCCGCCCGGCAGCGCGGACTTCGCGACGCGCCAGAAAAGGGGGAGAAACCAGAGAGTCGACCCGCCGAACCAGCCGAGAACCACCGTGTGCATGCTAGACATCAACGAATGACGGACGCGCCGGAGCGCAACCCGCCGAGTTTAAACTGCCGGAGCGATTCGCCCCGAAGCGAGGCGCAAACACGCCGGTGCAAATTTGCCGTCGCCCGATTGCATCACGCGGGCGCGTGCGATGGCCGATGCCGGTGCTGCCGGCACGCCTGCAGCACGGCCGCGTTTTCCGGCGCGGCGACCTGACGAAGACGTCCGGCTGCTGCGCGGTCATTGACCGCGGCGTGTGAAGACCAGCGTGTTGCCGTTGGCGACGATCAACTGCAACTGTTGCGGGGCACGCATTTGTACGCCGGTTCGGTCGATGTGCGCCAGTGCATCGAGATATGCGCCTTCGAGTTCGCCACGCGCGCCTGCGCACGCCATGCGCGTGCTTGCCAGCGGGCCGAAGCCGAGCTTGCCGTCCTGCAGCATGTAGGTGCCCGTATAGCGGTTGCAGCCCGAGAAGCCGCTCGCATGCCGCTGGCCGTTCGCCGTCGAAAGCATCAGCGTGATCGGTTCGCCGTTGTCGCCATGCGGCACCGCGCGCGCGGCGCCGCCTGCCTGCGTCCAGCCGGTCAGTTCCCAGCTCGTGTTGTCGAGCAATTGCGTCGCGGCCGGGTTGAACGGATCGGGCGGCGCGGCATCGGCATCGAGATGTTTCGGTATCGAGCATGCCGCCGATAGGGCGGCCACCGTCAGCACGGCAAGCACCGCACGCATGCGCGCCGCACGGCGTCGAACCGTGCGCGAGGTGGCGAATGACCCGGCACAGGCAGCGGCAAACGCAGCGCTAAATGCAGCGCTAAATGCAGTGGCACGTGAAATGACACGTGCGGCGACACTTGCAGCCGGCGCAAAGAAACCCGCAACACGTCGCGCGGCAAACGTAGGGACCATGGCGTCGTTCCTGTTGAAACTGGCGAAGGCGTAAGGGTAACGCACTACGCTCGCCCCACGCGAGTGCAACCGCCGATCGCGAGGCCGCGGTGCGCCTGCGTGCACATGTCATACGCACGCGCGGCTGCACCGTGCGGACCTGCGCGCGAGCCCTTGCAGGAGGCTGTGCGCTTGCAGATGCATCAGCAGGCCCACCCGCCGCAAAACGAGGCAGCAGGCGCGGCCGGCGGGCGCGCGCATGTTAACATCGCCGCACCCATTCGATCCATTCATCCTGACACTTCCCGGAGTTTTCATGCAGACCGGCCAACGTATCGGCACCCCCCTTTCGACGTCGGCCACGCGCGTCATGCTGCTCGGCGCCGGCGAACTGGGCAAGGAAGTGATCATCGCGCTGCAACGGCTCGGCGTCGAAGTGATCGCCGTCGATCGCTATCCGAATGCGCCCGGCCACCAGGTCGCGCATCGCGCCCACGTGATCGACATGACCGACCCCGCCGCGCTGCGCGCGCTCGTCGAAGAGGAGCGGCCGCATCTGATCGTGCCGGAAATCGAAGCAATCGCGACCGAAGCGCTCGCGACGATCGAAACCGACCGTCTGGCCGAAGTGATCCCCACCGCACGCGCCACGCAACTGACGATGAATCGCGAAGGCATCCGGCGGCTCGCGGCTGAAGAACTCGGTCTGCCGACCTCGCCGTACGCGTTCGCCGATTCGCTCGACGAACTGAAGGCCGGCATCGCGAAGGTCGGCTATCCGTGCGTGGTGAAGCCGGTGATGTCGTCGTCGGGGAAGGGGCAGTCGGTGCTGAAAAGCGCCGCCGATATCGACCACGCATGGCAGTACGCGCTCGCGGGCGGCCGTGTGAATCGCGGGCGTGTGATTGTCGAAGGCTTCGTCAACTTCGACTACGAGATCACGCAACTGACCGTGCGCGCGATCGATCCCGCCAGCGGCGAAACGCGCACGTATTTCTGCGATCCGATCGGGCACGTGCAGGTCGCGGGCGACTATGTCGAATCATGGCAGCCGCAGCCGATGAGCGCCGTCGCGCTCGAGCGCTCGCGCGATGTCGCGCATCGGGTCACCACGGCGCTGGGCGGCCGCGGGCTCTTCGGCGTGGAACTTTTCGTGCGTGGCGATGACGTATGGTTTTCGGAAGTGAGCCCGCGTCCGCACGATACGGGTCTCGTTACGCTCGCATCGCAACGTCTGTCGGAATTCGAACTGCACGCGCGCGCGATTCTCGGCTTGCCGGTGGATACGTCGCTGCGCGCACCGGGCGCATCGGCAGTGATATACGGCGGGCTGGATGAAGCGGGCATCGCGTTCGAAGGCGTCGCGCAAGCGCTTGCCTTGCCCGGGGCGGACCTGCGGCTCTTCGGCAAGCCGGAAAGCTTCGTGAAGCGGCGCATGGGCGTCGCGCTCGCAACCGGCGCGACTATCGACGAAGCGCGTGCCCGGGCGAAAGCGGTGGCCGCGGCGGTGCGTCCGGTTTCTGCGAAGTGAGCCGTTGCAAGTGAGCCGCTGTATTTGACGATACGAGGCATTCGATGATGAAGAGTCGGCTAGTCGCATGGACAGTGGCGACGGCGATCGCCGCGGGCACGCTGGCGTGGACGTGCGGCACGGCGTTGGCGGCGTCGGATGCAGCGGATGCGTCGCCGCGTTTCGGCGACATTCAAACGAAGCGCCATCGCGTGCAGAAGTACACCTGTGCGACCGGCAAGATCTTCAACGTCACTTACCTGAGCGCGACCAACGGACAAAGCTTTGCAATCGTGCCGGTAAAAGGCCACCTGATGCTGTTCGTCAATACGCTTGCCGGTTCCGGCGCGAAGTACCAGGCCGGCAGCTACACGTGGTGGACCAAGGGGCCGCACGCCGATCTGTACGACGCGATGGCGGGCCCGGACGCGTCGCCTGTCGTGCCCGACTGCGT
>DASXXR010000406.1:0-2199 GCA_036502945.1 Paraburkholderia sp. | reverse complement strand
CGGTCGCCGACGCATGGCGCGCGATGCACGCGGACGGCAAGCCGCTGCCGCCGTTGTGGGGCATCGCCGCGCAAATCTACGGGCTGCGCCGCGATGGCGACGGCGGTATCGGCGATTACACGGCGCTCGCGACGCTTGCGGTACAAAGCGCGAAGCGCGGCGCGCACGCGTTGGCGGTCAGCCCGACGCACGCGATGTTCAGCGCAGCGCCGCAACGCTTTAGCCCCTATGCGCCGTCGTCGCGATTGTGGCTGAACGTCGCGCATATCGACCCAGCCGCCGTATTCGGCAAGGACGCCGCGCATGCGGCGCTCGAAGCCACGCGCGCCGCCAGCGCAAGGGCGACACTCGAATCGTTGCCGCTGATCGACTGGCCGGCCGCTTTGCCGTTGAAGCTCAAGGTCTTGCGTGCGCTGTTCGAGCACTTCTGCGTGCACGACCGCGCACAGGATCTGCCGCGCGCACTCGAATTTCACGGCTTCTGCGCGCGCGGCGGACGCGCGCTCGAGGACCACGCGCGCTTCGAGGCATTGCACGCGTTCCAGCTCGCGCAGCCAGACGGCGAAGGCTACTGGCGCAAATGGCCCGAGCGGTTGCGCGATCCGCGCAGCGCCGAAGTCGAAGCGTTCGCGAACGAACATCGTCATGAAGTCGAGTTCCACCTGTTCCTGCAGTGGCTGGCGGCCAAAGGTCTGTCGCACGCGCAACACACGGCGCGCGATGCGGGCATGGCGGTCGGCCTGATCGCCGACCTCGCGGTAGGTTGCGATAGCGCGGGCAGCCACGCGTGGTCGTATCGCGACGACATGCTGCATGGGGTCTCGGTGGGTGCGCCGCCCGACCTCTTCAACCAAGCGGGCCAGGCGTGGGGTCTCACAACCTTCTCGCCGCGTGCGATGCGCAATCAGGGCTTCTCCGCGTTCATCGACATGCTGCGCGCCGCGTTCGCGTACGCGGGTGGCATCCGCATCGATCACATCCTCGGTCTGCGCCGGCTATGGCTCGTGCCCGAAGGCGAACCTGCGAGAAACGGCGCGTACCTGCGCTATCCGCTCGATGATCTGCTGCGGCTGATCGCGCTCGAATCGTGGCGCCATCGCGCGATCGTGATCGGCGAAGACCTCGGCACCGTGCCGCCCGGATTCCGCGAACGCCTTGCCGATCACGGGCTGTCCGGCATTCGCGTGCTGTGGTTCGAGCGCACCCAGGACGGTGCCGGCTTCAACCCGCCGTCCGCGTGGGATCGCCATACGGTCGCCACGACGACGACCCACGATCTGCCTACCATCACCGGCTGGTGGCGCGGTAACGACATCACCTGGCGCAACAGGATTGGGCAAACGATGCCGCGCAGCGACGGCCGCGACCCGGTCGAAGCGGCGCAAGCCGAGCGCGCGGCGGACCGCGCCGCGCTGTGGCGCGCCTTCCAGCAGGCGGGCGTCGCCGCGCATGACGTGGCCGCGCCGCCGCCCGATCAGGCGCCCGTCGACGAAGCGCTGGCTTTCGTCGCCGCGACGCCGTCGCCGCTCGTCACGTACCCGCTGGAAGATCTGCTCGCACTCGAGGACCAGCCGAACCTGCCCGGCTCGATCGACGAGCATCCGAACTGGCGACGCCGCGTGATGCAGTCCGTCGAAGCCTTGTTTGCGGATGCAACTTTCTGCGACCGTCTGCTCGCCGTCGATCAGGCGCGCGTGGCTTCCCTTTCTGCTTCTTCGTTGCCGAACCCGCCATGACCGTTCCGCGTTCCACGCTCAGGCTCCAGTTTCATCGGGGCTTTACCTTCGACGACGCGCTGACGCACGTCGAATACTTCGCTGCGCTCGGCGTGAGCCACCTGTATGCGTCGCCGGTGACGACGGCGACGCCGGGTTCGATGCATGGCTACGATACCGTGGACTACAGCCAGGTCAGCGTCGAATGCGGCGGCGAAGCGGCGCTCAAGCGGCTCGCAGACAAGCTGCGCGAGCGCGGCATGGGGCTCATCGTCGATCTGGTGCCGAACCATATGGGCATCGCGGGCCCGCACAACCGCTGGTGGCTCGATATTCTCGAATGGGGACGTCACAGCGCGTTCGCGCGGCATTTCGATGTGGACTGGCATTCGCCCGATCCGGCGTTGCGCGGCAAAGTGCTGGTGCCGTGTCTCGGCGCGCCGTATGGCGATGAACTCGCGGCGGGCCGCATCGCGCTGCGCTT
>DASXXR010000405.1:0-8643 GCA_036502945.1 Paraburkholderia sp. | reverse complement strand
TTGAACCATGTGGTCAACAAGCACCTGACGATCAACGGCGCGGTATCGATCGGCATGACGCCGGACGCGCCGAACTTTGTCGTTGGCGTGCGCTTTCCCTACACTTTTTGACGTACCACCGATACGAGGCTGACCGTGCGTGAAACATCTCATTTGACCTCCGTTTCTTCGCTTCCCGGCGCCGGCGCGCATCTGTCAGTCGCGCACCCACTGGAGCTGTCGGACGAGCAGCCGGCAGAAGGCGCGGGACAGGACAAGGGCCAACCCGCGCGCCGCGCGGTCGCGGACTCGAACGCGGCCACCGAACGCACGCTGGTCTATGTCGCGCGCGTGCCGGACGACTCGTTGATCGAGCATCTGAAAAGCCGCGGCTGGACCGTGCTGGCCGCGCGTTCCGCGCATGAGGTCGGACGCCTGCTGAAACCGGACGCCGCGTGCGCCGGCATCGTTGATATGGCGAGCTTCGCGGTGCGCGACCTGGCAGCGTTCGAAGCGGGCCTGCGCCAGCAGCAGGTCGGCTGGATCGCGCTCGCGAACGCCGAGCGGCTCGCGGACCCGGAAGTGCGGCGTCTGATACGCCACTATTGCTTCGACTACGTGAAGCTGCCGGTTGCGAATGCAACGATCGACTATCTGGTCGGCCATGCATTCGGCATGGTGACGCTGTGCGACACCGATCTGCCCGACGACACCCCGCACGACGGCGACGAAATGGTCGGCACCTGCGAAGTGATGCAACAGTTGTTCCGCACGATCCGCAAGGTCGCGAACACCGACGCGAGCGTGTTCATCTCCGGCGAATCGGGCACCGGCAAGGAACTGACCGCGCTCGCGATCCATGAACGTTCGCCGCGCCGCAATGCGTCGTTCGTCGCGATCAATTGCGGTGCGATTCCGCATCATCTGCTGCAATCCGAACTGTTCGGCTATGAGCGCGGCGCGTTTACCGGCGCGAACCAGCGCAAGATCGGCCGCGTCGAAGCAGCCGACGGCGGCACGCTGCTGCTCGACGAAATCGGCGACCTGCCGATGGAAAGCCAGGCAAGCCTACTGCGCTTCCTGCAGGAAGGCAGGATCGAACGGCTCGGTGGGCATGAATCGATCCCGGTGGACGTGCGGATCATCTCGGCCACTCACGTCGATCTTGAAAACGCGATGCGCGATGGGCGCTTTCGTGCCGATCTGTTCCATCGGCTATGCGTATTGCGTGTCGACGAACCGCCGCTGCGCGCGCGCGGCAAGGACATCGAAATTCTCGCGCATCACATCCTGCACAAGTTCAAGACGGACAGCGCGCGCAGGATCCGCGGCTTCACGCCGTCGGCGATCGAGGCGATGTACAACTACAACTGGCCGGGCAACGTGCGCGAGCTGATCAACCGCGTGCGCCGCGCGATCGTGATGGCGGAAAACAAGCTGATTTCCGCGGAAGATCTCGACCTCGGGAATTTCAGCGCGCGGGAATCGATAAGCCTCGCGCAGGCGCGTGAAGCGGCCGAGAAACGCGCAATCGAAGCGGCGCTGCTGCGGCATCGCCATCGGCTGAACGAGGCGGCCATGGACCTCGGCATTTCGCGCGTGACGCTGTACCGGCTGATGGGCACGCATGGGCTGCGCGAAACGAACGGCGACGACAAGGCGCTTTTTTCCAGCGACGCTGACGTGCGCGAGTAAGCTTGTTTTGGGTGCTTTGCAGGACGCGCGTATCGCGTGTGACTCATGCGTTTCGCCGCGCGCACCTGCGCGCGCCGTTCGACCGGGCTGCGTGCGGCGGGTAGAATCGCTGCGGTTACGTTCCCTGTTCTTTCCATGACGACGCTGACCTTGATCGTCGCTCGCGCCCGCAACGGTGTGATCGGCCGCGACAACCAATTGCCCTGGCGGCTTCCCGAAGACCTCGCCTTTTTCAAGCGCACAACCATGGGCGCGCCGATCGTGATGGGTCGCAAGACGCACGAGTCGATCGGCCGCGTGCTGCCGGGCCGGCGCAATATCGTCGTCACGCGCGATGCTGCCCGGAAATTTGCAGGCTGCGACACCGTGCAGAGTCTCGCCCACGCGCTCGAACTCGCGGCACGGGACGCCGCGCCGGAGGCTTTTCTGATCGGCGGCGCGCAGCTGTATCAGGAAGGCTTCCAGCTCGCCGACAAGCTGATCGTCACCCAGATCGCCGCCGATTTCGACGGCGACGTCACCTTCCCCGCACCCGAGCCGCATGAATGGGAAGAAGTGTCGCGCGAGACCCATCACGCCAACGCGCCGAACGACTTCGACTACGCATTTGTCACGTATCGGCGCAAGACGTGACGTTTTCGCGCTGACGCGAGCCCATGAAAAAAAGCCACGGACTCAATGGCCGTGGCTTTCGTACTTCTGCAAACGGTGCCGCAAACGGCGAGCGCGCCGCCGCGCCGCCCGCGCGACTTCACTGCCCCGCGATCGTCATTCTTTCGATCAGCACGGAACCGGTCTGCTTGGTGCCGCGCGCGATCGTATCCGCACCGATCGCGACGATATGCCGGAACATCTCCTGCAGCGTGCTCGCCACGGTGATCTCCTCGACCGGATACTGGATCTTGCCGTTTTCGACCCAGAAGCCCGACGCGCCGCGCGAATAGTCGCCCGTCACGTAGTTGACACCCTGCCCCATCAATTCGGTCAGCAGCAGCCCCGTGCCCAGCTTTTTCAGCATCGCTTCGAAGTCGTCGCCCGGCTGTGTCTTCGAGCTGCGCAGCGACAGATTGTGCGAGCCGCCGGCGTTGCCGGTGGTCGGCATGCCGAGCTTGCGCGCCGAGTAAGTGGACAGGAAATAGCCTTCGACGACACCGTCCCTCACCACCGAGCGCTGTTTGGTCCGCACGCCTTCTTCGTCGAACGGCGCGCTGCCCATCGCGCGCGGCACGTGCGGGTCTTCCACCACCTGAACATGCGGCGCGAACACCGGCTTGCCGAGGCAGTCAACCAGAAACGACGTCTTGCGGTACAGCGCGCCGCCGCTCGTCGCCTGCACGAACGCGCCGAGCAGGCCGGCCGCGAGCGGCGCCTCGAACAACACCGGCACCTTGCGCGTATCGAGCCCGCGTGCGCCCATCCGCGCGAGCGCGCGTTGCGCGGCGTAGCGGCCGACCGCTTCCGGGTCTGCCAGTTCGGTTGCGCTGCGCTTCGACGTGTACCAGTCGTCGCGCTGCATGTTGCGGCCGCTGCCCGCAATCGGCGCGCAGGCAACGTAATGCCGCGAATACGGGTAGCCCGAAAGGAAGCCGCGCGACGTGCCCAGCACGAACTGCGAGTGCTGCGCGGAGACGCTCGCGCCTTCGGAATTGCGGATCTGAGGATCGGTCGCGAACGCGGCGTCTTCGGAGCGGCGCGCGATCTCGACGGCTTCGTCGGCGCTCAGATTCCACGGGTGATACAAATCCAGATCGCGCGGCGCCGTTTCCAGCAGCGCGTCTTCGGCGAGGCCTGCGCAATCGTCCTCAGCGGTGAACCGGGCGATGTTGTACGCCGCCAGCACCGTGTCCTTCAACGCTTCCGGCGAAAAGTCGGACGTGCTCGCATTGCCGCGCTTGTTGCCGATGAACACCGTCACGCCGACCATCTTGTCGCGGTTATGTTCGATCGTCTCCACTTCGCCGCGCCGCACCGAGACGGACAGCCCGTCGCCTTCGGAGATTTCGGTGGCCGAGTCGGTCGCGCCGAGCGACTTCGCGTGGCGAAGGATGTCGGAGGCGATTTCCTTCAGCTCGTCCTGCGTATGCGGGAAAAAGCGTTGCCGGGCGTCCGTGTCCATATCTGCTGCCATTGTCATTGCCGTCCTGAGTTGGCGTCCTGTCGCGGGCCGGGCCGGCCTGCGGTTACGCGTTGGGTTGCGCTCGGGTTTGCGCCTACGTTTGTGTCTTCGCTCGTGCGTTCATCTGCGCATCGCTGTTTGCGACGCGGCCTGCGCGCGGTGCGCATTCCGCTGCACACATTCAGCTGTGCACATTCGTCTCGCGCGTTGCGTGCGTGTGCATGTGCGTTTCGTTGCGCGTTGCGCGTTGCGCGTTGCGCGTTCGCAGTGCGCGTTCGTTGTTACGCATCGGTGACACTTGCGCATCCCGGGATCATAGCAAGGTCCGCGACGCTGCACCTGGCATTCGCAACCGGAAAACACACCTGCCGGGCGCGGCGCCTGGAATGGCCGTGCGCGCCGTGTGCAGCGCACGGCGACGGGGTTGCTCATACGCTCGGCAATCGGCTAGCCATGCGGGCGCCTCTACATCGCACGTTACAATATCGCCATGACACGCAAAACCCGTACTCAACCTATGGAGCCGGCCGCCGTCGTCGACGACAACGGCTACGATCGCCCCAGCAAATCCCAGTTGAAGCGCGACATGCACGCGCTGCAAGAACTGGGTGAAACGCTCATCGAACTCCCGAAAGACGCGCTGAAACTGATGCCGATGCCCGAAACACTGGGCGAAGCCGTCCGCGAAGCGCGCCGCATCACCGCTCACGAAGGCAAGCGCCGGCAAGTCCAATACGTCGGACGGGTGATGCGCACCCTCACCGACGACGAAACGGGCGCGCTGCGCACGGCGCTCGCCACTTACAACGGCGTCAACAAGGCCGAAACCGCGCGGCTGCACTGGATCGAACGCACCCGCGAGAAACTGCTTGCGAGCGACGCCGCGCTGACCGAGTTCATCCGCCAGCATCCCGCCGCGGATCCGCAGGAAGGCCGCACGCTGATCCGCAATGCGCGCAAGGAAGCGGAGCTGGGCAAGCCGCCGCGTTACTTCCGCGAGCTGTTCCAGTGGATCAAGAAGGCCGGCAGCGGCGGCGCCGACGATGACGGCACCGCTGATACCGACAGCGAGGAAGACGATGACGATTCCCACGCGTAACCCGCGTAACGAGCGAAACCATCCCGACGAGTTGATCGTCGGTCTCGTGTCGATCAGCGACCGCGCGAGCAGCGGCGTCTATGAGGACAAGGGCATTCCATCGCTGCAGGAATGGCTCGGCGGCGCGCTGAGCACGCCGTGGCGCAGCGAAACGCGGCTGATCCAGGACGACGCGCCGACCATCACCGCGACGCTGATCGAACTGGTCGACGAAGCCGGCTGCGACCTCGTGCTGACGACGGGCGGCACCGGCCCGGCGCGGCGCGACGTGACGCCCGAAGCGACGCTCGCGGCAGGCACGAAGGAAATGCCGGGGTTCGGCGAGCAGATGCGGCAGATCAGCCTGAATTTCGTGCCGACCGCGATCCTGTCGCGGCAGGTCGCGGTGATCCGCGAGACGGCGCAGCACGCCGCGTTGATCGTGAATCTGCCGGGGCAGCCCAAGTCGATTCGGGAAACGCTGGAAGGCTTGCGCGGCGACGCCGGTGCGGTGAAGGTGCCGGGCATTTTCGCCGCGGTGCCGTATTGCATCGACCTGATCGGCGGGCCGTATATTGAAACGAACACAGCTGTGGTGGCTGCATTCCGGCCGAAGAGCGCACTGCGCGCGCAACGCTAGCGGCGCGCCGCCCTTTGGCTGCCTTCTGCGTGACGCGTATGCCCTTGCCGGTTTTCGCTTTGCTTATTTCGCCGGCACGTCTGTCACAGGCGTGCTGGCCGCTGGGATCAGAAAATGCTCGCGGTAGTAGCGCAGTTCGTCGATCGATTCGTGGATATCGGCCAGCGCCGTATGCATCGCGCGCTTCTGAAACCCTTTATAGATCGCCGGCTGCCAGCGGCGGCACAGTTCTTTCAATGTGCTGACGTCGAGGTTGCGGTAGTGGAAAAACGCTTCGAGCTCAGGCATCCAGCGGGCCATGAAGCGGCGGTCCTGGCAGATCGAATTGCCGCACATCGGCGACTTGCCCGGCGGCACGTGCGCGCCGAGAAACGCACGGATTTGCGCGGTAGCGTCGGCTTCGGTCACGGTCGACGCACGCACCCGGTCGATCAAACCCGACCGGCCATGTGTATTCTTGTTCCAGTCGTCCATCTTGCCGAGCGTTTCGTCGCTTTGATGGATCGCGAGCACCGGGCCTTCAACCAGCCTGTCGAGCGTCGAATTCGTCACGACGACGGCGATTTCGATGATGCGGTCGTTATCGGGGTCGAGGCCGGTCATTTCCATGTCGAGCCAGACGAGGTTCATATCGCTGCGCACGAGCGACGGCTCTGCGGCGGGGTCGAGGATGTCGGTCATTGGAGGCAAAACGTTGGATGAGCGGACGCGGCAGGCTTGCGCCAAGGCACTCAAGGCGCCCGCCGGCAGGAACAACCCTATAATTGTCGCATAGATACCACGGACTCCCCGGATGCTTACTCTGTACTTCTCCATTCTGTTCGTGATCGCCGTGCTGGCAATGGTCGTCACGAAGCTCTGGCTCGCGTCGCGGCAGATCCGCTTCGTCGCCGCGCACCGCGCGAACGTGCCGCCCCAGTTCGCATCGACCATCGCGTTGAGCGCGCACCAGCGGGCCGCCGATTACACCGTCGAACGCACGCGGCTCACGATGGCCGAAATCATCGTGAGCGCCGCGGTATTGATCGGCCTCACGCTGCTCGGCGGCGTGCAGGCGCTCGATCTTGCGGTTTCCGGCTGGCTCGGGCGCGGCTACATCGGCCAGATGGTGCTTGTGGCGGCCGTCGTCGCGATCACCAGCGTGATCGATCTGCCGTTCGACTACTACCGGCAATTCGGCATCGAAGAACGCTTCGGCTTCAACCGGATGAGCAAGCGTATCTTTGTCGCCGACCGCGTGAAAGGCGTGCTGCTCGGCGCCGCGTTCGGCCTGCCGCTGCTGTTCGTCGTGCTGTGGCTGATGGATCAGGCCGGCAGCCTGTGGTGGCTGTGGACCTGGGTCGTCTGGGTCGGGTTCCAGATGCTCGTGCTGATTCTCTATCCGACGCTCATTGCGCCGATCTTCAACAAGTTCGAGCCACTGAAGGACGAAGCGCTGAAAAGCCGCATTGAAGCGCTGATGAAGCGTTGCGGATTCGCCGCGAAAGGCCTCTTCGTGATGGACGGCAGCCGCCGTTCCGCTCATGGCAACGCGTATTTCACGGGCTTCGGCGCCGCGAAGCGCATCGTGTTCTTCGACACCTTGCTCGCGCGCCTGTCGGGCAGCGAGATCGAAGCGGTGCTCGCGCATGAGCTCGGCCACTTCAAGCGCCGCCACGTGATCAAGCGGATGATCGTCACATTCGCGATCAGCCTCGCGATGCTCGCGCTGCTCGGCTGGCTCACGCAGTGCGTGTGGTTCTACGAAGGGCTCGGTGTACGGCCATCGCTCATCGGCGGCAATAACGGGCTCGCGCTCGTGCTGTTCTTCCTGGCCGTGCCGGTGTTCCTGTTCTTCGTCACGCCGCTCGGCAGCCTCAGTTCGCGCAAGCACGAGTTCGAAGCTGACGCGTTCGCCGCCACGCAAACCGACGCGAAAGACCTCGTCAACGCGCTCGTGAAGCTGTACGAAGACAACGCGTCGACGCTGACCCCCGACCCGCTCTATACCGCGTTCTATTATTCGCATCCGCCGGCTTCGCAGCGGATCGACCGACTGTTGCAGCACGCATGAAGAGCCACTCGGGGAAAGCGGCAAGCGCGGCCGCCGGCGTGCGCGGCCTTGTCGTTGCGGCGCATGGGCGCCATTACATCGTGCTGCCGGACGGCGGCGGCCCGCTGCTGCAATGCTTCCCGCGCGGCAAGCGCAGTGAAGTGGCGGTCGGCGATCAGGTGGTCTTCGAACTCACTTCGGCGGATCAAGGCGTGATCGTCGAGATCAGCGAGCGGCGCAATCTGCTGTACCGGTCGGATCAATACAAGTCGAAGCTCTTCGCGGCGAATCTCGACCAGTTGCTGATCGTGCTCGCGACCGAACCGCATTTCAGCGGAGATCTGCTCGGCCGCGCGCTGGTCGCCGCGGAGGCGAACGAACTGAAGCCGCTGATCGTGCTGAACAAGATCGACGTCGAGGCCGCCTTGCCGCTCGCGCGGCAGCGCCTCGCGCGGTATCGGGAGTTGGGCTATACGGTGCTCGAAGTGTCGATCAAGACCCAGCCCGACGCCGCTCGCGCGGTGCTCGGCGAGCATGTGCACCGGCACTCGACATTGCTGCTCGGCCAGTCCGGCATGGGCAAATCGACCCTTGTGAACCTGCTCGTGCCGAACGCGGAAGTCGCGACGCGCGAAATCTCGACGGCGTTGAACAGCGGCCGGCACACCACCACCTTCACCCGGCTCTACCCGCTACCCGACGACGGCGGCGCATTGATCGACTCGCCCGGCTTCCAGGAATTCGGTCTGCATCATTTGACCGAAGGACGGCTCGAGCGCGCGTTCCCCGAGTTCCGGCCGTTGCTCGCGCATTGCCGCTTCTACAACTGCCACCATCTGCATGAGCCGGGCTGCGCGATTCTCGCAGCCGTCGCCGACGGCCGCATCGCTTCCGAACGGCACGCGCTCTATGCGCAACTCGTTCACGAAGCAAGCCAGGTTGTTCGTTGACGCCATGCTGAAGCTTCTTCGCGCACCGAATCTGATGATCGGCCAGCACTGGGTCAACGTGCTGGCGACAGCCGGCATTGCATGCCAGTTACATAACCGCTATCTGAGTGGCGCATTAGGCGATATTCCGGCCGATCAATGCGCGCCGGAATT